>DATIMM010000067.1:0-40729 GCA_035475295.1 Bryobacteraceae bacterium
AGCGCCGCTTTGCCATACCGCGAATGGCCTTCAATACCGACCCTCTTCGCATCCACCGCTTTGTCGGTCTCGAAATAATCTAAAGCCCTGCTCGCGCCCCAGCCCCAGGCGCGCAATGTGCCCCAATCGTCCAGTTTGCGAGGCTGCCCTTTGTTCACCAGCCCGATGATGCCCTCCGTAAGCCCCGCGCCATTGTCGGCTTGAATGCTCGTCGGAATCAGCACGGCGTAACCCCAGCCCTTCGCTAACACTTGCTGCTGCCATGTCGGTCCCGGCTGGATCATCCCCGCGGGCGGTTTGAATCCTGGAGGAAAAACGAAGGCCAGCTCCATCATCACGGGCACCGGACCCGTCGCGTTCGCCGGAGTCGTCAACGTCAACTGAATGTTCACCGTCACCAGCGGGTACGACGAATTGTCCACATGCCCTATCAGCTTCTTTGTGATCACCGGTACCGTCCCGTTCGTCTCCCGCGCCGTGCTCGTTACCTCCCAATGAACGCCCGGTGCGTTCTCCGGCATGCGGCCATACACTTCCCTGTTGAAGTACTCCACAATCTCCGGACGCCGCTCGTTCCACCACATTGCCGGTGTCGTGACCTTCTGGCCGTTATTCAACACCAGCGGGTCCGGCAGCTTCGTGTAAGGATTGGCCTTCGCTTCGTCGTAATTCACGGCGTTAGGAGCGTCGGGATGATGTGGATCCGCTCCGGGCCGCAGCGATTGGATATGAAGAAGATCCATAATTCGCTGATGATCTTGCTCAGCCGTCAAATGCACCGGGGGAGAAACATTGCCGGCGGGCTTCGTCGTAGATTGCTGGGCCACGACGGTCAAAGGCGATGCGATCAAAAGTAATAGGGCGAAACGCTGAGGTCCTGAAATCGGCCGCCAGGCCCTGGCTGAGAATGGCATCCGCGCAACTATATCACTCTCGGTCAAAATGTTCGGCTACTTCTATGGGTTAGTATTCTCAATGCATGCTTCTCGCCTGTCTAGCTCTCCTCTTGTTGACCGTCCCGCTCTCCGCAGCCGATTTGCGCCTCGGCATCATAGGAACCGATACTTCTCACTCGGTCGCCTTCGCCCGGGTGCTCAACGACCCTGCCAGCCCTGACCACATCGCAGGCGCCCGCATCGTCGCGGCGTGGAAAGGCGGAAGCCCCGACATCGAGCAGAGTTCTTCCCGTGTCGATAAGTACGCAGCCGAGCTGAAAGACAAGTGGGGCGTTCAACTCGTGGCGGAAATCAAACAGCTTTGTCCCGCAGTGGACGGCCTGCTTCTGGAAAGCGTCGATGGCCGTGCCCACCTCCCGCAGTTTCGCGAAGCTATGGCATGCGGCAAGCCCATGTTCATCGATAAGCCCTTGGCCTCCACGCTTAGCGATGCCAGAGAAATCGCGCGCCTCGCCCGCGAGCACAACGTCCCTTGGTTCAGCTCGTCCTCGCTGCGCTACAGCCCGATCGCCGCCATGCGAACGCCCGATATGATCAGCGCGATAGTGTGGGCGCCCGGCCCGTTTGAACCGCATCACCAACTCGATCTCTCCTGGTACGGCATCCACGGTGTCGAGATGCTCTATACGCTGTTCGGAACCGGCTGCGCGGAAGTCTCCCGAATATCCTCCGGCGATTCGGACGTCATAACCGGACGCTGGAAAGACGGTCGCCTCGGAACTATCCATCTCCAACGGCCCTACGGAAAATATGGAGCCGTTGTGTTTGACAAGAATAAAGGCCTGAACGCGAACCCGGACTTCTCGTTCAGCTACGTACCCCTGGTCAAGGAAATCGTCAGTTTCATGCAGAGCAAAACTCCTCCTGTGCCGAACGACGACACCCTCGAAATATTTGAGTTCATGGATGCCGCGCAACGCAGCCTGGCCCAACACGCCGCCTTCGTCAAACTGGACACACCGTAACGGAAGTCGGACCTGTTCCCCTAAGCACAACGCACGGTACTGGTTACGGCTTCAGCAGCGCATCGAGCCCTGCCTGCGCGATAGCCTCGTCGATCTCCGATTTAGCGCCGCTGGCCGCAATTCCTCCAATGGTTTGGCCATCCACCTTAATGGGTAATCCGCCTTGATTCGGAAAATACTGCGGAAAATCGAGCACCGTCATGTCACCCTTCTTCACCGTATCCGCTCCGTTCTTCGACGGGCTGCGATAAAAGGCGGCATGCCTCGCCTTTTTCTGCGCGAAATCGATCGTATTCAGCGAAGCCCCGTCGGCCTTCTCCAAAAAGAGCAGGTTGCCGCTGTCGTCCACAACGCAAATCGTCACCTGCACGTTTCTCTTCGCGGCCTCTGCTTCGGCAGCCGCGACCATCGCTTTGATCGCACCCAGGTTCAGGGACTTCTTGACGGAAAGTTCAACGGCCGGCATCGTACTCAATCCGGCGAGCAACAGGCAAAGCGCTTTGAGCATGAGCAACATGCTATCAGCTAAGGTCGTCAGGATATCCTACGGCATCCAGAAGGGCTCAGCCGTTTTCACAAACGCGACCGGCACGCCTGTGATAAACGTTTTAAGCCACTCCGCGCAGTACTTCATCCCGGCCTGTTCCGACGGAATGTGTCCCATCAGGATCAGTGCTTTCTGTCTGCCCTCTGCCGCTGCATCGGAAACGTACTCGATCGTTTCCCACTCCGGTACTTCGCCGATCACGAGCACCTGCACATCGTTACGCCTCAGAAACTGTAAATGCTTCTGCGGACCCGACGCGCCAGGCACCAGCGCAATCCGCGTCACCTGCAAGTCCGGATTCCCCACCACTCGAACAACTTTGATCCCGATCTTCTCTTGGATACTTTTGGCGAGCCCGCGCAGGCTCGTTTGCGGCAGAGCAAACAAGTTCGGCGTCTCCGCATTCTCGTAATGTTCCCAACCGAGCGCCTGCGCCATCCCGGTCAATATGCCGTCAGGCCGCCGCATGTGCCAATGATCATGGAACCGCCAGACCACCATGTGATGTGCCTTGATGAAGTCTTCTTTCTCCCGCCACACCGGATCGTTCGCCGCTGCAAACGCCTCCGTTTTGTCCTGGTGACTGTAGAAGGTCGGCTCGTGCGTGATGACGAAATTGGCATTCTGAGCCGCCGCCCGTTTCAGAACATCAAACGTCGCCATCATCGTAGTAGCGATCCCGGTCACCGGAGTATCGGGATCTCCCGCCTTGAACGTATCGACTGTCTCGCCCGTCCACGGAACACCGACGTGCTCCTGAATAAGGCTCACTACCTGACGAGCCGTAAGCACTTTTGCCTGCTGACCACTCGCCAGCCCCGCCGCCACCACGAACAGAAGAATAGCTCTCATTTTCAGAGTCCATCCTATCTCCTCTTCCGATGAAACCAGCCGGGCCCAGGGACGGAGCGTGACAACCATGCGCAACCCGGCGAACTCTACTACCCACCAAGATCGCGCGCGTCAACGATTGTGCAGTTGGGCGGAGGCGCAAAGCATCCGCCCATCGATTAGTTACTTTTTGGCAGCCTTGGCCATCTCCTCGTGCAAGGAAGCCATCTGCTCAGCTTCTGCCGCTGCTTTTCGATAGTCCGCGGACAGAGCTTTGCAGTGCTGGCCGAGCGTTGGCCACTTCGGAACAGGATGATTGCTCGGGTTCTCCGCATAATCCGCTTCCATCTCTTCGTGATCCTTGGCTTCCGATTTCAGCCGGTCGGCCTCATACCAGTAAAAGCGAGCCAGTTTCATATGATCCTCAGGTGTCTTGGCCGTTTTGATCAATGCCTTAACCTGTTGCTTAGTCAGCGGCGCATTGGACTCAGCGGCACGTGCCCCGGAAGCGCTAAGCGCGACCGCTAGCGCCACAAGACACAAGAATTTACCGCCCGTCGAACACTGGTGTTTGAGCATATAGAATAAATCTCCTTTTCCCCTGAACCAGACAACGACGGACACGGTTGTTTATGCCACGGCTGGGACATAGCCGATTTGGGCTGGCCTGACTCAAGCGTGCCTTCTGCACGTCACTCGCCATTTATTCCACAGCGAAGCCTCGTGGCTTCAAAAACAAATTGCGCTATTTAACGCAGATTTTGCACGCCGATTGACGCACCTCAAGGTAATCTGGCGAGTCAGCAGCCGGCATTCTGACGGTGAGCCCTGCTGTAAACGAATAGGTGCGGTCTATCGCGACTTGCGCAACCAAAAGAGAAATGGCAGGTGTTGTTACATTTGCAGATCGCTAATGTCAACGCCCTCACTTTCACTACCCCCGAATTCCGCTCGCATACGAATCAACTCGACGGCTAATTTGCGCGTAGCGCAGTCATCGGGTCGATTCTCGAAGCTCGCCGTGCCGGAATATATCCCGCGACGAATGCCGCAACGGCCAGCAACCCAATGATTCCACTAAAGGTCACCGGATCGGTAGGCTCCATATTAAACAGAAGGGACGCGATCCATTTCGTCGCCGCTAGAGATCCGGCCGTGCCCAGAGCAATTCCGATCAGGGCCAATCGCAGAGCCTTGGCAACGACGTCGAACTGCACTCGCGCCCCGGTTGCTCCCAAAGCCATTCGTATCCCGATCTCGTGTTTCTGCCGGGTCACTGAATAGGAAATAACACCGTAAATTCCCACCGCTGCCAATACCAGGCCAAGCACCGCAAAACTAGCCACAAGCATGACAAAGAAACGCCGCGGCGAGACCGCTCGGTCCACAATCTGTCGAAGCGGCCGCAACTCGGCGGCAGGCTGTGCCGGGTTCAAGGTCCGCAGTACCTCCATCACACTTGCAGAAAGGGCAGCGGGCGGCAGTTTACTCCGCACCACCAACTCCGCTCCCTCAGGATCTGCGTGCGTAACCGCCAGGTACATCTCGGGAGCAGCCGACACTTCCAGACTGTTCTCTCGCACGTCAGAGATCACGCCAATGACTCGAAAATCCGTTTGATTGATGATCGCCATCCGCCCCAACGCCCTTTCCGCGGGCCAAAATCGGCGGGCGGCGGCGCGGTTGATGATGACAACCGGCTGATTCTTCGGCCCGTCTTGCCAGCTGAAGTCACGCCCGTCCTGCAAACGCATTCCCATTGCGCTCAGATAGCCCGGAGTCACTATGCGGACCAACGCACTAAGGTCTTCGCCCTTGGCGTACGCTCTCCCCTTTGCTTTGAACCCCCAACTCCGATTGCGTCCGAGTGGAAGCATATCCGTCACGCCGGCCGATTCGATTCCGGGAATCAGGCTGATCTGCCGCAACATCTCCTGCAAAACCACCCCGCGACGCGCTCCGTCACCCGCATCGTAATCAATTTTCATCGTGGCGGCCCGGGCCGGCTGAAATCCGAGATCCACATCCAGAACTCTCAAAAAACTTCTCAGCAGTAAACCCGCCCCTGCCAGCAACACGCAGGCCAGGGCCACCTCTGAGATCACCATCCCTCCGCGCAATCGCTCGTGCTGGCGGCCGGCGCTCATCCCTTGTCCACTGTCCTTTAACGTGTCTTGAATATTTCCCGTTGCTATTCTGAGTCCCGGAACTAACCCGAACAGCATCGAAACGGTCACTGTCAGCAGCAGAGTCCAGCCCAGCGCCGCGCCGTCCACTCTCACACTGCTCAACAGCGGCAGCGCTATCGAACCCTGATGAGCGACATACATCGCCAGAACGAACGCCAGGCACACGCCAAGCGCGGCGCCCGCGGCAGTCAGCACCATGCCTTCCGCCAACAGTTGCCGAAGCAGCCTTGCCCTGCTTGCGCCCAGCGCACGACGCATCGCGAATTCCTTGCTTCGTGCTGCCGCGCGTGCCAGAAGCAGATTCGACAAGTTCACGCACACAATCAGCATGATCAGGCCCACCGCGGACCATAAAACTATCAGTGAACGCCGCAACTTGCCGCTGACAAATTCTTTGAGCCCGGTAATGGTCGAGGAGTAATCCATGAACCATTCCTTGTGAGCGGCCCGTAGCTGAGGAAAGAGAATGTCCGCCTCGACCTGTGCCTGGGCCACCGAAACCCCCGGCTTCAAACGTCCAACGACTGCCAGCGTATTTCCCCAGTTACGGATCTCATCCATAACGGCGGGAACATAAAGGTCGATGTTCAGGCCGGGTGAGAACACCGAACCGAAGTCGAATGTTGGTGGCAGGACGCCCACCACTGTCAGGGAATGCTTACTCAGCGTGATAGTCTGTCCCACGATCGCCGGGTCACCGCCATACCTGTGTCGCCAGAACGCATCGCTGAGCAGTACTGCCTGCTTGCCACCTTTCTTGCATTCCGCCGGAAGAAAAAGCCGGCCCAATGCGGGGCGCACTCCCAGGACTTGAAAAAAGTTTTCGGCCACCATCACGCCGTCGACCGCTTCCGGCTCGCCCCGTCCAGTCAGGGTATATTCACTGTTGCCGAAAAATGGGTTGTAGCCGGTGATGCTCTGAAAAGATCGATTGTGCCGCTGAAACTCCTCAAATGCAGCGACCGTGTACGTCACTCCGGAGAGCCCCGCCGCTTCACGCTTCCCCGGTTCCAATGCCCGCCCTGCCTTGAACCACGTAAGTTGTTGCGCGTCCGGAAATGGCAGGGGCCGCAGCAAAACCGTGTTCACTACACTGAAGACCGATGTATTCGCTGCAATCCCCAGGCCCAGTATCAGCGCAGTAATAATCGCAAAGGAAGGGTCCCTCTTCAAAGTCCGGAATCCATAGCGGATGTCCTGCCAGCATTCGCCCCAGTAGTCTTTGCGTTGCATCTTCCGCTGCCTTTCCCGGCCTAGTTTCTCGCCCGCCTCTTGCACGGATTTGAAATCGCCGAACTGCCGCTCGGCTTCCTCTTGCGCAGCCTTGGGGCTCCAACCCTGGGCCACAAGATCGTCCACCTTGGCCTCCAGATGAAACCGCAACTCGTCATTCACATCGGCTTTGAGGTCGGGGCCGAACAGGCGTGCATAACGCCGCCACAATGGAACGTCAGGCATCAACTCTCCTCCGCCATCGGAGATTGCGTCGCGTCCAGCATCTTGCCCAGAGCCGCCGTATACGCTTCCCACGTCTTAATTTCCCGCCGCAGATGCCGGCGCCCTTCCGCTGTGAGCTGATAAAACTTTGCCTTGCGATTGTTCTCCGACAAGCCCCATTCGGCCTTAACCAGGCCTTTGCCTTCCAGTCGCCATAAAGCCGGGTACAGCGTCCCTTCCTCGACCAGCAGAGCGTCATCGGTCCGGCGCCGAATCAGATTCGTAATCGCGTATCCGTGTAACGGACCCCACACTAGCGCCTTGAGAATAACTAAGTCCAGAGTGCCGCGAACCAGGTCAAGTTGGGCTTTTTCCATTGCTCCCCTATGCTTCAAAGGGAAGCTTCCCACACCTTCCCTGGGAACGCAAGGGGAGCGGGCGCGTTCGCAGCTGACGGGCAACTGCGCCCGCTGGCCGCAATCATCGGTCTGGCGATGGGCTTCGCCCGAGCCACCATCCCGCTGCCGTAAGCAGCACCAAGCCCGTTACGACAATAAGGTTCGGGTAAACGATCGTTCCTGCAATGCGCGGTTCATGGCCGGGTACGCCTGCCCAGTAGGAGGCCATCGGCAGGAGATGCGGCACATAGAAAAAGGGCGCCCAATACGACAACGAGAGAAGGGATGCCGCCGTAAATGCTACATTGGGCTCTCGTGAGCGCCGCCACAGGAGCCACGTGCCGACGCTCGCCACTCCCGCAAAGAGAAACAGCAGAATGGCCGCATGATAGCGGGCATGAGGGTGCCAGAGTGGGTTGAGCAGATGATTTGCTCGCCAGTCGAGAAGGAACGACATCAACGCGCCACCGACGAGAACAAAGGTCAGGAGCAACTTGCCAGCTGAATTCTTATTCATAAGACCTCGGTACATGAGTGAGCGCTCACTATATCACAGTTGGAAGAAATGCCGAAGAAAACAGTACAGTCGTCCAAACGGAATCGAAAGCCGCAGATCGTGGCCGCAACGGAGGCGCTTCTCCGTGAACGGGGTCTCGGCGGAGTGACCACCCGTGCTATCGCGGAGGCCGTTCCCTGTTCGGAGGGCGCCATTTATGTCCACTTCAAAGATCGCCTGGAACTCCTGCTGGCTGTTTTGCAGGAAAGCCTGCCGGAGATGCTGGTACCGCTGCGTGCCCTGGAGGAGAAGGTCGGCAAGGGAACGCCTCGGCAAAACCTCAGAGTCGCCCTAGCCGGTTTGATGAAGTTCCATGATCGCGTCGCTCCCATGCTCTGTTCGCTCATAGCCGAACCAGAGCTTCTGCAGCGCTTCAGGAAGTCGCTTGATAATAGCCACCAGGGCCCGCACCGCGGAATCGCCACGCTGGCCCGCTACATTGAGCAGGAGCAGCAGCGCGGACGTATCCAGGCACAGATCGATGCCAAAACCGCGGCGTTCGTGCTGATGGCAGGCTCCTTTTTTCAGATCTTCACATCGCATCTCCTGGGCTCCCCACAAAGCCCGGAGATGAAGCGGCTCGTCGATTTTGTCGTTCGAAGCTCAGACAAGGCGCCACGTTGAGCATCGTCGGCCGTGCAGGCCTTCAAACCCCCTTCGAGCGAGGTAAACCTGGGGTAATGCAACAACGCACCCGAACCAGGCGCCCGGATCGCTTCGTACTCACCGGAAGGACCCAAGGCGAACCAGCAGGCGCATATGGGGACTTGAGCTTTTCCGAAGCCGCTATGCGCTTTGGAGCACGTGTGGCCCGGAGACTAGGTGCAGAGACTCCAAGATGCGTTTCAATTCCTCGGCATGGATCGGTTTGGACAAATAGTCGTCCATGCCTGCCTCCAGGCAGCGTTCCCGGTCGCCACGCATGGCATGGGCCGTCAAGCCAATGATGGGCAGATGGCGTCCGATGCCGGCTTCTTCGCGGCGAATGGCGGCCGTCGTCTGAAACCCGTCCATCTGGGGCATCTGGAGGTCCATCAGAACAACATCCACGGGTGTTTCTTTGAGCTGAGCGAGAGCCTCTATGCCGTTTGCGGCGGCGATGACCCGGTAATTCCATTTCTGCAGAAGCAGTTGGACCACTTTCTGATTTACCGCATTGTCTTCGACCAGGAGAACGCGTAAGAGAGGGTCATTTCCCACCGTTTGGTTAGTGACCAGCGGACGTGTGCCGGTGTTGATTTTCGCCTCTCCCAACACACGCAGGATCGCTTCCTGCAATTCGTGTTGCCGGATAGGCTTGGTCAAATAGGCGGAAAGCCCTAAATAGCGACACCGTTCGACATCTGCATATTGCCCGACCGACGTCAGCATCATGATCGCGACCGGGGTGAGTTCGGCGTAGCGCCGTATGGTCTCGATAAACGTGAACCCGTCCTGCTCCGGCATTTGCGCATCCGTCAGAACCAGTTCAACCGGCTGCCGCGTCTTGCTTCTTTCCAGAAGAACCGAGATGGCACTGGACGCTCCCTCCACCGCCGTCGCGGAGCATCCCCAGCGCCGCAACATTTCTATTAGGATCTTTCGATTGGTCGCATTATCATCCACCACGAGCACGGACAGCCCACGTAGCTCAGGAGTGGACGGGACGACGGGCTGAGAAAGGATGTTCTGACCCTCTGGAAAAGGGAGTACGACGTGAAAAATACTTCCTTCCCCTACTACGCTTTCTAACCAGATACAACCGCCCATCAATTCCGCGAGCTGCGTGGAGATTGTCAGGCCCAATCCCGTTCCTCCCTGACGTCGCGTCATGGATCCGTCGGCTTGCACGAACGCCCGGAAGATGTCGGCTTGCTTTTCTTTTGGGACACCAGGCCCCGTGTCTTTTACGGCGAAATGCAACTCCGCCTGATTGCCGGTCCCGCTGGACCGCTCAATCGTAACCGTTACTTCCCCTTCATCGGTGAACTTGATCGCATTGCCGACTAGATTGGTTAGAATTTGACGCAGCCGCACCGGGTCGCCAAAAACTGTCTCGGGGACAGCGGAATCGATGTGGCAGGCGAGCTCCAAACCCTTTTCGTGGGCTCGTAGTGCCAGAGCTCTGAGTACATTGTCGACACAGTCCTGTAAATGGAATTCAATCGGATCCACTTGCAATTGACCCGCTTCGACCTTCGAGAAATCGAGCACATCGTTGATGATGCCGAGCAACGACTCCGCTGAGAATTTTACCGTCTCCAGATAGTCCCGTTGTTCCATGCTCAAAGGGGTATCCAGCGCCAACTCGGTCATTCCGATGATTCCGTTCATCGGAGTACGAATTTCGTGGCTCATGTTCGCGAGAAATTCGCTCTTGGCCTGGTTGGCGGCTTCCGCTGCCTGCTTCGCGGACCGGAGTTCCGCTTCAGTCCGCTTGCGCTCGTCGATATTCAGATACATGCTCTGGATCTCGACAGGCTGCCCGTCGGAGGACTCCACAAGGGTCGCGCTGTGCAGGACCCAAACCGATTCCCCACTTGTCTTTACCAATTTCGTTTCATAGGGAGCCAGACGTTTGGTTTCGAGTAATTTCTTCCGGCAAGCCTCTGCTTCAGGGTGCGGCAGATGTTTGGCAAAATTGATTGCGATAGCTTCTGAAGGCTTCTCGTATCCCAGGAGTTCGGCACATGCGCGATTTATTCCGACGATGGTTCCGTCCGGGGCCGCGCAGCAGATGGCCGTAAGACTCCGCTCAAAGAGAACGCGATAGCGCTCTTCTGTGGAGCGCAAAGCCATGGCCTGAGCCGAGAAGCGTTTGTCGGCAATGGAAGAGGCGATCACCACACCAAGAAGGATGAGAGACACGATACCAATGCCGATCCCCCCTAACGAGGAGACACTCACCCCGGAGTTGGGATCAAAGAAATGATGTGCTGGGCTGAATCGAGCAGCGGCCATCGCCGTGTAATGCATGGAGCTAATCGCAAAGCCTAAAAAGATTGCGGCAACGACCTTACGGAATCCGCCAGCAGTGACTCCGGAGCGCAAGCTGAAGATTGCAACGCCACACCCGACAACGGCGATCACGACAGAAAGGGCGACAATCCACCAATTCCAAAGGCAAGCGCAGCTCATCCGCATTGCCGCCATTCCTATGTAATGCATGGCACCGATGCCGCTGCCCATGAAAAGCGCACCCCACGCTAGTTGTGATCCGTGAAGTACCGGGCGGCTTATAAATGAAAGTGCTACAGCAGACGCTATAATCGCCGCAATCATCGACACGATGACGAGTAAGACATCATAATGGACCGGAACAGGCAAATGAAAAGCCAGCATTCCGATGTAATGCATCGACCAAATGGCGATGCCCATGGCACCTGCGCCGCCCCAGATCCAAGCACTTTTTGCGAGCCCTTTTGTTGAGGTGACGCGGCTTGAGAGATCGACCGCCGTATAGGCCGCGCAGATCGCAACAAAGATGGAGAGCGCTACTAGCCGGTAGTCGTAAACAGCGTGCAGAAACATAGGCTAAGGGTATCAAGCAAATCGGCGCTTCAGCCATTCAGGCGTGGTCCAAGCCGTCTTCTCTAAAACCCGTTCCCAGGTCGCGGCGCTAAATTCGTGCGTCACAAAACCATCGAAGCCTTATTGACTAAACCGTACAAGGCTGCTCCTCCGTAACCTCTTATCGACTGTATTCCTGAAAAGTTCTAGGTGAAGGCCGCGAAATGCATATTAAGGGCAAGAATAGCCGTGAATGTGAGCGGCGGATGTGCCGCTTTAAGTCGCCCGAACAAGCACAGCGATTCCTTTCGATCCACAGCACAGTCACTTCCACCTCTGGCCTCGGCATCACCGGCTCACCGCTGACCGCTACCGGGCGGTCCGCCGCCAACGTTTCCACCAGTGGAACACGACCGTGCAGTCCTGTGCGCTCGAGATTGCATGGCCCCTGGCCATTATGAGCAGGGCGAACTCCGCTGATTAACACACTCGATTTACTCTCGGGCGCTAACTTGTCTATGTCACCGGAAGTGATAAACGAGTATGCCGTATCCGACGCCGGCTTCATCCGCCGGATGAGCAACCTGGAACGCCATGAACCGTCCGTCGGTCGATACAACCGGGTTGGACGCCTTGTACCCTTCATAGTCATTGAAGTACGTCAAGCGCGTAAAGTCCTTACCCGATCCGTCAAGGCGCAGCTTCCAGATGTCGATATTCCCGGACCCATGTTTTCCTCCGAGCGTATTCACCTGCCGGTCAGCCTCGACATTCGTATATCGGCCATCCGGATAAATGCCCTCGCATTCGTTATAAGTTCCCGGCGCCTTTGACATGTTCTCCACCTTGCCATTGCTCAAATCGATCGTCATCACCGAAGCAAGGCCTTGGGGCTCATAACAGGTGAAGGTCATTTTCCGGTCTTCATCGAAGAAGTCCTGAGCCTCAATCGTGCACGCCTTCGACCGGCTCTCATACACCATGCGCTTGTTTGTCAGTCGTGCCGTGCCTCCTGCCAGGTCGACATCAGCTACGAACAACTGTGACTGCTCGGGCTGGAGCGCGGGGTCCTGGGCATGCGTAACGGAATAAGAGATCTTCAGGCTTCTCTTGGAGATTGCCGCCCCTTCCGACATCTTCTGGTCCAGAGCCTGCGCCTTAGCGCCCGGCTGCTTACTCAGGAACCATAACTGGTTATCCCTGCTGCGGCTGGAGTGAATATCGGAGAACCGCGAAGGACCAATCAGAATGTAATCGCCCGAAACCAGGTGCATGACCCGTAGGAACGCTGCCCCCGGCACATTGCACGTCAAACATCGAATGCTGCGCGTCTTCAGATCGATCACGAACGCATCGCCAAAACTCTTGTCCATAAAGGCAATCTGTTGGTTGCCCGGCGCGATGTCGGCCCTTTCGCCAAAATGTGTCAGGACTTCGATGTTGCTGGGCAGGTGATCGAGCGGGTTACCGGTTTTCCGCTGTCCGAAAGCCGGGATCGAAAGAACCAATAAGAGAAGCACGAGGTAGGTCATAAGTGAACCACGGAATGGCTCCAAATATGTTACCTGTATCACCGCAACCAACCTCGTCGCGGTGCAATCGCGCAGCGCAATCGGCACGGATAAGCAGCTTACTCGTGAGGCGTGCCCGCCACCTCTAGCTTCTGTTCAATCACCTGTTGGACCACGGTTTTGACGACATCCTTGACCGCCTCGCGCACGGTCTCCTCGATTTCCTCGCCGTCCACCTTCACATCACCGCCACCCGCGGCCTCTTCCTTCAATGCGCTGTCTAGGGCTGGCGCTACGCGCGGAAGCTCTTTGCTGATGGCTTTAGCGATTTTCTTGGCAACCTTGGCCACCGGCCGGCTCTCCTCGGCTGCTCGTGTCGATTCTTCCGAAGCCGCCCAATCGTCCTCAAACACCTTGAGCATTGCGGCCACGGCGCTCCGGTCCCGGCAAATGATTCCTAATTCGCGGCGCCCGTCCAGCTCCAACTCCCGCAGGCTCTGGCTGCCGACGAAAAGAGCTTTACCGTCGCGGATGATCGACCGCGTGTGCAGGCGCAGATGCCCGAGATGGCGAACAGCCAGATGCGCATCCTTACCCGACACGCGTCCAATGATCCGGACAGCAACGTTCGCTTTCACCCGATCCTGCACCAGTCGTATCACCTCGGGATCGCTGATGCGCGGATCGTAAATCAGCAGTTCGCTCTTTGCCCCCTTGATGAACGAAGACAGCTGCTTGCGTGCGTTCAGTGGGCTCACGACAAACTGCGGAACCCCTGGCTTGTACGGCTGCCGGCTCATATCCGCTTCAAACAGCTTTACCGCCTCCTGGACCAGCTTCCGGTTCTTGATTACCAATCCGAAGCTTCGGCTTTGGTCGATATCCTGATGCGTGTAGTTGAACGCCAGCGTGAACAGCTCTTGCCGGTCAATGATCAGGTACTTGGCGTGATAGCGCGCCAGACCAGTGTCCGTGCGTGCGACCGTTACGCCGGCCGCCAGCAGACGCATTTCCAGCTTCCGTAGCCCCTCGGCATCGGACCCGTTGACGTGCGCAATCAATGCGCGGACCAGCGCTCCACGCTTTACGGCATTCGTCAAGGCTTCTTCGATGCCGGCGTGGCTGAATCGGAAAATGGCGATGTCGACGCTGCTCTTCGCCCGGCTGATGCCGTTCAGGATCGCCGTAACTCCGTCGCCGGGCTGGATGAGAAGCTTCAAAAAACCTCCTGTGGAGACACTCTGGCATTTCCCTTGCACGTATAAGCGCAGCGTGCGGACCACCGTCCCCGCCGGCCGGGTATGCCCAATAAAATCAGCGCGATAGCAACTCTAATCACGGCACTATTCCTCATGGGAGACCGGGGGGTATATGCAAAAACAGCAGGTACAAAGGACGCCCGCTCTGTAGGAAATACCACAGGCAATGCAGGGGAACTCTGGGCCGCTCCCGTCGATATTTCATCGCGCAACCTGCTCTACGGCCCCGGCGGCAAAAAGCACCAGCCCGGCAAAACCTTCACTTTCCTTAAAGAGGACCTGCACGGAACAAATCCCAAGTTCGATGTTCGCGACGAGAATGGCGTGCGCTGGAAGGCGAAGCTCGGTGTCGAGTCGCAGCCCGAAACCGTGGCTTCACGGCTGCTCTGGGCCGTTGGCTATCACGCGGACGAGGATTATTTCCTGGATACTTTGCAAATGCGCGGCGTACCCGAACACCTGCATCGCGGGCACGACCTGGTCGCGTCGGATGGCACCGTGCATCACCTCCGCCTCAAACGGGACGAGAAAGATCGCAAAAAGGTCGGATCCTGGTCCTGGCGCAATGGACCCTTCAGTGGAACTCGAGAATGGAACGGCCTCCGGGTGTTGATGGCCCTCATCGATAACTGGGATCTGAAGGACGAAAATAACGCCATCTACGAAGAGCACGGGAAGCGCATCTATGAAGTAAGCGACCTGGGCGCGAGCTTTGGAACCACCGGAGTGCTCGTCTCTAAAATAATGGCCAAAGGAAATTTGGGTTCATTTGAGACGTCGAAATTCATCACGAAGAGGACGCCGGAGTACGTAGATTTTGGGACGCCCAGCCTTCCCTCGCCGCTTTATGTGTTCAATCCCTGGCAGTATGGCCGCAGGGCGCGGCTGCGCTGGGTCGGCCGGCATATTGATCGCGCCGACGCCAGGTGGATCGGCCAGCTTCTCGGCCAGTTATCGACAAGCCAGCTCCGGGATGCGTTCCGGGCCGCCGGCTATTCGCAGGCAGACGTAACGGCATTCGTGCAGGCCCTACAGACACGAATCGACCAGTTGAAAGCCTTATAAGAAGGTCGGCGCTTCTTCTTGCCGGCTGGGGTCGCTCCGGCCCTATGTGAGCTGGTTTCTCAGCTCGTCCTTCTCCTCCGCTTGTAGCTCGTGCAGCTCCGCATAAAGACCACCCAAACGTAAAAGCTCCTCGTGCTTGCCATGCTCTACGATCTGTCCGTCATCAATCACAAAGATGCAATCGGCGCGGCGGATTGTGGAAAGGCGATGCGCTATCACGACGCTCGTCTTGCCTTCCATAAGCCGGTCGAGTGCTTCGAAGACCAACTTCTCGGACGCCGCATCGAGCCCGGAACTGGGCTCGTCCAGAATCAGGATCGGCGTATTGCAGATGATCGCGCGTGCGATGGCGATTCGCTGACGCTGGCCGCCGGAAAGGGTGACGCCGCGCTCGCCCGCGGTCGTGTCGTACCCCTCTGGAAGTTTGCGGATGAATTCGTCGGCATTGGCCAGTTCGGCCGCGCGTAGAATTTCCTCGCGGCTGGCGCCGGGCTTGCCGTAAGCGATATTGCTCCATATCGGGGCGTTGAAGAGCAGCGTCTCCTGCAGAACAAAACCAATGTGGCGGCGCAGCGACTTCTGCTCCAGGTGCCTGACGTCCAGTCCGTCAATCTTCACTGTGCCTGCGCTCGGATCATAGAACCGCGGAATCAGGCTGATAATGGTCGTTTTGCCGGCGCCGCTGGGCCCCACCAGTGCAACCACCTGGCCGGGTTCAATCGTGAAACTTACATCCTTAAGTACAGGGGCTTCGTTCTCATAGCCGAATGTGACGTGATCGAACTCGATCTCGCCCTTCACACGGTGCAGCGGCTTGGCGCCCGGAAGATTCTTCACCTCGCTCCTTGTATCCAGGACCTCGCGGATGCGCTCGAAGCCGACCGTCGCCTTCGAATAGGAGTCGGTCATCTTGGACAGCTCTTGCATCGGTTTGTAGAGTTTTCCGATATAGAACAGAAACACGATCAGCGCGCCCGGCGAAAGTGTTCCGTCAAGCGCCATTCGCGCCCCAAGCCAGAGCACCAGGGCCGTACCCGCTGCGACGATCACTTCCACCATCGGGGACAGCTTGGCCTTTAAACTTCGGGCCTTCAGCGCAATCTCCAGGCCTTCCAGGCTCTGCTCCTCCAGCCGGTGCCGCTCGTAGTCCTCCCGTGCAAACGCCTTCACTACCCGGATCGACGAGAGCACCTCCTGCATCACGGAAACGATCTCGCCTTCTTTCTTCCGGACCTCGCGCGATGCCTTCTTGATGCGTCTCGTGTACGTATAGACCACGGCTCCCAACACCGGGGCCACCGAAAGTGCGATCAGCGTAAAGCGCCAGTTCAGGTAAAACATGACGCCGATCATCCCCAACAGCATCAGGCTGTTCACCACCGCGCTCATCAGGCCGGAGACAACGAAACTTTGCACTGCATCGATATCGCTCGTCACCCGGCTGAGAAGGTCTCCAATCTGCTTCCCCTCGTGATACGCGAGCGACATTTTTTGAATATGTGCGTAAACCGCCAGGCGCAGATCGTGTGTCACCCATTGGGCAACACTGGTCGTTACATACTTTTCGACATAGGAGCAGATCGCGCCCACGCAGGCGATCATCAGAAACGCAATAGCAGCGAGTTTCAAAACCGCGAGCTTATCGGTTCCGGCAACGGAAACGATCAGGTGATTCAGCCATCCGTTTCGGACCGGCTGTGCTTTTACCACGTTGTCGATCACCACCTTCAACGGCCAGGGCTCGAGCAGATTGACGATCCCTTCACCCACAACCGCCGCGCCGCCTATAATCAGCACCTTGAAGTGCGGTCGTAGCAGGTCAACGATTGTCACCTTGCGAATGTGATGCTGTTTCGGCATTTGGGCAGCTACTCAAAGGGACTTTGGCCAGAGCGGTAACGTGACCGCCCGCAGTGTACATTCCCCCATACGATCATCTAGGTTTCAGACCACTGCAGCAATACCTCCGAGCGCTAGTTAGGGTAGTCAGCGCCGGTAGTCCGGGAACGGTAAGCTGGGGGCTTTCCATTTACGACGACAGCGCTCATCCTGCCGGGCATCGAATGGCGCAATGGCCGTATCGGTACTCTCGACTATCGTTCCGGAATCGGTCTCATTATGCAAAATGACGGTATACCGGGCCAACAAGCCTCACCCTTTGTGAGTCCCCGCAATGTCCTTGACAAGCCCGCAATTGAAGCGCATAGTTCTACTGAAGCGTTGTTCGGACAGACACCGAGAGCGCGAATCGTACCTGGAGGGCTGTCATGCCGGAAGATGCCAAACGCATTCTTGATTCTGTGATTCAGCTTTGGAATACGGGCGACTCCGAGGTGGCCAAGAAACTGTATAGCGACAATGCCCGGAGATATGATCCGAACCAACCGGAGCCTGGCCGGGGTCCACAAGAGATTTCCCGCTACATCGCCGAGGTTCGCACCGCATATCCCGACTTCCACCTGGAGATCAACGAGAGCGTGCAGGAAGGCAATCTGCTAGTGTCGCATTGGACTTGCACCGGAACACACAGGGGCAAATTCTTAGGCATGCCCCCGACCGGCAGGGGAATCACGATTAGGGGCTTGACGTTGGGGCGGATCGAGGATGGAAAAATCACAGAGGAGTACGTTTACTTCGATCGGCTCACCATGCTGGAGCAACTCGGACTAGCCTCGAACGTAGGGCACCGCTCCGCTCAGTGAGCGGCTCGGTGAGGTAGTTTCTGAACGCATCTGTCGAAACTGATCGCAAAGGCCTCGTTCCTCCTCGATGGCAGTAGTGGCCCCTTTCGGATTAGCTAAGCTAACCTTTTTCTGGAAGCCTTCCATGATAAAGCTCAAGCGGGCTTATGAAGAACCAGAGGATAGTGACGGTGTGCGCTATCTGATCGATCGATTGTGGCCGCGGGGCCTAACGAAAGCTGCTCTAAAAATCGACGGTTGGTTGAAAGACGTAGCCCCCAGTCAAGCGCTCCGCCGCTGGTTCAATCATGATCCTGAAAAATGGAGCGAATTCCGTCAAAGATACTTCGACGAACTTGACGCCCGGCCGGATACGTGGACGACTCTCGTCGAGGCCGCACGCAAAGGCCCTGTCACATTGGTCTACAGCGCTCACGACACCGACCACAACAACGGTGTCGCCCTCGCGGAATATTTGAGAACGAAGCAGAGCAACCGTGATCGCAGGGGATAGCGCGGCGCTACCGGCTAGACGTTGGAATCCGCTGTTTTCAGAGGCATGTCATGAACCTGGCGCATCGTTGGCTATGCAACTCGAGCGCCTGGCGAACCATCGTCGAAAAACGCCTCATCCCTTGGACTCTGGACGGGCTGGATCTCGGAACCGATGTTCTCGAAATAGGACCCGGTCCCGGCATCACGACCGCACGCCTTCGCACGCTCGTTCCCCATCTGACCTGTCTGGAAATCGATAAAACGTACGCGACTGCGTTATCGCTGCGATTCGTGGGCGATGGCGTTCGAATCGTCTGCGGAAATGGGGCCGCCATGCCGCTCTCCGATGCAAGCTTTGATGCCGTCGTATGCTTCACAATGCTGCACCACGTGACCTCGACGGCGCTGCAGGATCGGCTGCTCGCGGAAGCGGCGCGCGTTCTGCGGCCGGGCGGAATCTTCGCCGGGGTGGATAGCACGTCCAGCCGTTTATTCCGCCTTCTTCATCTTTTTGACACCATGGTCGTGATCGACCCCTGCACTTTTCCCGCGCGGCTGAAGGCCGCAGGATTTGAAAATGTCGAGGTGGGGCTGACGTCACATAGCTTCCGTTTCAGGGCACAGAAACCCGTGTAAGCATGTGGCCGGCAATAAACAGTCAGATTTTGCTCGCTGCCAAACACCCGGTCACAACCTGAATTTGCAGTAGCATCAGCAACTTACAAAGAAGCGCTTGGAGCCAGGCCCTATAATCGTTTCGAATCGAGATCAACTTGTTATGGTTTCCCCCCGCAGGGTCCTCTGCGGGGCTTTTTTTTGCGAATTAAATCTCAAGGAGCCCAATCCCGTGTCTACTACTGCCCAGATCGTTGCTAACCAGGCGAATGCGAAGCTATCCACCGGTCCCAAAACCGAAGAAGGCAAAGCCGCAGCCTCGCAGAACAATTTCCGTCACGGCCTCGCCGGTACTTTCGTCATTCAAGCCTGGGAAAAAGAAGAAGAATACTTCGAACTCCTCGATGGCCTCCGCCACGAACACCAGCCCATCAGTCCCACCGAAACCCTGCTCGTCGAAAACATGGCCAAGCATTTTTGGCTCGGCCAGCGTGCTCTTCGCCTCCAGGAATTCTGCTTTCACGCGGAACTTCCCACGGTGGACAGCAATTTCGAAAAGCAGTTCGCCCTTTATCTCCGCTACCAGACCACGCATGAACGCGCATTTCACAAGTGCCTCAACGACTTGCGGAAGCTTCGCGCGCAGCAGTCCCGCGAACTGGCAGCATCGAATGCGCGGCGCCGCGACCACGCCGCCGAAGTGCGAAGGCAGGAGATGCACGAAGCCCGCTTAGAAGCCGTCCAGGCTAAAACCGAACTCGTCAAGACCAAGACCGCTCTAACGGCTCCAAGGACACCGGGCGAGGTATCGTACAATACCGACGACAGAGTCCGCCAAGTCCTCGCTGCGGACGCCGCGCGAGAAGCCGAACTGCAAGCCTACCTTCGAGCCGCCTAGCGAAATTGGCTTCGTATCGCAAGGCAGCTCTCGGTTAGGAACTGGGCGGCGAACCTGGCCGACCGGAAGGAAAGTTCAAGCCTCTTTACCGGGCAGTGGCGTCCCTAAAACCTAAGGACCCGTTTGGCCGGGACCGGTGCACTTTCCTCCAGGCGTTGCCGGCGGGACCGCACTCAAATACTGATAAATGGCGACGAGGTCGTTTTCGTACATCTTGCGATACACGGGCCATGGCATCGCTTGGAGGATATGAGCCGGATTTCTGGAATCCACCCCATTCTGCATCGCGTTCTTAAACTGATCGTATGTCATGCCTCCCGGTAGACCAGAAGCGTCAGGCGTCAGATTGGTGGCGGCTACTGGAGCACCGGGAGCTCCAGCTGCGGCCGCGGGAAGTGGGGTCCCACCAGCAAGATAGTTCGCGGTGTTGACGGGGCCTGGACTGGCTGGAGGGCCGATTCCATTGCCTCCCGTCTGGTGTGGATCAACCCCTTTATAGGACGGGCAGGTATGGCAGCTGTTGCAGCCCCCCTGGCCGTTCACCAGGTAACTTCCGAGATACACAAGCTCGGGATTTTTCCCATCCAGATTAAGCGGTACCGGCGCAATCGCCTTCCCTTGTTGAGCGTTGCGGCCAAATTTATAAGCGTCTAATGATTGTTGGGCGCTTGCCAGGTGGTACCCGACCACCAACGTTATGCCGGCGGCAATGGGAATCGTTGTAAGCGCCGCACGGCGGCGAATCACACTATTCTTCAAGTGAACTATGCATTTATCGACTAGCAACCAACACTTCTGCATGAAGTGAACCTCAGAAGCGATATAGCACTCGGTCTGCCACTCCGAATCGATGCTGGAGTCCGGGGAAACAGCAACTTGTCAAGTCCGGTTTAGTTTGATTCAGTACTAAAAAAAGAGACTCGTGTCTAGGAATTGGGATCTTGGGAGCCTGCTTGCCATAAGCGATGTCTAAATAGTCCCTCCAGCTCACGCGTGTCCAGTCCTGCGGTCTGGTCTCTAAAGTGCGAGATAGGCGCCAAAGGTGGGTATCTCCTTGACTCTTTTTCAATCCGATTCTCTTGATCAAAAAGTAACGGAGGCGCCGGTGGTGCGTAGTTATAAGACTGAACGGGACGCGAGAAGAATCCGCGTCGTCCCTATTGGCGCCGGAAGGCGAGCTCGATCGTGGAGCTTCGGGCTTCGTGCGTCTCGCATTCGCCCATTCTCTACTTACCTAACTTCATTGCTGTTCCTTTGCGCGGCTTTTTTCGTTGCGTCCACAAATGTCCAGGCGGCGTGCTCTAATCCCGTCGCTTGTGAGAATCAGCTGACAGGCAGTACCGGGTGGGACCCTGGGTCCGGAGACTCTACCATTCAGGGTTTTGCCACGGACATCAGCGTCAACGCCGGCGGGACTGTCTCTTTCAAAGTGAGCACGAACGCTAAGGCTTACGTGATCAACATATACCGGATGGGTTATTACCAGGGTAACGGAGCGCGTCTGATTACAACACTGAGCCCCGACGTTTCCCTTCCGCAAACCCAGCCGGCCTGCTTGACGAATTCGTCGGTGGGTCTCGCCGATTGCGGGAATTGGGCGCTCTCAGCCCACTGGGCAGTTCCCACGACAGCGGTTTCTGGAATCTACTTTGCCAACTTGAAGCGCAGCGATACCGGCGGAACCAGTCAAATGTTCTTTATCGTCCGGAACGACGCAAGCCACTCCGATATTCTTTACCAGACTTCGGACGAGACTTGGGCGGCTTACAACGATTATGGCGGCCACAGCCTCTACGGCGGAGCTGGCACGTTCGATTTAAATAATCGAGCATACAAGGTCAGCTACAATCGCCCTTACGATACGCGTAATTTTGAGGCGGCAACCTTTGTATATAACGCTGAGTACCCGATGGTTCGCTGGATGGAAGCGAACGGATACGATGTCAGTTACTTCACTGGTGTAGACGCGGCCCGCAACGGAAGCCTGATTACGAATCACAAGATTTACGTTACGGCCGGACATGACGAGTATGTCACGCCTCAGCATCGCGCCAGCATCGAAGCCGCGCGCAGCGCCGGTGTCAACCTCGCCGCCTTCACAGGGAACGAAGTGTTCTGGAAGACTCGCTGGGAGAACAGCACAGATGGAAGCAATACCCCCTTCCGAACCCTGGTCACTTACAAGGAAACTTATTTCGGGACAGGTACGACCTACGTCCAAGATCCGAATGACCCGCCTACCTGGACCGGCACGTGGCGAGACCCCAGATTTAGTCCTCCTGCCGATGGCGGTCGTCCCGAAAACGCCCTAAACGGAACAATATTCAGAGTGAATGGGCCGGGCTCGGACAACACCAACCTTTCTATCGTTGTGCCTGCTGCCGACGGGAAGATGCGGTTCTGGCGCAACACGTCTATCGCGACGCTCGGATCCGGCCAAAGTGTCACCCTTCCAGCCGGAACATTGGGCTACGAGTGGGATTCGGATATGGATAACGGCTTCCGGCCGGCCGGCTTGGTGCCCTTATCGACCTCCACCTATGCAATGACCGACGACCTACTGCTGGACTACGGTGCAACGTACGGAGCCGGCAGTGTGACCCATCATTTGTCTCTATTTCGCGATCGCACAAGCGGCGCTTTGGTCTTTGGTGCAGGAACTGTGCAATGGGCCTGGGGACTCGATGGCAATCACGATGGAAGCGGCGGCGGCCCCGACTCGCGGATGCAACAAGCGACCGTCAATCTGTTTGCGGATATGGGCGCTCAACCCACCACCCTCCAGTCGGGTTTGGTTGCAGCCACAAAATCGACCGACACCACTCCTCCCACAGCAACAATCACCTCGCCCTCTTCCGGATCGTCGGTCCCCTACGGGTCGGCGGTCACCGTAACCGGAACGGCCGCAGATTCTGGAGGCGGAGTAGTCGGGGCAGTAGAAGTCTCGACCGATGGCGGCACGAGTTGGCATCCGGCTACGGGAAGAGAGCAGTGGTCGTATAAATGGACGGCCTCGTCGACATCGGGTTCCGCGACCTTGATGGCGCGCGCCGTGGACGACAGCGCGAACCTACAAGCTACACCCACCAGCGTCACGTTTGCCGTGAGCGGCGGTCCCACCTGTCCTTGTTCCATTTGGAATAATTCGCCCACGCCAGGTACCCCCTCAGCGTCCGATCCAGACTCGGTCGAACTTGGGCTGAAGTTTCGGAGTGATGTGAACGGCTTCGTTACCGGTGTCCGTTTCTACAAAGGATCGGGCAATACGGGAACACATATCGGAAATTTGTGGAGCAGCGCCGGCGCTAAACTCGCCACGGTCACCTTTACTAACGAGACCACCGGTTGGCAGCAGGCCAACTTCTCCTCACCCGTTGCGATCTCGGCAAACACCACCTACGTTGTTTCCTACTTCGCACCGAACGGCGGCTACGCCGCGGACGAGAACTTCTTCGGCTTATCAGGCGTGGACAACGCACCCCTGCATGCGCTGGCGAACGGCGTCGACGGATCAAACGGAGTGTTCTTGTACTCCACCGCTAGTGGATTCCCCGTTGATACTTTTAACTCGACCAACTACTGGGTGGATGTTGTATTTACGTCCAGCACGACCTCGTCCACCGGTCGCATTACGGGGGCGATTACGGGGACAACCACAGCAACTGTCGCCTTGAGTGGAACAGCCACGGCGACGGTAACGCAGGACGCTTCGGGCAATTACACCTTCACCGGCCTGGCGGATGGACCCTACACGGTGACGCCCTCCAAGACCGGCTTTACCTTCACGCCGGCAAGTCAAAACGCGACCGTGAGCAACGGAGGCACTGTGACGCTTCCGGCCTTCGCAGCTTCGACGGCACCAACGTTCACTCTTTCCGGCACAATCGCGGGAGGGAGCGGTGCAACCGTCAGTTTGAGCGGGGCCGCGACTGCCACCACAACAGCGGATGCCTCGGGTAATTACAGCTTTACCGTGGTCAACGGGACCTACACCGTAACCCCGTCCAAGAGCGGCCTTGTATTCACACCAACAAGCCAAACCAAGACAGTCAACGGAGCTAACGTTACCGGCGTGAACTTCAGTGCCACTCAGACAGTGTCCATCTGGAGCAGTTCCGCGGTGCCCGCGAACCCGTCGGAGAGCGACGCCTCCGCCGTAGAACTCGGCATGAAGTTCCGAAGCGACGTATCGGGTACTGTGACGGGCGTCCGCTTTTATAAAGGATCGAGCAATAGCGGACAGCATATCGGAGACTTGTGGACGAGCACGGGAACGAAGCTCGCCAGCGTGACTTTCACGAACGAGACGGCGACAGGCTGGCAGCAGGCGAACTTCTCCACGCCCGTGTCCATATCCGCGAACACCACTTACGTCGTCTCCTACTATGCCCCGAATGGCGGCTACGCCGAGGACGACAACTTCTTTGCCAGTTCAGGTGTAGACAACCCACCACTGCACGCCCTCGTGAACACTGCCGGCGAGCCTAACGGAGTGTACTTTTACGGGGTTGGTGGCGGATTCCCCAACAGCACGTTCAGCGCAGCGAATTACTGGGTCGATCTCGTCTTTGTCCCCGGAGCCACATTTAGCATTTCGGGTACGATTACCGGGGCCAGTAGCGTTACGGTTGGCCTGAGCGGGACCGCAACCGCGAGCGTCACCACAGACGCCTCAGGCAATTACACCTTTGGCAACTTGGCTAACGGAAACTACACCGTGACGCCTTCTAAATCTGGTTTCACCTTTACGCCCCAAAACGCGGCCGTGACGGTCAACGGAGCCAACGTCACCGGAACTAATTTCACTGCCGCTGCCGCACCCACGTTCAGCATTTCGGGTACAGTTACCGGGGCAACTAGCGTCACGGTCGCCCTGAGTGGCACCGCTACTGCTACTACCACCACCGATGCTTCGGGTAATTACAGCTTTGCCAATCTGGCAAATGGAAGCTACACCGTGACGCCTTCCAAGGCCGGTTTTGGTTTTACGCCCGCAAGCGCGCCAGTGACGATTAACGGTGCTAACGTCAGCGGTGTCAACTTCGCCGCTACTGCCGTACCGACGTTCAGTATCTCGGGCACGATCACGGGAGGAAGTGGAGCGACGGTGGCCTTGAGCGGAACCGCGACCGCAAGTGTGACGGCGGACGGCTCGGGCAACTACACCTTCCCTAACCTTGCAAACGGCAACTATACGGTAACGCCCTCCAAGGCCGGCTTTACCATTGCACCTCCAAATGCGGCGGTTACGGTCAGCGGCGCCAATGTCAGCGGTATCAATTTCACGGCTACCGCTACGGCGGGGCTCGCCACCGACGCAAAGGTGTTCGCTGATAAAGGATCGTCGAGCAAAACCGTCGCTACCGCGGCGTTTTCGACAAAATCAGGAAACGAATTGCTCCTGGCGTTAATAGCAACCGATGGCCCGTCATCGGGCACAAACAACACCGTAACTGGAGTTGCTGGCGGAGGATTAACTTGGACGCTGGTCAAGAGGACCAATACTCAGCGAGGAACCTCTGAGATCTGGCGCGCTTTCGCTCCAGCGGTGCTCACGAACGTAACGGTCACGGCTACACTGGCTCAAAACGAGACTTCATCCATGACCGTCGTAAGTTTCACCGGCGTGGACACCTCCGGCACGGGCGGCTCAGGCGCAATCGGTGCCACAGGTACGGGCAATGGGGCTTCTGGTGCCCCAACCGCAAACTTAGTAACGACGCGAAACAACTCTTGGGTATTTGGAGTCGGGAACGATTGGGACAACGCGACTGCCCGTACCCCTGGCTCTGGGCAAACATTGGTTCACCAATACCTCAGCCCTAACGGCGACACCTATTGGGTGCAAATGCAAAACAGTCCGACCGCTGCCAGTGGGACAACTGTCAGCATCAACGATACTGCGCCGACAACAGACAAGTACAACCTCAGCATTTGTGAGATTCTTCCTGCTCCCTAACTCGCTCCTGCGCTCCAGGCCCGGCTTTTAGCAGGCCTGGAGCGCAATTTTCTACCGCCGCTTGGTCTTAATCACAATCGGCGTACCCTCAAAACCGAACTGCTCCCGTAGGCGGTTAATCAGAAAACGTTCCAGCGAAAAATGCATTTTGTCGGCCTTGTCCGTGAAGACAACAAACGTCGGCGGCCGAATAGACGCCTGGGTCAGGTAGTAAATTTTGATGTCGCTCTCAAACTTCAGCGTTTCGACGAACCGGTTCAGTTCGCCCGTCGTGACGCGCTTGGAGGCTGCATCGAAGGACCGCCGGATCGTCGCAAAGATCCGCCGGATGCCTTCCGCATTCTTCGCCGATGCGAACAGCACGGGAGCATAGTCCAGAAACTTCAGCTCATCCCGGACCTGCTCGGTAAAGGCCCGCTTGCTCTTTCCCGCTGCTGCCGCCACGTCCCACTTGTTTACGACAATGATTACAGCGCGCCCTTCTTCATGCGCATACCCGGCAATTGTCGCGTCGGAGCTCACGACGCCCTCGGTCGCATCGACCATCAGCAGCACCACGTTCGCCATCCGGATGTGCCGCCGCGCCATCACCACGCTCAGCTTCTCCGGCATTTCCGTCGTCTTGCCTTTGCGCCGGATGCCAGCCGTATCCACGAACCGGTAGGTCGTGTTCCCCTCTTCAATCCACTCGTCCACCGCATCCCGCGTCGTGCCGGCAATCGGCGAGACAATCGCGCGTTCCGTCCCCACCAGAGCGTTCAGCATCGTCGATTTGCCGACATTCGGCCGTCCGATAATCGCCACCTTGATGCGCCGCTTCTGTCCTTCGGCCTCTTCTTCTTCGGGCGCAGGCTCCTCTTTCGGAAAGGGTGCCGTGACGTGATCCAGCAGTTCATCCAGGCCGCGCCGGTGCTCGGCCGAGATCGCAATCGGATCACCGAGACCGAGCGAATAAAACTCCGGCACCAGGCTCTCCCGAGCCTGCACGTCGATCTTGTTTACCGCCAGCGTCAGCGGCTTTCCCAGTGGCCGTAGCAGTTTCGCCAAGTCGCGGTCCGCTGACGTAATCTCGGTGCGCCCGTCAATCACGAAGACAATATGAGCCGCAATCTCGAGCGCCACCTGCGCCTGCTTCAGAATCTCGCTGGGAATCAGAGCCTCGTCGTTGGGAATAATGCCGCCCGTATCGATCAGCCCAAAACGCTTGCCACGGTACTCCGCTTCTCCGTAAATCCGGTCCCGCGTAATCCCCGGCTCGTCGCCCACAATCGAGCGCCTGTCGCCTAAAATCGCGTTAAAAAGCGTGGACTTGCCGACGTTTGGACGGCCGACGATCACAACGGTGGGAAGGGGTTCATTTGCAGCGGCCATGGATCAGGGTACGTTTCCAGCTTCGCATGAGACCATGGAAATTACACGAATGTCAGTAGGAAATGAATCGATGAATACGCGCAATATTGCGATCATTGCGCACGTTGACCATGGAAAAACAACCCTGGTCGACGCCATGTTGCGCCAAAGCGGCATTTTTCGCGCCAACGAAGAGCTTACCGATCGCGTTATGGATTCCAACGATTTGGAGCGCGAACGCGGTATCACCATCCTTGCCAAGAACACCGGCGTCCGCTATCACGGGACCAAAATCAACATCGTGGATACCCCGGGCCACAGTGATTTCGGCGGCGAAGTCGAGCGTGCTCTCAAGATTGTGGATGGCGTCATGCTTCTTGTCGACGCCAGCGAAGGCCCCTTGCCGCAAACCCGCTACGTGCTCACCAAGGCCCTCGAAGCCAAGCTGCCGCCCATCCTAGTTATCAACAAAATCGACCGTCCGGATGCCCGTATTCAGGAAGTCCTGAACGAAGTCTACGACCTTTTTATCGATCTTGATGCCACTGAAGACCAGCTCGATTTTCCCGTGGTCTACACCAACGGTAAACTCGGCATTGCCAAGCTCGACCCGAATGAAGAAAGCGACAATCTGCGCCCGCTCTTCGAGACCATCTTGAAGCACATCCCGTGCCCGAAAGGTGACCCGGAAGACACGCTGCAACTCATCGTGGCGAATCTCGACTATAGCGACTACCTGGGCCGTCTTGCCATAGGCCGCGTCTTCAACGGAACTCTTCGCCACGGGGACGAAGTGGGTATTGTGAAACTGGACGGTTCGCTGCAAAAGACCCGGATCACCAAGATGTACTCCTTCGAAGGCCTAAAGCGCGTCGACGAAACGATCGGTAAACCCGGAGACGTTCTCGCCATTGCGGGCGTCGAAGGCATCACGATCGGCGAAACCGTGACGGATCCCGACCACCCTCGCCCGCTTGCCCAAATCCAGATCGATGAACCCACGATTGCGATGACGTTCACGATCAACAACTCACCGTTTTGTGGGCGTGAAGGGGAATTTGTCACCTCCCGCAACCTCCGGGACCGTCTCGATAAGGAACTGCTGACGAACGTCTCCATCAAGGTCGAACAAGCTGGTGGCCCGGATGTCTTTAAGGTAATGGGCCGCGGAGAACTGCAGCTTGCCATTCTGATCGAAATGATGCGCCGCGAAGGCTACGAACTCCAGGTCGGAAAGCCCGAAATTCTCACCCGCGAAATCGACGGCAAGCTGCATGAACCTCTGGAACTCCTGGTCATCGACTGCCCTGAAGAATTCATCGGAGTCGTCATCGAAAAGATGGGCGGCCGCAAAGGGAAGATGACCAAGATGATCAACCACGGCTCGGGCCGGGTCCGCCTCGAATTCAACGTGCCTTCTCGTGGCCTTATCGGTATCCGCAGCGAAATGCTGACCGACACCAAAGGCATGGCCATCATGAACTCGCTATTCAACGGCTACATCGAATGGCAAGGCGAAATCGCTATGCGCCCCACCGGTTCGCTCGTGTCGGACCGCGCCGGAGTCGCCACTAGCTTCGCCATCTACAACCTGCAGGAACGCGGAACGATCTTCATCTCGCCGCAAACGGAAGTCTATGAAGGCATGATCATTGGCGAGAATTCCCGCGACAACGACCTTGATGTCAACATCGTGAAGGAAAAGAAGCTGACCAACATGCGTGCCTCGTCTTCGGATGAAGCCATCCGCCTCATCCCGCCCCGCGTCATGAACCTGGAGCAGGCCCTCGAATTCATCCGCGAGGACGAATTGGTCGAGGTGACCCCGAAATCCATTCGCCTGCGAAAGAAAATCCTGAAGGCGAATCAGCGCTGATCTGGAATCAGGAAGGTTGTCGGGCTGCCTAGCTTTCTGAGGGCGGCTTCCGCTGCCAGATAGCCGCTGCGCACCGCGCCTTCCATTGTGGCGGGCCAGCCCGACCGGGTCCAGTCGCCCGCCAGGAATAAATTGGAAATCGCCGTCTCACTCCCGGGCCGCCGGTCTTCCAGGTTGCAGGCGGCTGAAAAGGTGGCCCGCACTTCCTTTACGACGTGCGCCCGCTCCAGTTTCGCCTCGGCCACCCTCGGGAAGAAATCCTGCAGTTCTTTCAACGCCAGCTCGATTACCTCGTTCTTCGAACTGTTTGTCAAGGATCGTGAAGCACTGACGACCAACTGAATGTGTCGTCCTTCGCCCTTATTGAACATCCATTGAATCGTCCGGTCCAGCAGCGTGGCATGAGGCATGTTGGTTACGGGCCGGTCAAACCAGAGGTGAATACCGGTAATCGGGGAATGGGTGAAACTTGATACATCCAACTCCAACAGCGGAGCCAGCGCCTGTACCCGCTCGAACGGCACTGCCAGCACATACGCATCCGCCGAAATATCTTCGCCATTCACCGTCAATCCGCGAACGTGGCCATCCTCAATGCGGACCTGCTGCACCGCCGCCCTGTGAACGAATTTGACCAGCGGGAAGCGTGCCCAGGCCCGCTCGGAATAAAGCTGGGCAAGCGGAACATTGGGGACGCCCATCTCATAGGCCTTGGCGCTCGCGAGAAAGCCAAGATAGAACACCTGTAGGCCGTGCACAGCCGCCATGCGGTCCAGTTCTTCATTGATGGCGCTCACCAACACCTGACGCCAGAATCGCTCAATCGCCTGCGGAGTCTGCTTCTTTTCCTGCAGCCATTGGAGCATCGTAATCTTGCCCAGGTCCGACCGCGTGCCGTATTCGTACTTCACGGAAAGCAGGCCGCTCCCTACAGCCATCTTGTCGCCCCAGGAAAGAAATTTGAGCTTCGCAAACGACTCGGTGAAGTGCAGCGGAGCAGGCAACAACCCACGCCGCATTACGGACGTCCGGCCGCCCGGCTCAATCCAATAGAACTCGCGATGAAATCGTATCTCGTCCTGAACTCCCAGTCGCCGGTAGAAATCGATCAGGTTGTTGCAACAGCGCAGAAGAACATGCTGGCAGTTGTCGATGGTGGTGCTATTGTCGTCGGCACCATTGAGCGGATACGATGTCGCGCGCCCGCCCAGAAAGGGGCGAGCCTCAAACACGGTAACGTCCTGGCCAGCCGAAGCGAGCGCAAGCGCACTCGCAAGACCCGCCAGGCCACCTCCCACGACGGCGACGCGGCTCATTGATTAGGCCTGCTCGAGTGCTACTGCTTTATGCGCGTACTGCTCGATCATGTTTTCCATCAGTCGCAGCCCGCAATCCCGGTCCAGCGACAAAATGGATTCGGGGTGAAACTGCACCGCTTCAATCGGCAGTTCCCGATGGCGTATGCCCATGATGATGCCATCGTCCGACTCCGCCGTGATCTCCAGGCAGGAGGGAAACGAATCACGGTTTGCATACAGCGAGTGATAGCGCCCCACGCGGAACGGTGAGGGCAGTCCCGCGAACACACCCTTGCCGTCGTGCGTCACCTCGGAACCCTTGCCATGCATGGGATACGCCAGCACGTCCAGCTTCCCACCAAACGCCTCCACCATGCCTTGCAAGCCGAGGCAAACGCCGAAGGTCGGAATACCGCGCTTGGCGAGCTCGTCCACGAGAGTTGGTACGCCGAAATCCGCAGGACGGGCCGGGCCCGGAGAGATGAGCACGATGTCCGGCTTAGTGCTGTCGATTACCTCCAGCGCCACGTTCGCCCGGTAAGTCGAAACGCTTGCCCCGGTCTGTCGCGCATAGTTCGCCAGCGTATGGATAAAGCAGTCGTCGTTATCGACCAGGAGCAACTTGATGCCTTCGCCGATCCGCGCCGGCTGCTGCTCCTTCGTGCCGGAGACTGCTACCGGATAAAGCGCCCGGAAGAAATTGGTCGCTTTCAATCGCGTCTCCTGCTCTTCCGATGCCGGGTCCGAATCATAGAGCAATGTTGCACCCGCCGAATAACGCGCCACTCCGTCCTTCAGATGAACGGTACGAATGGTCATCCCGGTGTTGATGTTCCCGTTCAGGTTCACCATTCCGACCGCGCCGCCGTACCAGATGCGAGCCGTCTTCTCGAGGTTTTCGATGGCCTGTGCCGCCGCGCGCTTCGGTGCGCCCGTCATGGTCACTGCCCACATATGCGTCAGAAACGCATCCAGCGAGTCGAAGCCCTCCATCAACTTGCCTTTTACGTGATCGACCGTATGGAAAAGTCCGGCGTACGATTCGATCAACCGCCTTCCTACGACTTGCACCGAACCCGGCACGCAGACACGCGACTTATCGTTACGGTCCACATCGCTGCACATCGTCAGCTCCGATTCGTCCTTCGCCGAATTCAGCAACTCCCGAATACTTTCGGCATCGCGTAAAGGGTCACCGGATCGCCGCACCGTTCCCGAAATAGGACAGCTCTCTACCTCGCCGCCTTCCACCCGCACAAACATCTCCGGTGAGGCGCCCACCAACTGCTCATCGCCCATCTGAAGAAGAAACTCATAGGGGCTGGGGCTTACCTTCTGTATTCGCTGAAACAGCTCCGACGGGCTGCCGTCGAATGGCGCGCTGAAGGTCTGGCGCAGAACCACCTCGTAGTAGTTGCCCTGCCGCATGCCTTCCCGGACGGTCTCGACGTTGCGCATGTACTCTTCCGGCGTGTGGTCGGAGACGATGTCGGCCTGCTTCAATCCAGCCGTTTTCTTCCTGGGAACCGTCGTTGACGTACGCGGAAGACCAGCCGTATCTTTTCCGTGACCAGAAAACTCATAGCGGTAGCGCTCGATGATCTCCTTCTTGCGGTCCATGAAGTAGATCTCATCGCAAAGGATCAGGTAGATATCTTTGTGATCCTCGCGCGGCAGACGCAGCTGTATGGGATCAAACTGCAGAAGCAGGTCGTACCCGAACGCTCCGATCAAGGCCAGTCGCTTATCGTCTGGATGTGCGAACTCCTGAATCAAGGCCCGCAGCATCGAGAACGGCGAGGGTTGCTTGCTGCGCTCTTCTTCGGGAAAGCGTTCGGGCAGCGGCTTTAGCTCACCAGTCAATCGCGTCTCCGTCTGCGAAAAGGAACTCCAGTGCGGATGGTCCCGCAGTACCTCGCCCAGCAGGGCAATCAGTACCTTGCCCCGTTCATTGAGCGCCACCACTTCCAGGGTCCGTCCCCGCCCGATAATCTCGATGGGAGGCGCCACCGCCGCGACATCCCAGCGCGAGTACCGTCCCGGATACTCATAACCGGACGACAAATACGCGCCCCGTTTCGTATCGAGTTGTTTCAAAATATGCTTCAAGCCACGGCTATACGGGACTTGAGAGCTGGTTCTGGTGACGGTAATTCCGTGCGGAGTGGTATAACGCAACTGCGGCATTTGGCTGAACAGCGGGATGAAACGTCTGTATATCAAGAATATCAGCCGCCGTGCGGTATAACGGAGCGAACCCTATGCCGAACATCACGTCCTCCGTAATGCTCTGGACCTTGCAGGGCACTTTCGAAGAAAAGCTAGCGCTGGTTTCCGCAGCCGGCATTCCCTCTGCCGGACTGGTCGCTGAGCAGTTAGCCTGGTCCAATGCCGACGTGGACAAGTACATGAAGCTGGCGGAGTCAAACCGGGTAGCGTTCGACACGATAGTGGGCAATTACGACTGGCTTAATCGTCCGGTGACGATGCTGAATCCCGACCATCGCGGAGCCTTTCTGGACGACATCCGCGGTGCTGTCACCTGGGCGAAAAGGCTGAACGTTCCCCAGATTATTGTGCTCGCAGGAAACGCGCAGCCCGGCCTGACGCGCGAAGGACAACACGCCAGCATGGTGGAGGCCGGCAAGCGCGCAGCCGATCTCGCGGGGGCCGCCGGGTTGACGTTAATTCTGGAGCCGCTGAACCCGAAGATCGATCACCGAGGCTACTTTCTCCCGAACTGCAAGGAGGGCCTGGAGGTCGTGAAGGCGATCAACAGTCCGCACTTCCGCCTGCTGTTCGACATTTATCACGAGTATGTCCAGGAGGGAAACGTGGTCCCCACCATTGCCGAGTGCCTTCCCTACACGACCATGTTTCACGTGGCAGACGCGCCCGGCCGTCACGATCCAGGGACCGGTGAAATGCCCTGGGATGAAATCTACAGGACCATTCGCAATAGCGGCTATTCTGGCTATGTCGCGTTGGAATATCTTCCGGCCGGTGATCAGTTGGCAAGTTTGACGGCAGCTATGACGCAGATGCGCCAATATCTGATGTACGCCTAGCGGAAGTGATCGAACCCCGCAGGCTTTAACGGTTGTCCATTGCGCGTTATCTCGCCAGGGGAGCCGTCCGTAATGAAACCGATACGGGTTACTGCAACACCGCCCAGCCGGGCTGGAATCTTCTTTTTCGCGGCGGCCGTAAAAACCAGCTCGTAATCTTCGCCGCCGTTCAGCGCCTGACTTTCGCTTGCGCCCTTTGCGATGGGCAAAGTCGGGAGCAGTTCTGCTCGCACGGCCGACTCGAGGCACAAGCGATGGAGGTCCAGCGACAAGCCATCACTCAAGTCCATGGCAGCGGAGACTCTAAGCTTGCGCAAGGCAAGCCCGGCCTCGATGCGCGGCTCGGGGCGCAGGTGACGGTTCCAAGCCCTGCCCCTCCTTGTCGCGAAGCCGAGAGCCGAGGCGCCGAGTTCGCCGGTGACATAGATACTGTCTCCTGGTTTCGCGCCGCTACGAAGCAGGGCCCGGCCCTTGGGAACCCTTCCGCAGCACATCACATCGACGATTACCTTGTCGAAACGGGAAAGATCGCCGCCCGCCAGCGTGATCTTGCACCGATTAGCCAGCGCGAGCAAACCTTCGTAGAATCGCGCGGTCCATTTACCGCTGAGTTCTTCGGGAACCGCCAGCGAGACAAGACAAAAGACGGGCTCGCTGCCCATAGCGGCGAGATCGGATAAGCTTCGTGCCAACGCCTTATGGCCGACGTTGCCAGCCTTATGTGTATCGAGCGTGAAATGGCGGTCCTGGAGTACGAAGTCCGTCGTAAACACGAAATCTTCGCCAGGCTCCGGACGCACGACGGCGCAGTCATCACCAATGCCGCGGACGACAGCCTTGGCGCGGTATCCGCCTTCAGCCAAGCTTCGAATGTGTCTGACGATGTCTGTTTCAGTCATTGGCACCGGCCAAAACGAGGCCGGCGGGCAATTCTTCGCCAAACACACGGCTGGAAGCCGCAAGGTCAGCCGATTCTCCCGAGAGTTCACGGAGGAGGCTGGCGGAGTCCGGGCTGCTTTGGCAGGCGCGCCGCACAAGTTCCAGAGTGGCTGGTGGCAGGTCACGCGCTGTGTCGCCGGTCTGCTGTGCGATATGCACCACGGCTTCGAGCAGCGCGGGCGTATTCGGCAGCCGCAATAACGTTTCCACCCAACGGCCTGCCACCGACGGCGAGACTACCAGGTTCATTGGGCCGCTGAACAGCCTCCGTGCGCCTAGCCGTGACAGGCACCACACCACCGATTCGACCATTTCACCCTGCTTCGCCATATTCAGCAAGGCATCCCCGAGTTGCACCTTGGTTTGCTGTGGCAGAAGCTCCAAGCTCGCGGCGGTGCGCCACATCTCCCGGTAGAGGCTTTGGTTGATTCGCTGCTTGCGTTTCTGCTTTGGAAGAAGAACTGGCGAAAGGCGCTGAAAGATGTCGCCCTGCTGATTGCGGTTCAGGCCACCGGCGATGCGTCCGCAGAAGATCCACCAGTCAATCTCGCACTGCACCTGGTTGCCGAACGTAAGTCCGCCGGCATAAATGCGCCGGGCTTGCTCGATCCGGTAATCATCGCCCGGGAAGCCGAACCCGGGCCGCAGGCAGAAGCCGGTAAGATTCAACCACCGCGCCTCATGCGGCGCATTCTTGCGGCGGCCGTCAGAAAGCGCCAGTAGTTTATCCGCGAACGCTCGAATGGTGGGCAGAGGCCACGACATCCGGCCAAGCCCTAACGACTGTTCCAGGCGGGAAGGCAGTTGCTCCGGCGGAATGCCGTCGCGCTCTTTGCCAAACACGTGCTCAATCAGTGCTTCCGCCGCCGCTTGTGCCTCCGCGCTGATAACGGCGCTGGAACGAACCGCGGCGACGGCTGCCGAGGGCTCAGCTGTATCACTCGTTTTGCGCAACTGAAACTGAAGACGCCAGCGATGTTCGCTGATTTTCGATTCGGCCCACGCTTCCAGCGTTCCTACCTCGCTGAGCCGAGCTCCAAGAGTCACCGGCACGCGCCGCTCCCCGCCCTTGCCAAAGCGAATCACCGCTCGCAGTGGAGCGTGTAAACGAGGATCGCTCGCCGGATCCAGCATGTCCTCGGACGGGGTGAGGGAAACGACAGCCCCCGCTGGATCATCCGTCCGGCTCAAAGAACTATAGAGCCGGAACGCCACGGGCGTATTGGCGAGAAGCTGTAGCTCCGGCTGCTCAAGTTTGATTTCCTGGCCTTCCTCCGTGCCGCGTGGAACAAGACAGACGGCCGGGATCTCTTCGGTTGCGCTGGAATCCTGCAGCCCCAGATAGTATGCACGCGGCAAGCCTCCGCGAACGATGATGCCGCTCCCGGTGGATCGGGCATACGAATAGTACGCAGCGCCGATAGCCACAGCGAGTGCCAGATCCTGGTTTTGAAAGACGAGCGGTTTGCGCCCAAACCAGTGCTCCACGACGTCCCGAACGCGATCGCGAAACACTTGCGGAACAAAGAAGCCACCATTGAACAGGATCGCGTCGACTCCCTTTTTTGCGACCGGCGAAGTGGTGAGAAATTCTGCGAGATGACGTGTGATGCCGGGGTCGGAAACGTAAGGTAGCCCAAGCTCACGAAAGACGCTCTGCTTTTCCTGCCGCGGCTGATCGGTTAATTGGCAAGGCGGAAGAAAGCCGCCCAAGGCGAGTTCCAGAACCTCTTCCCGCGTGATGGTGGCCTTCATGGTCCCGCCAATCAGCGATGATCCGGCGCCCGTTACTGTGACCTCCGTGCTGTCCGGACCGTGTTCTGAAAGCAGTAGTTCTTTTGCAGCCGAGCACTGACGCCGCAGGGCGCTGCGCTGGCGCAGCGAGAGAGTTCTGCCCAGCTTCGATTCGGCAAGCCAGGAGATAGCCAGGTCCAGATTATCTCCGCCCAGCAGCAGGTGACGACCCACGGTAGTCCGTGTGAACTGGACGCGGTCGCCTTCACGATCGACGCGAACAAGCGTGAAGTCGCTGGTGCCGCCGCCCACGTCGCAGACAAGCACCACTTGCCCGTCGAACAATTCTTTATTCGACCGGGCCAGATGCCCGGCGATCCAGGCGTAGAAGGCGGCGGCTGGTTCCTCGAGCAGTGTCAGATTTTCGATGCCGGCCTCGCTCGCTGCGCGGACCGTGAGCTCCCGCGCCTCTTCGTCAAAACTGGCGGGAACGGTCAGGACCACCTGGTGCTTTGAAATCGGAGTGCCCGTTTGCTTCTGCCAGGCTCCTTTGAGAAAAGCCAGGTAGCGGGCGGACGCTTCGACGGGCGAAAGCACACGACCCTCTTCTTGCGAGTCCCAAGGAAGAATTTTTGCCGTGCGGTCGGCCTCGGAGTTGGACAGCCAAGATTTCGCGGAGTGTACGGTCTTGGTAGGAACCAAAGCGCCTTGCTCACGGGCGTAAGCGCCCACGATCGGCGGATCGCTGAGATACAAAAACGAGGGAAGCGTTTTCAGGGTAGCGATCCGGTTTCCTTCCACCTGCTGCTCAATGGGCAAAACGTGGATGGGAGGAAAATCGGCATCGGCCGCTTCCTGCGGATCGATGTAAGCAAGAGCAGAGTTGGTAGTGCCAAGGTCAATCCCGATGTTCATGCGGCCGAACGCTCACGAACGTTGAATTCCAGTTTCCATCGGCGCCCGTCGGCGGCAACGCACCACAGCTCCAGCATTCCGGTCTCGGTGACATCGCTTTCAAGCGTGACGGGAACCACCTGCTCGCCCCGGTCTTCTCCATCGTGTGAGGGCAGCAGAACCTCGATCGGGGCAAGCTCCTCAATGTCATCGCCGATCTCCTCCACGAGTTCGCCTGGTGTGTCGTTCTTGCGCGAGAGGGACGAGAAGAAGCGGAACTCGGCCGGCTCCCCGACGACCAAAGCAAATTTGCGCTGTGGAAGCTCCACCTTGGAGCCCTCTTCCAGTCCGAACGGCACCACGGTGAGGGCCTTCATCGGTGCGGCCATGCCGGGTATGGCGGGAAGCGAGCTTTCGACGCCGACGTAGTACGTGCGAGGCACGCCGCCCCGGATGCGAACACCCTTTCCCGTGCGCGCCAGCCCGTAGTAAGCAGCCCCACGGGCAACCGCGTGCATCAAATCCGTTTGCTTGGTCTCGTTTTGTAGCTCGATGAGCGGCGGCGCGCCGGCTGCGGCCAGCCAACCGTTGATCACCTCAAAGATCCGCTGTTCGATCGCCTGCGATTGTAGAACTCCGCCGTTTAATAACAGGTGCGTGGGATAGGCGCCTCCCGCCTGCCGTAGGAATTGAGCAATATGTTTGGTTATCGCTGGATCGGTCGCATAATTCAGACCGACCTCCATCAAGGCAGCGCGACGCTGGCGCTGGGGCGCGGCGTTGGCGTCCACCACCGGGAAGAATCCATCGAGCAATAAGCGGCGCGCATCGTTGCGCGCAATCTTCCCGCGCAGGGTGCCGCCGATCAGCCCGGTTCCGCGTCCCAGAATGGTGACTGGATGCTCTTCGGGCGCGGAATCCCCATTCGACAGCAGCACCTCCTTAGCGGTGCGGCATTGCTGCCATAGCGCGTGGAACTGAATCGCATCCAGTTTCGTACCGCGCTCGGAGAACTGCTGTTCCGCATGGCGCGACACTGCGAGATCCATGTTGTCGCCGCCGAGGAGAAGATGCTCACCGACGGCCACGCGCTCCAGCCGCAACTCGCCGGTCTGCTCCGTGACGGCAATCAAGGTGAGGTCTGTTGTCCCGCCGCCGATATCGACGACAAGAATCAGATTGCCCGGTGCCACTTGCTCGCGCCAGTTTTCGTTACGTTCAATCCAGGCGTAGAAGGCAGCCTGGGGCTCTTCGATGATGGTGACGTTGGCGAAACCGGCCGAGTGGGCCGCGCGCTGAGTAAGCTCTCGGGCGGCAGCATCGAAAGAAGCCGGAACGGTGAGCAAAACATTTTGCTCCGCAAGCTTGGCTTCGGGATGGGCCTGTTCCCAGGCAGAGCGGAGATGGAGCAGGTACTGGCGCGAAGCCTCAAACGGGGAAACCTTCTGGACGCCTTCAGGTGCATTCAAGGGGAGCAAGGGTTGGGCGGGGTCGGCATTCTGATTAGACAGCCAGGACTTGGCCGACGTAACGGAACGGCCGGGATTTTCGACTCCACGCGCCCTTGCCAGTTGTCCGACTACGTACTGGGGGCGCGGGTCCCAAGGCAGCGCGAGCGCGCCTTCGACAAATTCACTCGGCCCGGGAATATACAAGGACGAAGGCAGCAGATCCATTGGCGCCACCTCGCCCGGATTGACCAGCTGCGGAATGGGAAGAAGCGTTACCTCGCTAGATTCTTCATCCGGGTGAGCGGCGGAAGCATAGGCGAGAGCGCTGTTGGTAGTACCGAGATCGATACCGACGATATATTGCGGCATGACTTTTATCAAGTTCTTATTCCACTTCTAGTTCAGCGGGAGCGATCGCGACGGCATCTTCTTTGCCGAGCGGCGGGAGGATTACAGAAGAAGCGACCCAGCCACGATGACGCAAGATGCCTCCCGCAACTTTCCCGCTGGCCGGCACGTTGCCAATCAGTTTGACGCGGCTCGGATTAGGAGGCGTCGAAGAATCTATCTTTTGGAAGGTTCCCTCCACGCCATCGAGGGCCGGAGCCAGCGTTACGTGACGAAGCAGGCTTGCCTTGCAGTCGGCGTGAACGGTGCGGACAGCCGCTCCCACCTGATCGTCGCTATAAGATTTGATGTCCTCCATCAGGAAGTCGATAAGCCTTGAATCACGTTGGAGGATGTGAAGCAGTTGCAGTGCGCCGTCGCTTACCTTAGGAAGCTCCACGGCGGGTTTTACGGGCTCCGGAACGGGCTTGACGAAACCGAACTCCGCAGCGATATCGTCTGGCAGAATGCCTGAAAACAGGATGGAAAAGAAGCTTCGAAAAGCCGATGATACTCGCGACAAGAGGACCTCTGGAACTCAGGATATCAACCGTTAGAAGGTTTCCGGCTGAGATCGAGAGCGGATGATGCCCGTCGGGACACCACTCTATTAAGGGTGCAAGAAGATTTCTTTCTTGCACTTCGACCTCATTGTGTGGCTATATAGAACACAACGGGCCAAATTTGTTTAAACGGCAAAGATGGCCAAAACGTTTGAAATGGAGAATCGAAAAAATGGCAACAACCAAGAAAGCAACCACTAAGAAGGCAGCAGCAAAGAAGTCCTCGGCTCCTGCAAAGAAAACCGCAGCCAAGAGCGGATCTAAGATCGCCTCCAAGACCGGAGCGAAGAAAACCGCAGCGAAGAAGTCAGCGCCCGTGAAGAAATCGGCCGCGGCGAAGAAGAGCTCGCCGGCAAAAAAGACCGCAGCAAAGAAGACCACCGCAAAAAGGTAAGTAGCCTTATAGAAGGATAGACTTCAGAACGAAACAGCAGCCATGGCTACAAAAAAGGCTGGTTCAAAAAAGCCATCTTCCGGATCGGATCCCAAATCGAAGCGGATCGTAAGAAAGAAGATGGCGAAGACGATGGATGAGTTCAAACACCATCAACTGAAGTCGGGGCCGGGCGGGAAAGCAGGAACAGTAAAGAATCCGAAGCAAGCCATTGCGATCGGTTTGAGCGAGGCGCGCAAAGCCGGCGCCGATATTCCTCCCGCCCCATCCAAATCAAGAACAGCCAAGAAGACTTCCGCCAAAAAGACCTCGGCCAAGAAGACTTCGGCTAAAAAGTCAACGTCTAAAAGACCAACAAGCAAAAAGAAAGCCCGCTAGGATCACCTAGCGGGCTTTCATATTTAACGAGAGGCCTTGGCTTAGTAGTCCATGTCAGGGCCGCCGTGGCCGCCGGGCATAGCCGGGGCAGCGGGCTTCCTCTCCGGGATCTCTGCGATCATCGCTTCGGTGGTCAGCATGAGGCTGCTGATGGAGGAAGCGTGCTGCAGAGCGGAGCGGGTCACCTTTGTCGGGTCGATGACACCGGCCTTCACGAGATCTTCGTACTGGCCAGTAGCCGCATTGAAGCCGAAGTTGTTTTCGTTGTTGGAGCGGATCTTCTCGATCACGATTGCTCCCTCGTAGCCGGCATTGCCAGAGATCTGGCGGACAGGCTCTTCGGTGGCGGCATTGAAGCCGAAGGTCGGGCTGTCATTCGAGCGAACCTTCTCGATCACGATCGCGCCCTCGGTGCCCGAGTTGTGTACAATCTGCCGCAGCGGCTCTTCGCAAGCGCGCTTGATGATGTCGACGCCGATCTGCTCGTCGCCTTCCGCCTTCAGGCCGTGGAGCGCCTTCGCCGCGCGCAATAGCGCAACGCCACCG
>DATIMM010000068.1:0-4848 GCA_035475295.1 Bryobacteraceae bacterium
CCTGGATTCCAAGCAGCTGGCTCATGACAAACAGCTCGACCGTTTCCCGGTTGAGACTTCACCGGACCACCTTTCCCCGCGCGCTGCGCGCGCGGTTTCTGTGGGTTAATGCTCTTGTCAGATCAAGTCTGAGCTACTACACGTAAGTGGGCGGCTGAGATACGTGTCGCGGTTCCGAACTCCGAGTTGCTCGCGCAGTACCTGGTTCTCCTCGCGAAGGTAATCAATGGTCTGTAGTTGGCGTTGATCCATCCCGCAATGGCTATCAGTACGAACTGGAATGGATCGAGAGTTCTCGGCGTCGGTCGGCTCAGTATCTGAATCGTCCTCAGCACATCGAGAAAACTGCGCAGATTCAGGCAAGTCCGGTTTCCGGGCCACACGGGGTCATACCGTCACGCCAAGTGCTGTCAATCGACTCGCACGTCTGTAGCTTTCTCGGATTTGAGAGTTGCTGTTCCTCAACAGCAGCCGTCCTTACTCTCATACGAGAATGCTGCTCGCACCGTGGGCAGTCGAGTGCGAGAGAGTCCGCTTAAGTCTCTCAGCTAGCCTGAGTGTCAATGCAATTAGAGTGAATGTTGGGTTGGAACTGCCTCCGCCAGGGAAGGTTGAACAGCTCGCAATTGACATATTCAGTGCCCCATGTATCTTAAGGTCAGTATCAACCACCGCGCGTTTGGGATCGCTCCCCATCACCGTGCCGCCCATCGGATGATTGTTATCTCTAATATCGGGCAAATGTATATTCGCTTCGTCCGTTAAATCCGTTCGAAAAGACGCCAGTCCAGCTCCCAAACTCTTAAATTTCACCTGTAGCCACTTCGCATACCGTAACATCGACCGAGTTTCATCAGAACCAACACGCCAGTCCACAGCTGCTTTCAACATCCCGAGTGCGTCGCGGGCACCTTCTACAAGAAGAATACGGTTTTCTGGCCTTGGACGCTGCTCGCAAAGGATCTCAAGCGGCATGACTGCTCTCGACGAAACGGCTCGTCGCTTTCGAATCTTTGCTGTCCACATGAGTCGAGCGATGTCCCACGACGCGGATGGGAGACGCGGCAGGTTGTCCACAATGGCTGAACAGAGCCCCCCCCTCTGCATTGATCGAAGAAGATGGCGGGCCACAAAGAAACCCGAATCCTCTGGTTCTTCGATTGTAAAATGAGCCTGCACAGCAAGTAGGCCCAATCTTTCCCGCAGGATCGTACTTGCCTCGATCCTTCCCACGTGGGTCGTTCCACCAACCAGGAACGGGCCGAACCAGGATAGGGCTTTGTGCCGTGCTTCGCCGGTCACCGCTGCCACCCGGAGACTAACGTGGTCGTGGAGGCCGCGGCCAACTTGGTCGTGCGTGTTGCCGAGGCCATTCACAGAAACACGCCGCGAGGCAAGAAGGAGTCGTGATGTTTCGATCGTTCCAGTAGCCATCACATACTCGTGAGCTTCAAATCGGAAGTTATCTCCCTTGTAGTTGCGTACGACAAATCCATCTATTCTCGGGTTATCCGGAGAGAGCAAGCATTCCACTAAGTTCGCATGCAGGTAAACCGTTATCTTTTGGGAGGCAATCGCTGCCCTGCCGAGCGTTTGAGCAAGGTTGCGATGCGAAAACGGAGCCCACTTTGAGAACCGTAATACCACGTCGGAGTCTTGATCGAACTCAGCCGGCACGGGCATTCCGAGATGATCGTACAGCTCGGTTGTAAAGGGCAGGTGATTCGCTCCGAGAAGCTTTTCAATTCGCGGATAGAACGGTTCTAACGTGTCCGACGTTAGTGGCCATCTAGGTGACAGAAGCGTTGCAGGAGGGCAAAAAACCTCGGAAGAGTATGGCAACAGCTGACCACCCCACCGAGTTGATGTACCTCCGAACACTCGGAACCTTCCTACGGTCGTTCCGGCGTGTGTCGTGGACGCCATTTCGGCGTTGTAGATGGTCTGGCTCCGGTCTTCGAGCCGAAGCCCACCAGCCTCGAGCAAGTGCACGTCGATGCCGGCCTTAGCGAGAGTAGTTGCAAGTACTAGCCCTGCAACTCCGCCTCCGGCTATACAGACTGCGGCTTTATGTGTCCTTTCCGGGTGCGCTGATACTTCTTCTAAGTCGACAAGCATAGATCCAATTCGCTTCGATCTGAACGCAAGTGCGAAGATGGCCGACACGCGTATTTCGAAAGAGCGTCTGTCCCCCGGGCAGATAAGAGCGGCTGAGAAAGAGATCAATCATCAAGGGATCGATCTCGGGGGGTAACTGCGGTGTCAGCCTGAATAGCTTTTCGTTCTGAAGCGAATAGGATCGCTTTGTCTGTGAAGTGATTGTGCAACCGCTTGATCCCAACTCGGTCCCTAGCCACAAAGAGAGATTGATTGCGACTGTCCCAATTGACGAGTGCAAACATCCCGTTCGGGTTGTGTAAGGCCAGGCATGCCATCATGTCCATACAAAGGTTCCAAAGCCGTTCGAGATCCGCTGCTCAACCGGTTAACGAGATCGAGCTTTGATGGCTCCAGAGGAGTGGAGCATTTGGCAAGCTTGTTTGATCTTGGTCCGGCAGCACACAGTTACTATACGTTCAATATTGAATTTCCAAAATACTGATGCTCTCAGTACTTTTCCTGTAACCCGGTCTTCGGAACCGATATTCAAACGCAGAGAGCAGGCGGGTACTAGTAAGCTGTCCCGGTCATAGGGGTAGCAGTGATTCTTCTGCCGGGATCTGAATAGGACGAGCTGAAGGGTTTGACGAACTTGGTGTGGGCGCGGATATATTTACGAATCTCGCGGGCGAGGTCGACGACAGAAGTTCGGCGGCAGAAGTAAAGCTGCCGCGAGCCAGCAAGTCACGCTGGATTTTCCCGAACCAGAGTTCCGACCGCCAGGTGCAAGTGCCCGCGACTGCAGCGGAGCGCAAGGGCAGCCAACCCATCGTGACCGTGCAGGCGAACGGCGGTGCGCGAACTGAGATTCCCGTCGGTCAGCCAGTCTCGTTCTCCGCAACTACCGAGGCGCCGCCCCAATACCGTGCGAGTGGTTTCTGCGGAATGGCATTTCGGCCTTCGAGCAACTCAGTGGCTCAACCGGTCGGGAAACAAGAGTCACGTTGAGCACTACGCACCCGTTCGGGCGCATGGCCGGTAAATCTTCACTACGCGGGTTGTGGAAGGTAGCGCGTAGTCGGGCGCGGCCGACCGGATGGGCATGCAGGACTACAATGGATCCGGCCTTCATTAGCTCGGGGTGCCGGCTGGACCGAAGGCCGTATTCCCAACAGCCTGGCGGATGGGAGATCAAGGTATGAGCGGAATTGACCGCATCGCGGTGATGTGCCTGCTCACGGTGGGATGGTGCGCTACTGCGGCAAGCGCCCCGCTGGCTGTCTTCCCGATCAATGACGAATCGATTGCGCAGATGCGCAAACAGCATCCGCTCGCCTCCGCTGACGTGAACGATCCCGTGTATCAACGCATGCAGCGATATCAGGGTCTTTGGCTCGGTGACGTGTTAAAGGATTTAAGCCGGGGACATGGCCCAGAAACCGACTTATACGTGCGTTTCCGCTGCAAAGACGGGTATCTTCCGGTCATGCCTCTGGCTCGTGCGATGGGAAGTAAAGGGTTGATCGCAATCCGCGACGCAAACGCTCCGCAAGGAAAAAACTGGCAGCCGTTGCCGGGGAGCGGAGCTGCCTCAACTCTGGCGCCCAGCTATTTGGTTTGGGTTTCGCCACCCGGCGGCCCCGAAGAATACCCCTGGCCTTATCAGATGGTTGCAGTCGAGTTGGTCTCTTCCTCCGACTTGTTAGCCGGCCTGAATCCCGATAGCTCGAAACCCGGATATGACCTGTTCGTCCTGCATTGCCTGAAATGCCATGCCATCAATGGGGTTGGAGGAGCATTCGGGCCGGAGCTGAATTCTCCTTGCAGCGTAACGGAATACTGGAATCCGCGCCTCCTTAGTCATTTCATCGCGAAGGCCAGCAGCGTTCGAACCGGAACCAAGATGCCCGACTTCGATTCTCTGCCCGAGAAAGACATTCAGGCTATGGTTGAGTATCTTCAGTCCATGGCCGGCCACAAGAAGCCGGGCTCGGTGTGTCCATAAAGGGCGAATCGACAAAGAGCGTGTGAGGTGCGCGATATCATTGCCGCGGAGGAACGTCATGTGCTGTCAGCGAAAGCGTGAGACTGTGCACGCGAAACGTCTGCTCAAGATAAATCGAACTCTGTTGTGTTGCGTTGCCGGATTCTGCCTGGTTGGCTCGACGGTATCAGCTCGGGGCCAATCGAATTCTGCCAAAGAATCGAACAGCTCCTCGTGTCCCAAAGATGAGACCGGGTTGAAGTTACCCGCCGGCTTTTGCGCGACGCTATTTGCGGACGGCATTGGTCACGCTCGGCACATGGTGGTTTCGCCAGGCGGGCTGGTTTACGTTAACACCTGGTCGGGTAGGTATTACGGCAATGACGTGCCACCTGCCGGTGGATTTTTGGTAGCCCTGCAAGACAAGACTGGCAAGGGAAAGGCCGATGTCATCGAGCGCTTCGGGGAGACGGCTCAGACTGGCGGTGCGGGCGGCACGGGCATCGGCCTGTATAAGGGCTGGATTTATGCCGAGATCAACGACCGAATCGTGAGATACGCGCTCCCGGCCGGCTCGACTGTGCCACGAGGCGCTCCGGAAACGATCGTCTCCGGTCTGCCTCTGGGCGGCGATCATCCCATGCATCCGTTTATCATCGACGCCAAAGGATCGATGTATGTCGATGTTGCTACCGCCACCAATGCCTGCCAGTTGCAGAACCGCCAACCAGCTTCGCCAGGCGCCAAGCCGTGCATCGAACTCG
>DATIMM010000069.1:0-35421 GCA_035475295.1 Bryobacteraceae bacterium
AGCCGGATGACAAACCGCATTCGTTCGTCCATAACAGATCTTTCCTTCCACGGCATCCCCTCATCCGCTCCCTCCGGAGCGAAAAAGTGTAACCCATGTGTCCGGTACGTTCTGTTACCTATGTCTCGGGTCGGTCATTGCTGTCGACAGTCTTGTCCGACTTCGTTTTCACTTCCTCGAAATCGGGGTGGAGGTACGTTCGTCACCTCGGGAACTGTTGAGAACGTTGTAACTTGCTGAGGGCGTCGGGCGGAATCGAGCCTGTTGGTCAGCAAAATTGTATGCCTCGGGCGCGAGCCACTGGCAAGCTGGCGCCTTCGGGTAGTGGACAGTAGCGCAAGCAGCTGTCGATGTAAGCATTTCCCCCAAAATTCCGCCACGCCCTGACAAGCAATGCCAGGAGAGTCGTATTTCCAAGGTGTGCGCGGCCTGGGCCAAAGCTGACCAACCTCGCCAAGGGAGACTCGAACTGGCCATTGCACAGCCTAGATAAACAGAGGAGCGGCGACCAGCGTAATCGTGCTGAGTAGCTTGATCAGAACGTGCAGGGATGGTCCCGCGGTGTCTTTAAAGGGATCGCCCACAGTATCGCCGACGACAGACGCGTGGTGGGCATGCGAACCTTTACCTCCGTGATGGCCGGTTTCTATATGCTTCTTGGCATTGTCCCAAGCGCCGCCGCCGTTGTTCATGAGAAGCGCCAACAAGATTCCAGCGATGGTGGCGACCATTATAAGCGCGGCGACAGCTGCTGCCCCCATTGGGGTCTGATCGGTTGTGTTTCCAAGGTGGCGGAAGAGCACGCCGACCAAGAGAGGCGCAGCGACAGGAAGAATTCCAGGCATCACCATCGCCTTTAGCGCACCCTTGGTGACGATGTCGACGCAGGTCGAATAATCGGGATCGGATGTTCCGGCCATAATGCCGGGATCGTTATGAAATTGCCGGCGCACTTCCTGGATAACGGTTCCGGCGGCGTGGCTCACCGCGCGAATGGCGAGCGCGCAAAACAGAAACACCAGCATCGCTCCAAGCAATGCTCCGGCAAAGATCGGAACATTGCCGATATCGACCACGAAGACACGGCTCGGATCCCAATGCAGGAGAAATTTAACCTGGTCGATGTAAGCCGAGAAGAGCAGGAAGGCGGCGAGAGCAGCACTCCCGATGCCGTAGCCCTTGGTTAGGGCTTTCGTGGTGTTTCCCACCGAATCGAGACGGTCGGTTCGCTCGCGTACTTCGGGCGGCTGCTTGGACATTTCGGCGATGCCGCCCGCGTTGTCGGTAATGGGCCCGAACGTGTCCATCGCGAGTACGTAGGCGCAGGGCGAGAGCATGCCCATTGTAGCGACCGCAGTTCCGTATAGGCCTGCTGCTGAAGCAGTGATGCCGTTGACACCCGCGATTCCGGAATGCGTGCCCAGTAAATAGGAACCGAGAATGGCACCAACGATCGTCAGGACCGGGAGCGCGGTGCATTCAAGGCCAACTGCAAAGCCGGTAATAATCGCCGTAGCCGGGCCCGTCGTACAAGCGTTGGCGATGGAGCGGACGGGCCGATATTTGTATTCGGTGTAGTATTGGGTGATCCAGGCAAACAAAAAGCTGGCTGCAATGCCGAGGAGTCCCGCAAGGAACAGCATCAGATTGCCTTGCAGGAGGACGCGCACCGCGACAAACAAGCCGCAGGCGGCAAGCACGCTAGTGACATAGAAACCGCGATTGAGGGCCCGCATAGGATCGGCGGTTTCCTCCGTTTTGACGGCCAGGATTCCTACCACACAGGAGATCAGGTCGAAGCCGCGTACAAAAAGGGGAAACAGGACGCCTTTGATTCCGAAGGCGGGATACAGTGAAGCGCCGAGGATCATCGCGCCGATGTTTTCGGCCGCGGTCGATTCGAACAGATCCGCGCCGCGCCCCGCGCAATCGCCGACATTATCGCCAACCAGATCGGCAATTACGGCCGGGTTGCGCGGGTCGTCCTCAGGGATCCCAGCTTCAATCTTTCCTACCAGGTCTGCGCCTACATCCGCCGCTTTCGTATAGATTCCGCCACCCAGCTGAGCGAACAAAGCGACAAAACTTGCGCCAAAGCCGAACGCGACGATCTGGCCTGGAACAATGCTGGGATTGTTCAGGCCGCCAAAGGCCCAGAAAAGAGATCCTACGCCGAGCAGCGAAAGCGCGACCACGCTGATACCGGTGACTGCGCCGCCACGGAGGGCGATTTGCAGCGCTTTATTCAAGCTGGTGCGCGCGGCGGAGGCTACGCGGACGTTAGCGCGGATGGAAACCCACATACCGCTCAATCCGGCGAGCAGTGAGCAGGCTGCGCCCATAACGAACGAGATCGTCATGCGGCCAGCCAAGGTGGCGTTGCCCGTTCCAAAGTAGTAGCCGCAATAAATCAGTACAGCTAAAGCACTGGATAGCAGAAGAATGGTCTTATTCTGCCTGCGCAGGAACGCTTCGGCACCGGCTTTAATCGCGTTCGAGATTTTCTGCATGCCGGGCGTTCCGTTGTCCTGACGAAGCACGTAGCGCACGAAGAATCCGGCGACAAACAAGGCGAGTGCGCCTACCGTGACCGAGAAAATGAGGCAGGATCGCGCCTCGACGGTAGTGGGGTCGGCTGTCTCGAACCACAAGGCGAACGGGGCGATTGCGCCAGTCATGAGGAATTCACAATACCGCACGGAGCGGTGGGTGTTCAACTATATCTAGTAGGGAATATTTCGGGCGCGGCGAGAAGGGAGGCGAACATAAGAGGCGTGAGGCCAGGGAGCGTGCGGCAGGAGGAGTGTTCCCGTTTGGCCCGAAAACTCGAACGTGTCTGGGCGGTGACGAAATCAGTGGATTCAGCATCGTTCAGCCCAGCCGTGACGCGACGAATTAGGCGGCGGTGGGCCAGAGGGGAGGGCAGGGCATCGGGGTGAAAGGCGCTTTTGACTGCGTTATTCTTAATGACCGAATGGATGCCGAACTTGCCGCCTCAGTAACTCGAACTGCGGCTCCTCCGCTGTTCAAGGGCTCCTGTGGGACCTATCATGCCGATGCGTGCGGCCCGCTCATCGTAGCAGTTCAGAACTCTCAGGTAAAGCTTGACGCTCTTGCTCGGGGCCACTATCCGGGCCGCCGGTTATCTCAAGAGAGTTTGCCGGGATTGAAGACAATCGGACATTGGGATGCCAAGTCGGAGCAGCAGTGGGGCTTGCCTCCACATCGGAATGAAGGAATCGAAATCAGCTTTTTGGAAAGCGGCAGTCTGGCCTTCGGCGTCGACGGAGAAGATCACAGGCTTCAGCCTGGAGATCTCACCATCACCAGACCCTGGCAGCTTCACCGGCTAGGAAATCCTTATGTGGGATCGAGCCGCCTACATTGGTTAATTCTGGACCTCCGGGTGAGGCGCCCACATCAGAATTGGAAGTGGCCACGATGGGTGATGCTGAGCTCATCCGAAAAGCGGGAGTTGGAGATCAATCTTCGACAGAATGAGCAGCCAGTTTGGCATGTTTCAAGTGATATCTGCGATTGCTTTCGCGCCATAGGTGCGGCAGTGGAAAATGATCGGGACGGCAGCAATAGTTCACGGCTTGCTATCAGGATCAGCGACTTACTGCTGCTTATGCTGGATATGTTTCGCCGTCGGTGCATTCCTCTGGACCGCACACTCGCGGGTTCACGGCGCACTGTGCAGCTGTTTTTGTCCACTCTGTGGAATCAGTCCGAAATGCTTGCCGCAGACTGGACCGTAGAGTCCATGGCGGAGGAATGTGGATTAAAGCCAACCCAGTTTGTGCACCACGTCAGACAGTTGACCAATAGAGCGCCGATCCATTATTTGAACGACTGCCGATTGCAGTGTGCGGCGAACTTATTAGCAGATACAGAGAGATCCAGTGTCACGGGCGTAGCACTTACCTGCGGATTTTCTTCGAGTCAATACTTCGCTACGCTTTTCAGGCGACGCTTCGGATGCTCTCCTACAAAGTACAAGCAGCAGGCAATCAAATAACAGAAATCCTGCGATTACGGCGCAGGATCTGCCCAGGAACAAAATGCAGGTTCCGGCTTGCGTACTGTTCCCGTGGCCGCCCATTCCACACCCCGAACAAACGTTGTCGAAAACCCGGGCATGGCTTGGGCTTTGACGTCATGGCCCAGGGTTGTATAAAATGTTCTTCCCTTTCCGAAATGCACGGTCCACAACATCGGTTCATTTTTGCCGGTCGGATTCATATCGAGGCGTGGCCAGTGAACGGGGCGTCCATTGAAAGTAGCCGGTTGCCGCGCGGCAGCGCTGGAGCCTTCGTTGCTCGGGTCATCAAAAGCAGTCGCAAGGACATGGACTCCCGGAGCCATGTGCATGTTGTGATAGAGTTCGTCGTCGGCCGCGAACGTCGCGGGGAGACCGTCTGTAACGGGATGATCCCGATCAACAATCTTTACCAGGAACTTGTGCCGGGGCGCGTGCCCGGAAGCGGGCGGCTGATCGGACCAGACACCGCCAATCATTTGCTTGTACTCTGGCCATGGGGGCTCCATGATGCCCGTGGGAATATGATGAGCACCTAGAACGACTAACCCACTAAACGCCCAATTCGCCCCGTGAACACCAACCAAGCCCTTTCCTGAGCGGATGAAATCTGCCAGCGCATTCTCTGCTGTCCTACCCCAGCGCGGGCCGTTGTAGTCCAAAACAACAACATCGTAGATCGCCAGAGTCTCCGCCGTCATGCCGGTAGGCTCCTCGTTCACACGGACATCAAACCGGCCCGTATTTAACAGCAGCTTACGAAGAAAGGGGGTCGTTGAGCGCCAGTCATGATTGTTTTGCCCTGACAGTATAAGAACCCGGATGGCACCTTTCTTGAATAGCGGGATTCGATCGGTGACTGTGTTTTGGGAGACCAACGGAAAGACGACAAGTGCACTGAGGACTGGGAGGAGGAACAGCTGTTTCATGGATTTCCTAAGAGAGTAAGGATCCGTCTTTTTCCAGTAAGGCTTTCGTATCGAGGATGCCTTGGAACACACGGGTGTTCTTGCCTTCTCCTGCCGGTTCCCATTCGATACCGATAAAGCCGGAGTACCCGGCACTCTTTACGATCTTCAAGATTCGCGAGTAGTCGAAGGATGTCTCATTACCGTGTGCATCGAAGGCATGTGTTTTGGCGTTTACGGCTTTGGAATACGGCATAAGCGTTTGCAGCCCGGCATAAAGATCGAAGCTTTGCCCCATGTGGGCCGTGTGACCTCCCTGCGGTTTATTCACGATGAACAATTCCTGGAAGTGTCCGGGGTCCGCTTCCACACCGGCGTGCTTGTTATTTACCTGCTGCATGACACGAACAAGCCAGTTGGGATCGCAACTATATCCAAGATGATTTTGGACGAGTACGTCAATTTCGTGCTGCGCTCCGTATTCGAGCAATCTTCCGTAGCCGTCGACCGATGCTTCGAGGACCGCTTCCTTTTGACCGGGCCGCTCGACCTCGTTTAGATTAACGCGAATTCCGCTGCAGCCGAGGAATCGGGCCACGTCGATCCAGGGACGGTGAGCTTCTACCGCCCCCTTTCGGCGTCGCGCGTCCAAATCGCCGAGCTCCGGTTGAGGGAGGTCAACAAGAATGATATGGTTTGTGATTCCGTTATCGCCTGCGCGCTTTTTCAATTCCCGGAGAAAATTTCGATCCTGGGCCTTTTCTTCCCAGAATGAGGAGACATAATCGATCGCGCTCAGACCGAACTCTTTACGGGTAAGCGAAGCCAACTGAAGTGGATCGTACTTGCCTGCTCGGAACAGGGGATTGAAGGAGTATTCGCCGAGGGCGATTTTGAAGAACAGAGAATTAGAAGCAGCATCGGCGGGAAGCGAGGCGGCAATCGCTGCCCCAGCAGTTGCTATGTGTTTCAGACAGTCGCGCCTTGTGATGCTTGTCATGTTTATTGCTCTGTTAACGAAAATGCGAAGAGTTTCGGACCAGCAGCCAAGAGCACATACTGACGGCCATCAAGGCTGTATGTGATGGGTCCATTGGCCATGGTTCCGTTGAGGTTCACATGCCAGAGGGTACGGCCGGTAGAGGGGTCCAGGGCAAGGGCATCCCCATCGCCGTCACCAGCAAACAGCAGATGCCCGGCGGTCGTAAGAACGCCAGAAACGCCGCCCTTGCCTGTGGGATGATCCCAGGCGATCTTTCCCGTGATGGCGTGGATGGCCTCAATGGAGGAGGGGCCGCTCCAGACAAACTTGTCAATGCCTCCCCAGGCCTCGGGTTTCGGACTGGTATCGGTCAAATAAAAGACGGAAGCCGAACGACTCACCCGGACATAGAAAAGGTTCGTACTCGGATCGAGACTCGGCGGGAACCAATTGGTCCCACCGCCTTCGGAAGGAAATACCAACGTGCCTGCGACTTGTGGATCCTTGCTGCGGTCGGGAATCGGACGTCCCAGCGCGTCGAGGCCTTTCGCCCAGTTATTCGGGACAAACGGAACGGTCAAAACATGCTGGCCATTCGTACGGTCCAGCACAAAGAAGTAGCCATTACGATTCGCCTGAGCCAGCAGCTTGCGTTGCTTCCCGTTGATTTCGGCATCGAAGAGTACGGGAGTTTCCGCGGAATCCCAATCATGAACGTCGTGTGGGGTGGTCTGGTAATACCAAGCCATTTTCCCCGTGTCGGGATTAATGGCAATGATGCTGTTTGTCCAGAGGTTCTCACCCTTCCGCCCTTGACCAGCCATGACGGGCTGTGGATTACCCGTGCCGAAAAAGTAAAGGTTGAGATCGGGATCGTATGTGCCGGGAATCCAAATGGCTCCGCCACCATGCTCCAGTGCGTCGCTATTCGGCCAAGTTTCGGCGCCGCGTTGGCCGGGATTTGGTGTGGCGTACCAACGCCATTGGCGCTTTCCGGTCTCTGGATCGTAGGCGTCCAAGTAACCTCGGTTGTCCGTCGATTCGATGCTGGGGCTGACCAGCACATGATTGTGGACGACGACCGGAGCGACCGTGGAAAAGAAGTCGAGTTTCAGGTCGGCGATTTCGACGCGCCAACGCTCTTTCCCGGTGGCAGCATCCAACGAGACCAGATAATCGTCGGGGGTCACGAAAAAGAGCCAGTTTTCGTACATGGCCACTCCGCGATTTCCTATGTGGGTGCCTCCGCGCGACTTGGTTTGCCAATGCCATAGCAGACGGCCCGTACGCGCGTCTATCGCCCAGGCATGGTCAGGGACAGTAAAGTACAAAACACCGTCCACCATGAGAGGGGTTGCCTTAATGGCAACACCTCCGGAGTCATAGGTCCAGGCAAGTACGAGATTCTTTACGTTAGAAGCATTGATTTGGGACAGACGGCTGTAGCGACGCCCGGAATAATCACCGTTGTAGGTGGGCCAATCGTTGCCGAGAGGCTTCAAAAGATCCTGTGGGTTTAGGCCCTGAGCCGGAGACGAGAGCGCCCAGAGTGCTGCCAGAAAACAGATAACCCGGAGCCTCACTTCAACGTCTCCAGATAGGTGGTAACGTTGTGCATCTCGCTATCAGTGAGATGCCGTAACAAGTCCTCGTGCTCAGAAACTGGGTTTTCTACGGTGATTTTCATTCCCGCTGTGACCGGAAGGCTGTGGTAAACCCCGTCGGGATCAAAAAACGAGACGTTGAACTCGTTGCGATGTTCCAGCTTGCCGGATAATTTCTGCCCAGAGGGCAGCGTGATACTCACCTGCGACGGAGGCAATGGCTGTCCGGCGCCGGCGGGATCGAGCCATAGTTGCTGAAGCACATCGGCAGGATACTTGCTGGCGATATGGGCGAGATCACCCGATGGGGAGTGGCAGGAACGGCAGTGAGCATCGAAGTATCGCTTGCCAGCTAGAGAATCTCCGACTGCCACATCGGCGATCTTGTATGTAAATCGGAGACGGGCATCACGATTCCTCTGATGCAGGAAGGCAACCAGGTCGGCTATCTGCGCATCTGTGAAATCGAATTTCGGCATGCCCTTGTCTGCTCGCGCGCCACGAAGGACGGGGGCAATCAAATTGCCGTGCTCATCGTGGTTCACCAGAACGGAGCGGATCAGGTCGGGTCCACCGTTCCCACCCGTCGCATCGGCTCCATGGCAGAACGTGCAGTTAGCCGAAAAAAGCTGTTTGCCGCGAGCTACAGCCTCCGGGTTTTGATTGGGCGGCAGGTTGGGCCAGATTTGCCGCATGCGCTCTGTGGCGGCTTTCTGGGCATCCGTGTTTGCCTGCACTGCGGCAAGCACAGCAGCACAAAACAGGCCGCAAAGCACGCAACTGCTAAGAAACCTCCCGATCCGCATCAGGGCATCCTATCTGGCGGCAATGGCTTCCGGCGTCAATATTTCTTCGAGGTAACGCCGGCTGCTCGCGGCCTGAGCAGGGGTGCCGCATTCGACCGATAAGACCCCCTGATAGCCGCCCTCGCGGAGAATCGCAACCACTCGTGGCCAATCGATCACTCCTTCACCGCAGGCGCAACCGACCGGTGTTCCGGCAACCTTCCCCTTGTCAGCCTCTGCCTGGCCGAACGAAATATCCTTCGCGTGGAGGTGAACTAATTGAGGCAGTACTTCGCGCAGGCCCCCATACGGGTCTGCTCCGCCAAGAAAAGCATTCCCGGTGTCGTAGTTGATCTTCAACATCGGCGACTTCACGAGATTGGCGATACGGAGCAGTCCTTCTGTGGTTTTCGTGATGCTTTGATGCGGCTCTATGGCGATGTAAACATGATGGCGTTCCGCAATTTGCAGAACTTTTTTGAGGGTATACCGCATCACCTGAAAGCACTCTTCATCGCTCAGCCACTCGGGGCGGATGCCTTCGTCTGTATTTACGACCGGCGTCCCGATTCCAGCAGCAAAACGGACTGCCTTCTCTAGATAGGGAACACTAATCTCCGGCCGCATAAGTGGACAGTGGGCTGAGAGACCAGAGGCCGCAACGCTGTATCGTTGGAGTACGTCCCTCATTTCGAGTGGATCATTATCCATCGAAAAAGAGTGAAAATAACCCGCTTCACTGAGTAGTTCCCGGCCATTATGGACCATCGGCTCGACGAAGCGGTACCCGAGTTGAGCTGCGCGTTCCACTCCGGCCGCGAATGGCTTATCTTCGCTACGAATGAACTCCATGTTCAAGCCGATTTGCATATGAAAGACCTCATTGTGGATGTGAATTGGCGATCAACTGCGAGTTTACGCATTTCCTCTACGGAACGCGTTCAAAATTGGGCGACCGATGGAATTTGAACATCGCTCCTTCCGCGAATCACCTCTGTCGTTCGCCGCAAACTGAAAAGTGCAGGGACGAACTCGCCGAGAAGTTCAGGCAGTTCTCCTGGCCAAGTCCGTTCTGGGGAGGCGAGGTAAGTCCGGCAAGCGATGGGATTTCCTTCGGTCGCACCTCGCTCGACTGGGGACAATCTTTTCGAAGTGCCGCATGAGTTCCTGTCCAATGACATTAGACACAATGGACCGGAGATGGCGCCTGTTAGATCAGCGATTCGGACCATTACGCCCGCGTGAGCTTGTAGATGACGTCGCTGTGTTGCGGGTATTGAGCGAGAAGGTCGGCCCGCCGGGCCATCTCGAAATCGCTGAAGTCAAAGCCGGGCGTAACCGTGCAGCCGACGAGCGCGTACGCGTCCGGCCATTCCAGACAGGCGCCAAACCAGTATCGCCCGGGTACCACACACTGCAATTGTTCGTTTGCTTCGGCGTTCTGCCCCAGTCTGATCACGCTGTGATTGCCGTTCGAATCGATACTATGAACGAGCAACGTTGCGCCGGCATAGAAATGCCATACCTCGTCGCCAGCCAGGCGGTGCAGCGCGGAAAAATCTCCGCCTGCCAGCAGAAAGTAAATCGCCGTAGAAGCGCTGCGAGATCCCCGGGAAGTGGGGAGCAGAGCGGATTCCGGAATCACTACCTCAGACCTGTAAGTCTCGCGGAAGAACCCTCCTTCGGGATGTGGCTTGAGTCCCAAGTGAGCAATCCAGTATTGTGCGTCGGCCATGCCTCAGCTTACGGAAGCGCTATCGATGCGTCACAGAGTTCGCCATGAAAGGACCCGCTGAATTCACATCCGAGGATATTGACAAGCAATGGGCTTGACGTCGAAACCCTTCTGACATCCGAAGTCTGACCGAATGGAATTCTCACAGGGCACGCTGGAAATGCTCATCCTTTAGAACGCTTGCGTTTGGCCCGAAACACGGCTACGCTATCGCTCACAATTCACTCGCTAGACGCCCAACGATTTTCCTTCGGCCGAAGCAGGATCACTCGAGCCAGCGCTGGAACGGCTGAACATGCAAAGGTTAATCACCGCCCAATGGGAAATGTCAGATAACAACCGCATGATTCAAGACGCGCCAGCAGCGGCTGGTTAGCAATGCAGGTGTTCCTCAAGCCGCGCGAAAGAAGCTCCACGGATGGAAGACTGACGATATGGACCATCGCTACGAGTGGGAGATACTGCCGACGCTGAGATCGTCAGGAATCTGATCGATTCCCGCCGTCAACTCAAAATCAAAGGTTTTCGGAGTCAACCGGCCACGCTTTGTAACTTATTCATTTTGTGGTGCGGATGAGAGGACTTGAACCTCCACAAGATTGCTCTTACTAGTACCTGAAACTAGCGCGTCTGCCAATTCCGCCACATCCGCAAGGTGGGTGGATGTCCTTTATTGTGAACGATGAGGAGCGCGCTGTCAATGCTCGCCTGACGCGTTCGTCAAAGACATTAGTCGGCACACGCGCCCGACACTTCAACTGCCACCGCCTTGATCCCCCAGCGCATCTCGAATATAAAGCTCTCGGATGAGAACAACCGCCGCGGCCGTCAGCGGTATCGCAAACACCATCCCGAGCAATCCCAGCAGCGCTCCCAATAAAATCTGCACCGTAATGGTCAGCGCGGGTGCCAGCTTCACTACCTTTCTCTGCACCACGGGTGTAAGCACGTAATTCTCGGCGACCTGCACGGCGAAGTAAAGTACCAGCACCCATAGAGCCGAACGTGGAGATTGCAACAAGGCGATCAAAGCCGCCGGTATCGCGGCGATCACCGGTCCGAAGTTCGGCACGAAATCCAGGAGCCCGGCCAACACTGCCAGCGTCAGAGTTAACGGTACGCCAAGCAGCGCGAGTCCGATGTACGTCGCAATGCCCACAAACATCATGAGCGCCAGCTTGCCTAGCAGCCAGTTCTTTAGCGTCGTTCCGGTGGATGTTAATATGTCGCGTCCTCTCGACCTTTTATATGGAGGAATCAGTCGGAGCACGCCGCGGATATACAACTCGGGATTCGCCGCCAGAAAAACAGAGATGACGAAGATCAACAAAATTCCGGAGAAGAAGCTAAGAGCTCCAGAGAACACTCCTGTAATTTTCAGCAACAGGTTCCCGTGGCTGCTCAATATGCTGTCCATGCCCGGCAGATAGCCTGCTATGTCCTGCACCACCGGGTTCTCCGCAAACCGTGATTTCAGCGAGGCGAGAGCGTCCGGCAGCTGGCTGAAAAGCATATGGACCTGCTCGGATATCTCGCCCGCACGTAGCCATAACGTAAGCGCTACGGCTGCCAGAAGGCCAGTAATTACTAATAGGAGAGCTAAGCCCTCCCGAATGCCCGCTTTTCTCGATAGGAAATCGCTCAAGCCGCGTAGAAGAACTGCCAGTAATATGCCCGCAAATCCAACAAGCAGGACTTGAGAGCCTTCGATCAGAATGAACCAAACGAGAACGAATCCTGATGTGATGCCGAGAACGGCCAAAGTTTTGCGGCAAAGATCGGCCATTACCCTGCTTCTGTACAAGAATAGCGAAGAAGATTCCGCTAAATCGGGAACTTCTTGGCCCACCGTGGTCTCGCTGGCCGCGTGTTACCATCACGCGAAGTCACATGCTGCGTTGCATCCCGCTTTGCGTTTTGCTCACTGTTATTTGCGTCATGAGCGCTTCAGGCGCCGCCTCGCCCACGCCCCCGGTCCATCTCATTTTGGATACCGATATCGGTAACGACGTCGACGATGCACTGGCACTGGCTACCATTCACGCGCTGCAAAGCCGCAAGGAAGTCGAACTGCTGGCCGTTACGATCACGAAAGACAACCGGTATGCCGCACCCTTCGTAGACCTCGTGAACACGTTCTACGGGCGCCCGGACATCCCCATCGGTGTGGTTCACGGCGGCAAGACCCCGGAAGACGCTACCATGCTGCGGATTCCGGCCCAGCGCCGCAACCCCGACGGAAGTTACGTGTATGCCCACACCCTGGAAGACGGAGCTCAGGCTCCTGAGGCCGTGGAGTTGCTGAAGCGGATTCTCTCGGCGCAGCCCGACTACTCCGTCACGATTGCTCAAATCGGCTTCAGCACCAACCTGGCCCGCCTGTTGCAGTCGCCGGGCGGTCGCGACCTGGTCCGGCAAAAAGTGAAGGCTCTCTATCTGATGGCCGGCAACTTTGCCCGCCCTGAGCCCGAGTTCAATGTCTACAAGGATCCCGAGGCGGCCAAAACCCTGTTTGCGCAGTGGCCTACGCCTATGGTCTTCAGTCCCTTTGAGGTGGGTTCCGTCATCACATTTCCTTACGAGAGCATCGAAAAAGATTTCGGCTACGTCGCCCACCATCCCATTGCCGAGGCGTATCACCTGTACCTCCCGAAACCGGCAGACCGTCCTAACTGGGACACCACTGCGGTGATCGAAGCCATTCGGCCCGATCGGGGATATTTTGAGCTCTCACCTCCTGGCAACGTAACAGTCGGACCCCGGAACAGCACGCTTTTTACGCCCGATCCAAAGGGCAGATGCCGCTACCTGATCGTCAAGCCGGAGCAGGTCGAGCGGGTCCGCCAATTCATGGCTGATGTTGCCAGCCAGCCGCCCTCGACTGCCGCCGATTCCGTCCAAAAATCCACTACTTCCGCTGATCATCGCCGCCGTGCAGCTAAAATTAAATAGATGCCAGCATCAACTCCTACCGCAAGCGCTGCTCCTGTGCCGTTGAGGTCTCCCTTCCTGACGGCTGGCCTCGCCTGGCTGATCCCCGGCGCGGGCCACTTTCTGCTAGGCCGTCGTGGTCGAGGCCTCGTTATTTTTCTGACGGTCCTCGCCGCCTTTGCAGTGGGGCTGCTTCTGCATGGACCGATGTTTCAGCCGGGCGGAGCCGATGTTCTCACTCGTGTCATTAACACCGGCGGATTTATTGGAGACCTTGCTAATGGTGTGTTTTACTTCATAGCGGTAAGCTGCGGCTATTTCCCCGCCGACACCGGCGGTCATGCTTCCGATTACGGTTCGAAGTTTTTGGTGGTGGCTGGCCTGCTAAACATTCTCGCCATTGTGGACGCCTACGAAATCGCCACTCGGCAAAAGGATTAGGTTTCATGCCCCTCAATCTCTCGCACTTCCAAATGTCTCTTCTCTTCGCGCTGTTTGCCAGCATCATTCTGGGACTGGTGACAAAGCGCACTGACAACGAACGGCTGCGCTACGGTGTTTACTGTTTTGGTTGTTTTATGGCTGCGCTTTTTGGCATCGGCTGGGTGATGCATTTTCTGCACGGATAGCGTCCGCGGTTTCGCAAGGACACACAAATTGATTTTGCAATGAAAACGTTTTACATCGAGACATTCGGATGTCAGATGAATGCTCACGATTCCGAGAAGGTGACTGGCACCCTGCTGGAACAGGGATACCGGCAGGTAGACGGCGCCGAAGATGCCGAGCTTGTGCTCTATAACACCTGCAGTATCCGCGACAAAGCCGAACAGAAGGTATTCCACCGGCTCCAGCAGTTCAAGCGCGAGGCAGGGAAGGGGAAGGTGTTCGGTGTCCTCGGGTGCGTCGCCCAGCAGGAAGGGGAACGCATCTTCGAGCGGGCTCCTCACGTCAGCCTGGTCGCCGGTTCGGCAAGCTACACCAGGTTGCCGGAGCTGCTTATCCAATTGGAAAACGGAAACCGCCGCGTTACCGGTCTTAGCCTCGACACGAGCGAGACCTTCGATACTCCCTATACTCGTCGGGACAACCCGCATCGCGCTTACATCACCATCATCGAAGGCTGCGACAAAGCATGCGCCTACTGCGTAGTCCCTTTTACGCGCGGACCGGAGCGCAGCCGCACCAGCGCCAGTGTCATGCAGGAAGCCCGCTCCTTGGCCGAATCCGGCTACTCCGAAATTCAATTGCTCGGCCAGAACGTCAACAGCTATCGCGACCCCTCCGAAACGGCCTGGGATTTCGCTCAGCTCCTCGGGAATACCGGAAATGTGAAGGGCATCCGCCGCGTGCGCTTCACCACTTCGCATCCCCGCGACTTTGTGAAGAGTATCATCGATGCCATCGACGAAAATCTAGCCCTTTGCAATCACGTTCACTTGCCGGTCCAATCCGGCTCCACCAACGTCCTTTCCCGCATGCAGCGCCTTTATTCGCGCGACGAGTATATGCGGAGGATCGAGTGGATGAAGAACGCCAGGCGCGACATCGCCATCACCACTGACATCATCGTTGGATTCCCTGGAGAAACCGACCAGGACTTTAACGATACGCTTCGCCTTCTCGACGAGGTGGAGTACGATGCCATGTTCATCTTCAAGTATTCGAAGCGTCCGAATACTCCGGCTCTGCAGTACGAAGATCACATCCCGGAGGAAGAAAAGCAGCGCCGCTTTCTTATTTTGCAGGAGCATCAACGCATCATTCAGATGCGCCGTAATGCTGCTTACGTGGGAAAGGTCGAGGAGGTTCACGTCGAGGGATTCAATCGCGCAACCGGTCAATGGATCGGCCGTACTTCCCAGCACAAAACCTTGAACTTTACCGATCCTGCTTTCCCCGCGCCTGCGGAGGACCGCACACTCGTCGGCGGCTACATGGACGTACTGGTCACTCGTGCAAGTCCCAACAGCCTTGCCGGGGAACGCGTGCCACTTTCGGGAACGTTTGTGCAGTAGTCTGGTGGATGTGATGAGTCAAGAAAGCAAGCGGAGGCAAGCATGGAAGTAGAAATGAAAATTCGTGGTCTCATGATGGACCCCATGAGCAACATGCCGATCGTCGTGCTTAAAGATTTAGCCGGCGATTCGGTGCTTCCCATCTGGGTCGGTATCTACGAGGCAAACGCCATCGCGCTGGAGATCGAGAAGGTCACTACCCCTCGTCCCATGACGCACGACCTCATTAAAATTCTTCTCATGGGGCTGGACACCTCGGTGAGCAAAGTAGTGGTGAGCGAACTGAAAGACGACACCTTCTTTGCCCAGATCTGGCTGGAGCGCAGCGGCAAGTTGATCAGCGTCGACTCCCGTCCGAGCGACGCGCTCGCATTGGCCTTGCGCCATGACTGTCCTATTTACGTCGATGAGAAGGTCCTCCAAACCTCCCGGGGCTCCAATGGGGTTTCGGAGAAGGTGAATAACGAAGAGCTTCGCAAGTGGCTGGAAAACCTGAACGAGGATGATCTGGGCCGCTACAAGATGTAGCGCGTTCGTTACTGCGTTCTGTTTTTGCCCGCTTTTTTACGTCGTTCTAAAACAAGAAAGCCCCGGGAACTCTCTCCCCGGGGCTTTCTTTATGAGTGGCCTCGCCGCGACCCGTAGCCTAGCGGCGTCTGGTCGTCGCGCCTCGTCTCGGTGGGGTCTTCGGCTCTGGAGTTTTCACGCCAGGAATGCTCGGATCCCGGAATGTCAGCATATATGGATTTGCCGTGTAGCTGTCCGCGATACCGGAGAACTCAATCTTCGAGCCCACTTTCACCGCGTCGGCTGGGATCGGCTCGGAGAAGTTCAGCGTGGCGTCCGGCTTGGTCGGATCGGTCACGCCCAGCACCACTTTGGTCGGCTTATCTGGAGGATCTACCGAAATAACGGTGCCGCTGAAGTTCTTTACGCCCTCAACCTGTGTTCCCGGAACCTCCGCGCCCTTCATCTGGTTCCAGAATTGGTCGCCCTGCGATTGCAGTTGCTGTTCAATGCCGTACCACAGCTTAAACGCCGGATCGGCGTCGATCCGCTGCTGCAGTTGCTGCGCCTGGTTCTTTGCTAGATCCCCCGCGCTGGCGACAGTAAAGCCGGCGGGAGGCAATGCCGAAGTCTTGGCTTGGGCCAAAACCTGGTCGGCTCCGTCTGTGCCTCCATGATACTGCTGATAAACCTTGTTGAAGTAGCTCAACACCTGCGGGCGGGCATTCGCGGGCAGTGATCCAGGGCCGTCGTACGATGCCGCACGTGCGTACTCGAATAGTACGATGGGATACTTTTGGTCGTCGGGAGTTGATGCGTCGCCCTGCAGTAGCTTGGCGTAGTCATAGGAAACGGATCCCTGGTTCGGATTTACCGTCAGGCTTTCCTTGTACTCGTTCTCCGCCGTCTTGTTGTCTTTCTTTGAAGTGGCGACGTAAGCCAGATCCTTGTGGGCCAGGCCCAGTACCTGGTTCTTTGCGTTCGCCCAATCGGTATCGCTCATGTTCTGCGGCTTCTTTGCTGCCGAGAAGTTCTCCTCGGCGCCGCTGATCACAGCCTGCGCTGCGTTCTGAATATCGGTCAGCAGTTCTGGTTGAGGACTCGCGCCACCTACGGCCGGTCCCCAGAGCGTTATGAAATAGGACGCTTCAAAGGACTTGGGGTCCTCTTTCAACAACTGCTTGCACTTGTCGATCAACTGCTGGCGGGAAGCCGGGTCGGTCTGGGCAAGCTGGCTCAGGGTTCTGACGAAGTACAACAGACGGTCATGCGCGAAGTCGCTTTGAGGATATTTATCCTGCCAGGTATTCAGCAATTCCAGCCGCTGCTTCGGATCCTGAGTTTGTGTGATCTTCGAGTACAGATCATACTCCGCCCGGTCCTTATAGTTCTTTTGCTTGGCGGGCGCTTGGCCCCCCGCCGCTCCAGCCTGGCCTGCCGGCTGCTGCCCTGCCGATTGTTGCGCCTGTGCATCTTGTGCCGCGGCGATCGATATCCCCGCCGGACCTGCTAATACAAGAGCGACAGTCCCCTTGGCCACTACTGACCGGCTCGCTCTCAGAAAACATAACTCCACGACTACCTCCCTGACCGGAATTCTAAGTCTATAAATTAATTTGGAAGCGGTTCTTTGGCATCCCTTGGCTCAGAGGCCTAATCCCCTGACATTTCGCCGCTTCTCAAGACATAAAGCCGGAGTATAACGAACTTAATTCGCCACTCGCAACCTTTCTATTACTTTAGATGCGCCACTCCGCAAACTTGTTCCCTTTGCGCCGTACGCCTTCGCAAAAGACCTAGTACTTCCGCATGCTATCATCCACAATTCCATGCGTTTTGCTGATTGGGGTGTGATCGCTCTCTACCTGCTGTTCATCACCTGGTTCGGCGCACGGTTCAAGGAAAGTCAAAAGACCCTCAAGGATTACTTCCTCGGGGGCCGCGGAGCGCCCTGGTGGGCCATCGCCTTCTCTATCGTCTCGGCGGAGACTAGCACTCTTACGGTCATCGGGACGCCCGCTCTGTCGTTTGCAGGCAACTTCGGATTCCTGCAACTGGTGCTGGGTTATTTGCTGGGCCGCATCGTGGTCTCCGCCCTGTTTCTGCCCCACTATTTCCGGGGCGAGATGTTTACCGCCTACGAGTTGATGCAGCGCCGCTTCGGTCCGCGCGTCCGGAAATTCACGGCCGGAACCTTTCTGGTCCTTCGTGCTTTGGCCGAGGGGGTTCGCGTTTTCGCGGTCTCTATCGTCGTGTCCATCGTGCTTGGCACCGGCGAGGTCGCCTCTATTGCCGTAATCGTTTGTCTCACGCTCTTCTACACGTTTGAAGGCGGCATGACAGCCGTCATCTGGACCGATGTCATTCAAATGGTCCTGTACGTCGCTGGCGCGCTGGTCAGTTTCGTACTGATCCTCCACAGCATTCACGGCGGTTGGCCGCATGTCGCCCAACTGGCCGGGGAAGCCCATAAGTTTCACGTCTTCGATTTCCGCTTCTCGTTCTCGGCCGCTTTCTTCCTGCGTAGCTACAGCTTCTGGGCCGGCCTGCTCGGCGGCACCTTTCTGGTCTCGGCCAGCCATGGAAGCGAGCAACTGATGGTCCAGCGCCTCCTTTCGGCTAAAAATGAACGGGAAAGCCGCCTGGCCCTCTTCTCCAGCTGGGTCGTGATCTTCTTTCAGTTCGCCCTGTTCCTTCTGATCGGCGTTTCGCTGTACGTCTACTATCACGACTCCGGCCTTCCCGCCCCCCGCATCCCCGAGCGCGTCTATCCCGAGTTCATCTGGCAGCACCTCCCCGTCGGTCTGGCCGGACTTATCATCGCCGCGATCCTGGCCGCGGCCATGTCCAACCTCAGCGCGGCCCTGAATGCCTTGGCCTCCACCACCGTCATGGACTTTCTCAAGCCTCTGCGTCCTGCCCTGTCCGAGAGCCACTACCTACGTTTTGCCCGTTGGGCCACCGTCGTCTGGGGTGTGGTGCTCTTTTCTATCGGGTTGCTGGCCCGTCATTGGGGGCGCGTCCTCGAAGCGGGCCTGTCCATCGCCTCGGTTCTCTATGGCGCACTTTTAGGCGTGTTCCTCCTCGGCCTTCTGACCAGGCGCGCCGGCGAGTGGGCCGCCATCATCGGCATGGTCGCCGGATTCGCCGTCACACTGCTGCTCCGTAACCACGTGGCCTTCACCTGGTACGTGCTCATTGGTTCGGTGACCACCTTCGTCGTAGGCTATATCGCGGGGCTCTGCTTCTCCGAAAAATCCGCGGATGTCGCCGCGGAAACTCACGCCCGGTAACGTTCTAAATCCGCTGGCGTTTCCAGCGGCCCTGCTTAAAAAGCACGATGCTCGCCGCCGCCATTGCCGCCTGCGCGATCACAATCGAAAAGTAAACTCCATTTGAGTGAAGCCCCCCGGGCACGGCCAGCCAATACGCCACTGGAATCTCCAGCAGCCAGAAACCGAACAAATTCACAATGGTGGGCGTCAGCGTGTCGCCGGCTCCGTTAAAGGACTGCAGCATCACCATCCCATACGCATACGCTACGTTCCCGTAGCTGAGAATTCGCAGACACGAAGAGGCAAGCCGCACTACGGCCGGGTCGCTCGTGAACAGGCCCGCGATGGATTCAGCGAACATGACGAAGAGAATCCCGGAACCGCCGAGAAACAGCATATTGTAAAATCCGGTCCGCCACACGGAGCTTGCCGCGCGCTCCGGTCTGCCCGCTCCCAGATTCTGTCCCACCATCGTGGCGGCCGCATTGCTCAGCCCCCAGGACGGCAGAAGAATGAAAATCACGATACGTATCGCGATGGTGTATCCGGCAAGCGCATTCGCCCCGAACAGACTGACGATCCGCACCAGGCCTATCCAGCTTGCCTGTGCAATCGTGAACTGCACCATGGCCGTCAGGGAAACCCGGAGCAGGCGCACCATCACGCGAGGCTCCAGGCGGATCTGCCCTTGCAATATTCGGATTCGCTCACTGCCCTTCAGCAAACGATAAAACTGAAAGAGCATTCCGATGGAGCGCCCCGACAGCGTCGCAAGAGCCGCGCCGGTAACGCCGAGCCGCGGGAACGGGCCCACGCCAAAGATCAGGCACGGATCCAGAAGCAGGTTGATCACATTGGAAACCCATAACAGCCGCATCGCGATCGCAGCGTCTCCCGCGCCCCGAAAGATCGCATTGTTCAGAAACAGCATCAGCACCACGCCGCTCCCTCCCAGCGCGATGCGAGCGTAGCCGGAGCCCGTCGCGACAATCTCGGGCGACGCACCCATCAGTCTTAGGAGATCGGGAGCGAACACGAGGCAGGGAACACCGATCAGAGCCGCTGCCAGCAGACCAAGTGCAATGGACTGGACCGCCGCCACCGCCGCTCCCGTCGCATCTTTCTCGCCTATCCGCCGGGCTACCATGGCGGTCGTGGACATACCGAGTCCCATCGCCACCGCAAACACGAGCGTCAGTAAAGATTCCGTCAGGCCCACCGTCGCGACAGCATTCGCGCCCAGTCGGCCTACCCAAAAGACGTCCACCACCGCAAACAGGGATTCCAGCACCATTTCCAAAACCATCGGAATCGCGAGAGCAAGTATGGCCTGGTTCAGGCTTCCCGTCGTAAAGTCGCGGTGGGATCCCCGGAGCGCTTCACGGACGAAGCTCCAGATCGATGGCTTGGGCTCGACGCTCTGCAAAGAATTCATAACGGGAGATGTGCCCGCCCCTCAGCGGCCGGAAGGGCGTACGCGGACGGGCCCCTGGGCTAGCCACGAGCTATGCAACTGGGCCGGAGCTAAGCCTCTAGAGTAGTACGTCTCCCGGGCTTCCTCAATTCCCGGGTTCTTTTTTACGTGTGTAAGTCCCGGTTGGCTAAGATCATACTTATCAAGTGACATCCGATCCCCGCCCGCAAGCCATCACGTCTGTAGATGGGGCCCCAACCTCTCCTCATAAATTCAGCTCGGGTTCTTCCCTGCAGCGCGTCCTCGGTCTCCCTAGCGCCATTTCAATCGTGGTCGGGACGGTGATCGGTAGCGGCATTTTCCTGGTTCCTGCCAGCATGATTCACAGCGTCGGCTCCGTGAAAATGCTCTTTGCTGTCTGGATCGTCGCCGGCCTCCTCAGCCTTTTCGGCGCGCTCACCTATGCCGAATTGGCGGCCGCGCTCCCCGAAGCCGGAGGAGAATATGTTTATCTCAGCGAAGCCTATGGTCCATTTTGGGGCTTTCTTTACGGCTGGACTCAATTCTGGGTTGCCAAAAGCGGCTCCATTGCCACACTTTCAGCCGGATTTTATACCTATCTCTCCGTATTCCTCCCTGTAATGGCGCTGCCTTTTTGTACGGTTCCACTTCATATCGGTCCCGGCGGAACGCTTCTCCAGTTTCGCTACGGACAATTGGTCGCCATCGGCCTCATCCTGATACTGGCCGGAATTAACTACGTGGGAGTCCGCTCCGGTGGCAACGTGCAGGTGTTCGTCACTGCGTTGAAGATGACGCTGATCGCTGCCGTGATCGTCATCGGGCTATTCTTCGGCCACGGGCATCTCCAGAACTTTCGCGATCACATCCCGGCGCTCGGTGGGATCTCCGGCTTCTTCGCCGCCATGGTCAGCGCCTTGTGGGCATACGACGGCTGGAACAATGTCAGCATGGTCTCCTCGGAGATCCGGAATCCTCAGCGCAATCTCCCTCGCTCGCTTACCCTCGGAACTCTCGTCGTGATCGGCACGTATCTTCTTATCAACGCTGCCTATTTTTACGTCCTCAGCCCCGTGGAGGTCGCCGGCAGTCGCCGTGTCGCCGCCGACATGATGTCCCGCATCTTCGGTTCCGCCGCCGCCAGCTTTGTCACTGTCGCCGTGCTGATTTCTATCTTTGCCGCCCTTAACGGCTCCATCCTTTCGGGCTCCCGCGTTCCGTACGCCATGGCCCGGGATGGCCTTTTCTTCCGCACCGCCGCCTTTGTCCATCCGGTCTACAAGACGCCAGGCCACTCCATGATTCTCCTGTGCCTCTGGTCTTGCGTGGTGGTTCTCAGCGGATGGTATGACGATCTGTACAATTTCGTGATATTTGGGAGCTGGATTCTCTACCTTATGACCGCTTTTTCGGTCATAGTTTTGCGAAAAAAGAGACCGGATTTAGTTAGACCGTACCGGGTCTTTGGTTACCCCTACGTGCCAGTACTATTCGTCTGTGTGGCCGGAGCTTTACTCATTAGTACTGTCCAGACACGTCCCCGGGAGTCCGTTATGGGGTTAGTTTTGATGGGTTTAGGTATTCCGGCTTACTTGTTCTGGAAAAAAAGAAACGCTATATCCTGATTATCCCTCTTCTTTCCCCATATACTCTCCTGAATTCGTTAGTACTACTAGGACTGTCCAGACTCGCTCGTGTTGAATTTCTGTTGAATACCGAATTAAACTTCGAATAAATCACCGGCTAACACCGATAGCTGAAACGAGGGGTGTACGCAGCCCCGGCCGGGGATAGGACTACAAAATCAATATTTATGAGGGGGTTTCATTTGGACGTCGACAAAATGCTCGCCGAATTGAAACTGGAACGTGAGCAACTGGAAGAAGCCATTCTGACGTTGGAACGCCTGGCAAGGGGCAGGGGGCGCCGCCGCGGACGTCCGCCATCATGGTTGAAGGACGCTGCTGCGGCGGTCTCCTCGGCCGGAGAACACGAACTGGATGGTGTTTCTGCTGAACCGCGCCGCCGTGGCCGTCCGCCGGGAAGCAAGACCAAATCCGTTGCGCTGCCAGCCGAAGCGTAAGCTTCCGCCAGCTATTTCAATCTAAGCCGAAGGTTCTAACCTGAGAATCGAGTGGCGACCGGAACAGACCCCGCCTCTGCTTCCGGTTGCTCGTGGCTCAATATAGTAGGTAAGGCTGACGCCTTGACACGAATTCTTTTGCCTGCTTTTGTAGCTTTCCTTCAATGAAGCTGGCTTCCCGGCCCCCCTTGAACTCCTGCACCAACTCACTACGTCCCATTAACTTCAGGTCTTTTGAGAAATCGAGCTTTCCCGGATAAAGCTTCTCCAAACCAGCCGCCACTTCCACTCCCAGTCTCGTGCTGTCGAAAGTCTCCCGGTCCGTAATCACAAAACGTACACCTTCAATCGTCTTTCCTTCGAAATGCGACGCCGTAGGCGTAAATCGGGTCGCATAAACCCGAACTCCCGGGATGAATTGCGAATTGAGGTATTCTGCCAGCGCCTGCCCCTGAATCCAATCCGCCCCAATCTGCTCAAACGGCGAGTCCGTGCCGCGTCCTAGCGAAAGATTCGTATTCGATTCCAACATGACCAGCCCTGGATACAGCAGCGCCGCGTCCAGGCTCCTCATGTTCGGCGACGGATTGATCCACGTCACGCCGGTCGAGTCGAACCAGTCCCCACGCTCCCAGTTCTTCATCCTGATCACCTGCAGATCGGCGCCCCAATGCTGCTCTGCGTTCGCCATTGTTGCCAATTCCCCGAAGGTCATTCCGTGCCGCAACGGTACCGTGTAGCAGCCGACAAACGACTCGTTGTTGCTCTCCATCACAGGTCCTTCCACGTGGACTCCCGTTATCGGATTGGGCCGATCCAGGAGAAAGAAAGGCTTTTTCGCTTTCGCCGCCTCTTCCAGTGCGTACAGCATCGTGCACGAATACGTGTATGTACGCGCACCGATATCCTGAATGTCGTACACCACCGCATCGAGCTTTTCCAGTTGTGCCGCCGTAAGCCGTCGCCGCTCCGGCCGGTAAAGGCTCACAATCGGCAGGCCGGTTTTGGCATCCCGGCTGTCGCCCACGGTCTCATCCGCCGTTCCGCTGATGCCATGCTCCGGTGAGAACAAGGTCGTGACGTTCACGCCCGCCGCTTTCATCACATCCACATCCCGGCGTCCCTCCCGGTCCAGGCCCGTGTGATTCGTGATCAGCCCGACACGCTTCCCTCGCAGCCCGGAAAAGCCTTCCTGCTCCAGCACATCCAGGCCCGTCAACGTCTGCGCGTTACGGTTCACCACCCGATGCACGCCTGCGCCCGTAATCGTCTCGTTATAGCCGGTTAGCGCTACCTGCTGGTTGACCGCGACGCCGAACGACCCCGCAACCGCAGTCGCCAGCCTCGAGCGCAGCGAACTCAAAGAGTGTCCCCGGTGCGGATGCACTGCGTTGGTCAGCAGAATCACAAACGAATCCGTCGTCGGATCCATCCACATCGACGTTCCTGTAAATCCGGTGTGCCCGTACGATCCGATAGGATAAAGCTCTCCCCGGTTGCTCGAGAACGGCGAATCGATATCCCATCCCAATCCGCGCAGGATCGGCTGGTCGGCCGGGCTGCCGGGCGCCGTAAACTTCTTCACCGTCATCGGGCTGAAAACGCGCACGCCGTTGCGCTCCCCCATCCCCAGCAGCATCTCCGCATACTTTGAGAGATCGTCCGCTGTCGTAAATACGCCTGCATGACCCGCGATTCCGCCCATGTAGCGGGCCGTCGGATCATGCACCACTCCTCGGAATGGCAAGCCTGTATCCGGATCGATCTCTGTCGGTGCAATGCGCGGCTTCAAATCTGCGCCGGGCAGAAACTCGGTTTCCTTCATCCCCAGCGGGCTAAAAATCTCCTGTTGCGCGAACTGCGCCAACGTCATCCCCGAGAGCCGCCTCACGATCTCGCCCAGCAATTCAAAGTTGATGTCGCTGTAGATAAACTTGGCTCCCGGAGGGGCCACCGGTTTCGCCGTCAGTGCTTTTTGAATGCCCGTCTCATACCCGCTCCATCGCGGGACCAAATCCACGTCGGGAGGTAATCCCGAAAAGTGTGTCATCAGCAATCGGACGGTGATGTCGCTCTTTCCGCCCTGAAACTCGGGCAGGTACTTCGTCACCGGATCATCCAGCCGCAGTTTTCCTTCCTCAAACAGCTTCATGATGCTGGGTGTCGTGGCCACCACCTTCGTAAGCGATGCCGCATCGAAAATCGTATCGGCGGTCATCACCTCTCGCTGCGGTACCACGGCCCGAAAACCGTAAGCCTTTTGGTAAATCACCTGCCCGTCGTGCCCGATCACCAGCACCGCGCCAGGGATCACATTAGTCTGCACCGCTTCGTCCACAATCCTGTCGACCATCTGTGCATCTGTCTTCGGATACTGCTGCTGTGCACACGCCACCGCGCCTGCCAGTGCCAATAAGACTACAGCTCTCATGTAAAGGACAGTGTAGGCTAAGAGCCCTCGGGGAACTTCTGCTACCGGCCTGCGCACCCGGCTATCGCACAACCGGTACCATCAAAATGTGCCGGTAAAACTACCTTCTCGCGACAACTCCTCGGATCTTGCCCGCAAGCCGATTCCCGCGATCATTGCTCTGAGTGTCGCGGTTGCGGCTTTTCTCATCTGGCTCATCTACTTCAAGGGAAGGGTAGCCGCGCCCGAGTGGGTACTCTCGCTTCCCGCCGCGAACGCTGTCTTTAACTCGCTCAGCGCACTCTGCCTCATCGGTGGCTACATCAATATCCGCCGTGGCAATCGCCTCACGCACATGCGTTTCATGATCGGCGCTACTAGCTTTTCCGCGCTCTTTCTGGTCAGCTATATCACCTATCACTTCTTCCACGGTGACACCCTGTTCCCGGGCCACGGCTGGATTCGCCCTGTCTACTTCTTCATCCTCATCACCCACATCGGCCTCTCGATGATCGCTCTTCCGCTGATCTTCGCCACGCTCTGGTACGCCACCCGCGCGCAGTTCCGCTTCCACCGCGCCGTAGCGCGGTGGACGTTTCCCATCTGGCTCTATGTGTCAGTGACGGGCGTTGTCGTGTACTTCATCCTGCGGGCGTACACGTCGTAACGCCGTAGTTCGCAGCTAGAAGGCAGTGCTGTAGTAGAGATACGGGTAGCTGTAGCTGTGCCCGGGAGTCGTCGCCTTCAGGAACGTTCCCGGCAGAAGATAGCCAAACCCGGCTCCAATCTCCGACTTCTTCGTGGTCGTATAGCTCGCCATTCCATCGAACTCCTGGCCGACCCAACGCCCCGCCGTTCCGTTCGCTTGCCGCGCGACCACGTTCCCGCTGGAGTTGTAAAGCGCATCGTGAGCATTCGCGAGCCAGTAATCGCTGTACTTGAAACTCACCGAAACCTTCTTCGTAAATTTCCACTCCGGCCCCGTCCGCAGATGCTGGATATTCTTCCAACCCACCTGGTCGGCAAGGTCCAGCTTATTGTGACCCGAAGGATACAACTGGTCGAACGTTCCGTGTTGCCCATCTTTTGAATTGCCGTCTCCGCTGGCAAAGTTGTATTCAACAACGTAGCGCGGCTGCTTCAATGCCGCTGCCGGGATCTTGTGCCCTATTGCGGCGTGCGCAGCCCAGGCCGCTACGCCATCCGTGCCAAGCGAACCGCGCTGTATCGCCGTTTCTGTGTTGTAGTCAAATCCAAGAGGCAGCTTTCCCACCCAGCGGACGCCCGTCGTGCCAAAGTGCTCATTTCCCAGTTGGCCGTTTTCCAGCTTTTGCGATGGACTCCGGCGCCACAAGAAGTACGGCTGAATCGTCGAGTGCGGCACCACATCCTGCATCTGGCCGTATAGTCCGTCAATGTAATTTCCTGGCGTATGCTCGCCCACTTCGCCGTCCCGAAGAACAACCACCGATGCTGCAAACGCATCCAGGCGAAACTTTCCGTCCTGTACCGTCGCACGGTATCCGTCAAAACTGCGGGCGACATTTGTCCAGTTCGAGATGCCGATCAACCGCTCATCTCCAAAAACCAGCTCTTGCAGTCCCACTCGAAACGCCGCATGATACTTCTCTAAATCGCCGATCTCGGCATAGGCGAGCCGAAGATCCCACGTATCTTGGTAAGGCGGAGCCGCCACCGGATTTTTCCAAATCGCGCGCGCGTCCTGCACTTGAACGTCAAACTTTAGCCACGATACCGGCAGCACGTCCATATCGAACCGGAGTCGGTTTAACAGGTAGCCGTCGCTTGCCCCGCCGGTGAAGGCCTGTCCATCTACACCTTCGGGACGCACACGCTCTTCCCCGTGAAAACGCAGCCAGTAGGGAAGGGCACTGTTGAGCTCATCGGTCGGCGTGAGCCAGGATTTATCGGTGGAAGGCACGGCGTTGTTGCGGGCTGTTTGCGCGCTGCCGATGCCCATAGACGCCAGGAACAGGCAGTTGCCTAGTACGGCTTTCTGAAATAACCTCATGCGGAAGTTGTTCCTTACATGCGAAAAGTTCGCCTACGGAATATTCCGACGAGAGAAGGGGCTGACTCCTTGTACCACCTTACAGCTTTCGAGGCCATCGGAAGACAAGATTTCCATGGCTAATCCTGCTCCGGACCAAGTATTGCCCTTTGCCGGAGGGGAAAATAGGAGCGTTTTACCATGAGTAACTGGCCCATTGCCAAACGAGTATCCGCCACCTGCGCGACTCTGGTCGCCATCTCGTTAGCCGCAGGACTAGTTGGAGTCGCCAGCGTCCGGAAGACGGCGGCAAGCATCCATGCTGTAGCGTCCGACGAGTTACCCGGCGTGATCCACCTCACTACCGTCCAGGCACTCGCTCTCGAACTCAGAGGCACAAGCCTGTTGATGGGAACGCCCGGCCTGTCGGCCGATTACAAAAACAACCAGCTTCAACACCTCGCAGAGCTACAGCAACAAACGCTCGACCGGCTCGATAGCTACCAACATTTCCTCTCTTCTGCTGAAAAGCCGCTCTATGAAGCGCTCAAACAGAAGACCGCCCTTCTCGTCAAGGGCTGCGCCCATTTCCGAGAATTGGTAGCCGAAGGAAATTCGGAACAGGCCGGGCAATACTGGTCGAGCGAGGGAGGCGTCCTGTCCAAAGCCTTCCGGAAGGCAATGCAGGATGAGGTGGACTATAACAACGCAAACGCGGCCAGCTTTGCGAACCAGGGATTCGCAGCTGCGCATTCCGCGTACGTTTTCACTTGGATACTGTTGCTTCTTTCTCTCGTGGCCGGTGGCGCACTGGCGGTAATCGTTGTCCGAAGTATCAACCGGGCTCTCTCGCACTCGGCAAATAACCTTCGCTCCAGCGCCGAACAGGTGGCGAGCGCTTCTCAGCAACTCGCCTCCACCAGCCAGGAACTCGCACACGGTGCCAGCGAGCAGGCGGCCTCGCTCGAGGAGACCTCCGCCTCAGGGCACCAGATCAGCGCCATGACGCAGCGCAATGCCGAGCACTCGCGTTCGGCGGCGTCTCTCATGACCGATGTCGATGCAAAGGTGATTCAGGCCAATACGAAGCTCGATCGTCTCGTCGCCAGCATGCAGGAAATCACCAGCTCCAGCGAGCGCATCGGCAAGATCATCAAGGTTATTGACGAGATCGCCTTCCAGACCAATATCCTGGCACTGAATGCCGCCGTCGAAGCTGCACGCGCCGGCGAAGCCGGGATGGGCTTCGCCGTTGTTGCTGATGAGGTTCGAAGCCTCGCCCAGCGCTGCGCGCAGGCGGCAAAAGACACGACGTCTCTGATTGACGAATCCACCGTGAATGCCCGCAACGGAAGTGCTCGCCTCGATGAAGTGGCCCAGGTCATTCGTAGCATTACCGAGAGTGCCGCCAAGGTGAAAATCCTCGTGGATGAAGTGAGCCTCGGGGCCGGTGAACAGTCTCGCGGTATCGATCAGATTTCGACCGCCTTGGTCCAGATGGAGCAGGTGACCCAAAAGACCGCCGCCAGTGCCGAAGAAAGCGCCTCTGCGAGCCAGGAGTTGCGCTCCCAGGCCGACTCGATGCAGGACATCGTATTCGCTCTGGAATCGCTCGTATCCTCCCGTGCCCGCACAGTGTCCATGGCCCCTCGTCGGTCCGGCAATCACACGTCAACCGGCCTGCTCCGGCTCCAGCAGACGGTCGGAACAAACGCAGTGAAGCCACTTCCGGCATTCCAGGATAAGCTGTCCAAGGCCGGCGCGTCCCGGCCGGAGTTCCCCCTCGACGACGCCGAGTTTCGGGAGTTCTAGTCCGGAGCCCTCGCTCGTCGGCGGCCCAGCGTCACCATCGGCGGACCTCCCCCACCAGGCATCTTCCATAGCGTTAACTTGACGAGCGGAGAGCAACCCAGGGCTGTTGTCGCTTTCCGATATCGTCATTTGTCGAGAATAAGACTTGGTAATTTCCGGGTTGCGCGTAAACAAGGAGTCATTCGGAAGCTGACATTTTCAGCCGACTGTGAGTCATTGAGTTCGGTTCGGATTTGATCTCGGTTCTCAGCGGTCTCCCTCATGAAAGCAGAGTGTGCGACGATTCTGCGAGAGTTCGCGTCTGCGGTTCAAGAGGCGCAACTGGTCTGCTCAGCGCCGACGACAACGTGCCGAATCGAGAATGGTGTTGGTGAAAGCGGCCATAATCCTGCGTTCCATTTGCATCCGATCCACTGGGAATCCATGTTCGGCAGCAGAACAACGCTACAATGTGCCGAAGTCCGACTGATTGACGGACAACGGGAAATGAAACGAATCGCGAAATTTGTACTGCTGGTTGGATCTCTTGGCGCAGCTTTTCTCCTGGGACAGAACTCGAGTAATTTCGACAAGTGGTGGACCCCTGAAAACGACGCTTTGGTCGCAGCTCCACAAAATCACAAACTGTTGTTTGAAAACGACGAGGTCAGAGTGCTGGAAGTCAGGGTTCCGCCCGGCATTCGCGAGCCGCTCCATGCTCATCGTTACCCGAGTGTTCTTTATTACGTATCAGCTGCTCATATGAAAGAGTACTCGCCCGGCCTAGCGGCGGTCGATCGTGGTCACAAAAAGGATGGGGCTGTGATTTTCCTCCCCATCGGCCCTCCGCATCAAATGGAAAATATGGAGAAGACTAAGTCCTTAAAAGCGATCCGTGTAGAGCTAAAAAACGCCCGCTAAACCAGACGGAGCCGCGGGCGGCCCAAGGCGAACCTCATCGAAGCGCCCATTGCTTCGATATTGTCCGTAATCCTGGCGCGGGACAGGTACGTACCCCATTGAGGGAATCCAAGGCTTTCGTGTGAACGGGATGGACTGCCCTTATCGGTCCAGCGACCTCCTTGTGAATGTAAGTCGAGCGAGGAGGGTGGAGCGCGTGGTGTACAAAGAGCTGAACTCAACGGGGACGTTGATTCAGCCAACAACCAGGGAGGCTCCTCAACAGATATGTATTACATCGGGCTCCACGTACACAAGAAGACGATCAGCTATTGCGTGAAGGATGTAAGCGGCCGGATCCAGCAGCAAGAGACGACTCCGGCGCCATGGGCGGTAGCGATGGAAGCCACGATCTTCACCGGCTGGATTTATGATCGTCCGCTTCCGCATGCGGCACGGGTGAAGGTGGCGCATCCATTGATGCTGCGGGCGATCGCCGCATCCAAGAAGAAGAACGATCGCATCGATGCGAGCAAGATTGCGGACTGCTTACGTTGTGACTTCCTGCCCGAATGCCACATGGTTCGACAGAGATTCGAGACCCCCGCCGGACGTTGCGGTGTCGGCACATGCTGGTTCGGCAGATGGTCCAGATGAAGAATCGGATTTCAGGTCTGTTGATGGAAACGGGCGTGAGCCATAACAAGCGACGCTTGCATCAGGTGAAGTACCTCCGTCAGTTACTCGAAACAAACAACGAAGTTCAGCGTGTACTGGTGGAAGCTGCTAAATTGGCGCCGAAACAGAGTCATGAACTAGCGCTGGTCTATGAAAAGGCGAAGCTAAAAGGAAACACAAACCGCGCCACTATTGCGGTCGCGAGAAAAATGGTCACATATTTGCTGCAGTGGATCGCGCCCAGCGCCCCTTTGTGCCAGCAGAAGATTTCAGCACCGCGGTAGCCTAAACCGCGGCTGACAGAAAAAGACAGCATTACACAGCGCGCAGGCTGCCAGGTCCTGCAGATCGCCGATTGAGTGATGGACAAATAATCCTGAGGCTCCCTCGGAATTGTTTCGGGACTGGCAGCGAACACAAACTCAATCATCTGTGACGGCCGGCAAGGCCCGAGGCAGTAAACAGATGTCAGGTTCTGCGAAAACAGGAACCCCGGCCGAGACGCACATGTGCGAGCTGTGCGACCGGAAAGCGTTTTGCGCGCTCCTCAAAGCGCGCGTCAGGAGACCTGTGTTTTCTCTTGACTTCCAACTTACATAGGTGTCGGCTAGCTGGAAATTCGGACCAGAAACAGTCTTCACAGGAAGCAGGCTTCCGAGATTCAGTGGGCAATCTATGCCCAAAATGTTTTGGGTCAACGCCTATGAGCGTTCCACCTGGTGCTCAAAACTTGCGATATTTTTCGAGTTGTTTCCACTTTCACCTTTAATGCCAAGTAGTAGCCTAAAAAGAATGTCCGCGCCCGTGCCGTCCGATACCCCAAAGCTGCTGGCGCCCCTGCGGCACGAAGTCATCCGTCTCCTCCAACGTCTCGTCCAGACCGACAGCGTAAACATCCCTCCGCACGGCAACGAGACGCCGGCTCAACTGGTCTTGTCCGAATTCTTCCAGGCTCACGGCATACACCCGGACCTGTATTCTCTCGACTTCCTGGCCGCATCCGATCATCCTTATCTGCGAAGAGACCGCAACTACCAGGGCCGGAAAAACCTGGCCGTTCGGCTCAACGGCTCCGGCCGCGGCAAAAGTCTCCTGCTCAACGGCCACATCGATACCGTCCCTCCCGGGAAGACCTCCTGGAGCGCATCTCCCTGGTCTGGCGAACTGCGCAACGGCCGCCTCTACGGGCTGGGGAGCTTTGACATGAAGGCCGGCTTGGCCGCGCAAGCCGCCGTAATCGCGGCCGTTCATACAGGGGGCGTCCGCCTGTGTGGCGACCTGCTCTTCGAGTCCGTTGTGGACGAAGAATGGGGCGGTGGCGGAGGCACTCTGGCCGCGCGTCTCAAAGGAGATACCGCCGATGCCGCCGTCATCTCCGAAGGCACGCAGCTCGAAATCCTCCGGGCCACTCGCGGCGGCTTTGTGGTCGACCTTCAGGTAGAGGCAGGCGATAAATCCACCTACTTCTCGCGAGGAGAAGTCATCAGCCCAGCCGTGCCGCTTGCCCGGCTCCTGGCCTGGGTGGAAGCCTGGATCGAACGACGTCGCGTTACCAAAACGAGCAGCGCCTACAGTTCCATCTCCGACCCGGCGCCCGTTCAGGTGCTGGCGGTCGAAGCCAATCGCCTCGACCGCGATGTCCCACTCAGTGTGCCTACCCAGGCCACCGTTCGCGTCTACTTCCAATTCCTCCCGGACGAAGATGTTCCGGCGGTTCTGGCCGAAATCCGGCGCTCCCTCCAGCAGTTCCAATCCAGCGACACCTTCTTTCGGAACCACCCCATCGGCTGGAATCCACTCTATGACCCGCCGCTTCTGGGCCACGAGTTACCCGAGCTGCATCCCTGGACTTGCTGCATGGCGGAAAGCCTGCAGGCCGTACGCCAAACAACCCCAGCCATCGGCGTCGCCCCCTATCCTTCCGATGCTTTCCTCCTTCACCGCGAATGGGGAATCCCGACCCTGCTCTTCGGCCCCTGTGGAGCCGGAGCCCACAACCCTGACGAATACGTGGATGTCGATTCCGTCCTTGCGACCGCAGAAGTGCTCCTCACTGCGGCCTTGCAATGGTGTAACGGATAGTTGAGTCTTACCCGACAGCACTGGCGAGCGTCAGAGGTGCTTTTCGCGGTATCTGAATCGTGCAGCCAAGAGTAAGGACGCGGCAGATAACGATGTCAGGCAAGCTGGAAGGAAAGATCGCGCTTGTCACAGGCGGGAACTCAGGCATCGGGCTTGCGCCCGCACAGCAAGGCCGCGTAGCCCTTAGCGTACAAAATTCCCGGAATGGTCCTTTCTGGCCTCATGTGCAGCTCGTCCCTGGCGTTCCGCTGGGCCGTATGGGCCAGCCCGATGAGATTGCCAAAGCTGCCGTGCTTCTCGCCTCGGACCACTCCAGCTACATCGCCGGAATTGAGCAGGTATAACCGTTCCCCCTCAGAACTGATCGGCTCCCTCCGGGGAGTTGTTACCGGCTGTAGTTCTATTTACTTTCGTCGACTTTCATCAATTTGCGAATTTCAGCGGCGATAGTGCGGATTGACGCTTTCAAGTATTTACGATATCCTGCGGCTAATGAGTCGGCCTACCCCGAATGCTCCAGACCAGATCACTCACAACACAGGTTCTGCGGGAACTCTTACCTACACGGAAATCTTCCGGCAACCGGAACTCTGGCTCACCACCCTCGAGCGAGTACGCAGCGCTCGCGTTCCGGTGGAACATCTGAGGCGACACGTCATTCTCACTGGGGCCGGCACCTCCGCCTATGCCGCATCTGCGGTCGCGGCCGCTTGGCCCGGCGCCCGCGCGGCCCCGACCACTGATCTCCTGGTGGCCACCGGGGAAGAAATCGCTGAACAGTTCCCCGGCTTTGCCGAAAACGGCCTGCTCATCTCTTTGGCCCGGTCCGGCGACAGTCCTGAAAGTCTCGCGGTCGTGCAGCGTATCCAACGCTTGTTTCCGGCGGTGGAGCATTTAGCTATCACCTGTAATGCCGAGGGCCTCCTCGCCAACCTCGACGGCATCGGCCGCATTCTTCTCGATCCTCGAACTAACGATCAGAGTCTTGCGATGACCAGTTCATTCTCCAATCTCGTCCTGGCCGGTCTCTGCCTGCGCCACGCAGACGAATTGGACCAATCGCTTCCGGAAATCAGCCAACGTGCGCAAGCCGCCCTGCCGCACCTCGACGGGGAAGCCCGGAGAGTCGCGGAACATTCCCTGTCCCGGGTTGTCGTCCTCGCCAGCGGACCACTGCAGGCAATCACCGCGGAAGCTTCGCTCAAAATCCTCGAGATGACCGCCGGTAACGTCGCAACTCTCGCCGATACGTTCCTTGGCCTACGCCACGGACCGATGAGCTTCCTCCGCCCCGACACGCTGGTGCTCTGCGTTCTTTCTTCTTCGGAGAAACGCCGCCGCTACGAGGAAGATCTCCTCGAAGAACTGCGGCAAAAGCAGTTGGGGCGTGTCATCGCTATCGCTCCCGATACCGCGAATCCCGGCCTCGCCGACACCCTCATCCCTGCCAACGCGCCTCATCTTCGCGATGCCCTGCGAGTGCCCTTCGAGATTCCCTTCGCCCAGCTCTTGGCCTACCATCTGAGCCTTCAAGCGGGCTTGAATCCGGACAGCCCCAGCCCCACCGGGGCCATCACCCGCGTCGTTCAGCAGTTCCGGACCCATGAGGACCTGCCTCATGTTTGATTGCTTGGTCGCCGGCGAAGCCAATGTCGACCTCCTGGTGGATGGCGTCGTTAAGCTGGAACTCGGCAAGGAAAAGCTCGCCACCGGCATGGATCTGGTCCTGGGCGGCTCCAGCGCCATCACGGCCTTCAATCTCGCCCGGCTCGGAACCAGCGTAAGCTTCACTGGTGTCATCGGGCAAGACTCCTTCGGCAAATTCGTCGAAGAGAAACTCTTAAGCGCCCCCGTCGATCTCAGCGGTCTCCGCCGTACCGCTCGCGAAAAAACCGGTGTCACTATCTGGCACAGCAAAAACGGCCGCCGCGCCGGCGTCACGTATGCCGGAACGATCGCCATGCTGCGGGCCAGGGACATCACAGAGCAGCAATTGCAGGCCACCCGCCACCTGCACGTCGGAGCCTACTTCTTGTTGAAGCACCTCCACCCCGGCGCACCGGCCCTTTTCGCCAAAGCCAGAAAGCTCGGCCTCACGACTTCGGTCGACTGCAACTACGATCCCGCCGAGCAATGGGATTCCAACCTCCGGGCGGTCCTGCAGAACACCGATATCTTTTTCCCCAATCGGCAGGAAGCACTGAAACTGACCGGTCTCCGCAAACCCGCAGCCGCTGCTCTCGAACTCGCAAAGCTCGCGCGCGTCGTAGTCGTGAAGCTCGGCGCCCAGGGCGTGGTCGTCGCCACCGAGGGCCGCACCTTTTCTGTTCCGGCAGTTGCCGTTCAGGCGGTCGACACGACCGGAGCGGGGGACAGCTTTAACGCCGGCTTCCTCTCAAAGTTCTTACGTGGTGCAAAATTGGAAGCCTGCGCCAGGGCCGGCGTACAAGCTGGCGCTCGGAATGTCCGGAAAATCGGCGGAACCGCCGCTTTCGAGTAGCCAATGAACGATGAAAAGCGAAAAGGAACGGCAATCATTGCCCATAGCGGCGGCCCCACTCCCGTCATCAACGCCAGTCTGTTAGGCGCGGTGGAAGAAGCACGCCGTCACGCGGAGATTACCGGCCTCTACGGCGCAAGGTTCGGTATCGCCGGAATCTTGCGGCAGGACTTCCTCGATCTCTACCGGCAACCCGCCGAACTCCTCGAGAAGGTCGCCCGCACTCCCGCTTCCGCCCTTGGCTCTTCGCGCCATGAGGTCTCGCCCGCCGATCTTCACACGGTGCTTGAGGTCTTTCGTGCCCACAACGTGCGCTACTTCTTCTATACTGGCGGCAACGGCTCCATGGGAACCGCCCGCCAGCTCCAGCTCGCGGCTGAACAAAATCGCTACGATCTCCAGATCGTCGGGATTCCCAAGACCATCGATAACGACCTGACCCACACCGACCACACGCCCGGCTACGCCTCCACCGCGCGTTTCTTCGCCCATGCTGTTCGCGATATCAACGCCGACAACCGCGCCCTTCCCAACCAGGTTGAATTCATTGAGGTGCTGGGCCGCAACGTCGGCTGGCTGGCGGCCGCCACCTCGCTCGCGCGACACCAGGAGGATGACGCTCCGCATCTCATCTACTTCCCCGAAAATCCCTTGCCCACCGAAAAGCTGCTCGACGAAGTATCGGCCGTCTATCGCCGCCTTGGTCGCTGCGTCGTCGTGGTCTGCGAAGGACAGTTGGATGAA
>DATIMM010000070.1:0-15630 GCA_035475295.1 Bryobacteraceae bacterium
AGGATAGATCGGGCCCAGAATGTCGTCTTGGGGAATCTGGCTGTAAAAAGCACGGATCAGGCGGCGAAAACCGTCCTCTCCAATGGCGCTGTAAATTTCGTGCTCTTCCACGACCGTGAGAGTAGCACTTGCGTATATTTGAATTGAAACAACAACACGTGTGCACCGAAAATGCTGGCTAAAACCGAACCCGCTGTGGTCGTCGACACTCAGTTCGCCCATTTTGAATCGTTACCGCTCGATTGCGGCGTAACGCTGCTGAATGTCGATGTTGCTTACGAAACGTATGGACGCCTGAACGAAACGCGCACGAACGCGATTCTTGTTCTCCACGGCTTTTCCGGCGACGCCCATGCGGCCGGCATCAGCCGCGAAACCGGTCAACCGGGCTGGTGGTCCACCATGATCGGTCCCGGCCTTGCGTTCGACACGGATAAATACTTCGTCATCGCGACCAACGTGCTGGGCGGATGCCGCGGTACTACCGGCCCTGGCTCCACAGACCCCGAAACGGGACAACCGTACGGAATGCGCTTTCCCGTGATCACGATCGCCGATATGGTCCGTCTGCAAAAAATGCTCATCGACCATCTCGGTATCGAGCGTTTGCTCGCCGTGGCCGGAGGCTCTATGGGCGGCATGCAGGCACTCCAGTGGGCCGCCGCTTACCCCGAAGCCGTGCTTGCCGCGATTCCCATCGCCACCACCGCCCGGCACAGCGCCCAGCAAATTGCGTTTAATGAGGTCGGCCGCCAGGCCATTACGGCCGACCCCGATTGGAACGAGGGCGACTACTACTCTTCCAAACCGCCCGCTCGCGGTCTTGCAGTGGCCCGCATGGTCGGCCACATCACTTATATGAGCGATGCCTCCATGCGTGAAAAGTTCGGGCGTCGCCTTCGCGATAAAGATGCCTTCGGGTTCGATTTCTCCGTCGACTTCGAGGTGGAAAGCTATCTCCGCTACCGTGGCAGCCAGTTCGTCAACCGCTTCGACGCGAACTCGTATCTCTACATCACGAAAGCGATGGATTACTTCGACCTCTCGGCCGGCTCCGCCGTTGCCGCGGATTTCGAAGGCACTAAAACCCGCTTCCTGGTGATGAGCTTTACGTCCGATTGGCTTTATCCCACTTATCAATCGCTCGACACTGTGAGCATGCTGCGTGGCCGCAACGTCGATGTGACGTTCTGCGAGTTGAGCTCTCAATACGGCCACGATGCCTTTCTGCTGGAAACTAAAGAGCAGGCGGAACTGGTGCGCGGTTTCCTTCAGAGCGTCTTCGTCGAAGCGGAACGGGGCACGCAAAAGCATGTGGAGAGTACCGTCCCTGCGAGCGCCAATCTAATTAACAGGCAGGACTACGCCATGATCGCGGAACTGGTGGAGCCCGGTTCGCGCGTGCTCGACCTCGGCTGTGGCGATGGTGAACTCCTCGCCTGGTTGCGCGAGCACAAAAACGTCCACGCCCGCGGGGTCGAAATCGATACGGCAAACATCCGCCGCGCCATCGCGCGTGGCGTCTCGGTTTATGGAGGTGACATCGAACAAGGGCTGAGCGGATATCGCGACGGCGCCTTCGACTTCGTCATTCTCAGCCAGACTCTGCAGGAAATGCGCTATCCCCTCAATGCCCTGCGCGAGATGTTGCGCGTGGGCCGTCACGCCATCGTTGCATTTCCGAACTTCGGGCACTGGAGCGTGCGCCTCTCGCACCTCTTCAGCGGGCGCGCGCCACGCACGACGCTCTTTCCGTACGACTGGTACGAATCGCCGAACCTCCACTTCCTTACCGTCGATGACTTCATCCTCCTCTGCCGTAAGCAGAACTGGACGATCGAACGCCAAATCTTCCTGCGCCGTGACCGCGAAGTCCGGTTCCTTCCCAACCTCACCGCCGAGGTGGCCGTCTTCTCCATTCGGGGTGCGGCTTAAAATGAGGACGTCGAGGCCTCTCTCTTTGCCATCTATTGCACAGCCGTTCGTCGAACAGAATCGTGACCGCCTGCTGGAAGAGCTGAAAGCGTTTATTCGCATCCCGAGCATCAGCACTCTTCCCGAACATAAAGAAGACGTTGCTCGCGCAGCGCACTTCGTCGCTGACAGCCTGCGGCGGGCGGGACTCGAACACATCGAGGTAATTCCCACCGGCAAGCACCCCCTCGTCTATGGCGATTGGCTTCATGCGGAGGGCAAGCCTACCGTCCTCTGCTACGGTCACTACGATGTGCAGCCGCCCGATCCCGTTGAACTCTGGAAGACGCCGCCCTTTGAGCCCGACGTACGCGACGGGAATCTTTATGCGCGCGGCGCCTGCGACGACAAAGGCCAGATGTACATGCACATCAAGGCCGTCGAGGCCCTGCGTGACGTGTACGGCGGCAAGCTCCCGGTCAATGTAAAGTTCCTGATTGAGGGAGAGGAAGAAGTGGGAGGCGAGTCGATCTCGAAGTACCTTCCTGAACACACGGACAAGCTCAAGGCTGATGTCGCTCTGGTGTCGGACACCGAAATGTTTGCCGATGGCATTCCGACGCTGTGCATTGGCCTGCGCGGTCTGATGTATCTGGAAATTGAAGCCACCGGCCCCATGCGCGACCTCCATTCGGGCATGTACGGCGGGGCCGCGCCCAATGCTGTGTATGGTCTGATCGAACTTCTCGCCAAAGCCAAGGACGCCGACGGCCGTATCCGGATTCCCGGCATCTACGACGACGTCGTCGCACCTGACAAGGCCGAAACGGAGAGCTGGAAAACACTTCCCTTCTCCGAAGAAGAGTTCCTCAAAGAGGAGGTGGGTTCGACCGCGCTCACCGGTGAGCCCGATCAATCGGTGCTGGCGCGAGTGTGGGCGCGCCCTACATTCGAAGTCCACGGCATCGCCGGAGGCTTCACCGGCGCAGGCGCGAAAACCGTAATCCCAGCCAAAGCTACCGCGAAAGTGAGCCTGCGCCTGGTACCGAAACAGGATCCGCAAAAGGTCTTCGCAGCGGTCAAGCAATGGGTTCAGGCCAATACGCCTAAAGGGATCCAAACTGAAATTCGCCTGTTCGGTGCCGGGCCGGCCATCTCGGTGAATCCAAATCATCCCGCCATAGAGGTGGCCGCCAAGGCGTTCAGCGAAATGCTCGGCGAGCCGACCGTATTCGTCCGCAGCGGTGGGTCCATTCCGATCGTCGGAGAATTTGCCACTCATCTCGGTATTCCCACGGTATTGATGGGCTTCGGCCTCCCCGATGATGGACTGCACTCGCCGAATGAAAAGTACAGGATCAGCAACTACTACGAGGGGATCATGACGATCGCGCATTTCCTGGATGAATACGGAAAACGCCAGCCCTAAACCGCCTGCCAACGCCGTGCGGACCGCTCAGTCCGAACAGGTAGCACGCTCGGCGGGCGTCGTTTCGATCGCGATCATGATCAGCCGACTCACCGGGCTCGTGCGCGAGACTATCATGGCGCATCTGTTCGGTGCCGGGTTTATCTTTGACGCCTTTCTGCTTGGCTTCCGGGTACCCAGTCTGGCCCGCAACCTGTTCGCCGAGGGAGCTTTTTCTTCAGCGTTCGTCCCAACCTTCACGGCCACGCTTTCCCAGGAAGGAAAGGAGGAAGCCGAAAGGCTCCTGAACCTGGTCAGCACCGCAACGTGCGTCGTCATCGGCTTGTTTTGCGTGCTGGGGGTTCTCTTCAGCCCTCAATTCGTATGGCTGCTTGCTCCCGGATATGAGGCCGTCCCGGGAAAATTCGCGCTTGCGGTTCACATGAGCCGCATCATGTTTCCGTTTCTGCTGCTCGTGACTCTTGCAGCCCAGGCGATGGGAGTGTTGAACTCCTGCAATCAATTCTTTGTTCCCGCGCTGGCCTCGACCATGTTCAACATCGGCTCCGTTGTTTCGGGACTTGCTCTTGGGTTCTGGTTTGGGCCTCGCCTCGGCATTTCGCCCATCGAGGGTATGGCGTATGGCGTCGTCATTGGCGGTGGTCTGCAACTTCTCTGGCAGCTTCCCAGCCTTCACCGCGCCGGCTTCCACTTCCGCCCGAGCTTTGCCTGGAACCATCCCGGCATGCGTAAAATCCTGCTGCTGATGGGCCCGGCCCTGCTTGGCGGCGCGGCGCTGCAGATCAACGTGATGGTGAACACGAATTTTGCGTCGCGTATCGCCGATCCCCTGCGCGGCCACGATGGCCCGGTGAGCTGGCTCTCGTACTCGTTCCGGTTCATGCAGCTTCCCCTCGGGCTGTTTGGCGCAGCTTTTGCCTCGGCGCTCTTGCCTGCCGTCTCCCGCAGTGCATCTGAAAAAAACTTCGTCGAATTTCGAAGAACGATGTCCCACACATTCAGCCTCGTCTTCCTCATGACGATTCCTGCATCGGTCGGGCTGATTATTTTGGGCCGGCCGATTATCGGGGCGATCTTTCAGGGCGGCCGCTTCGATGCCTACGACACCAAACAAACGGCCGTTGCTTTATCTTGCTTCGCCATCGGCCTGCTCGGCTATTCGGCTACCAAGATATTGAACCCCGCGTTCTATGCGCTTTCCGATGCGCATACGCCGATGTATGCCAGCTTGCTGTCGATCCTCGCCAACTTCGGCATCGCATTTGCCCTGCTGCGCTGGCTTCACTTCGGCCACGCAGCTTTGGCGCTTTCCACGTCAGCGGTCGCCATCCTCGAGGCGCTGTTTTTATTCGAGCGTTTGCGCCGCAAGCTGGGTGGCCTCGAGGGCCGGTTTATTGTCCAAAGCCTGGGGCGCGTCTGTCTCGCGACCGCACTGATGGCGGTACCGGTGGCCGGCGCGAACTACTGGTTCGGTTCCCACACGGCGATGTCGCGCCTCGGCTATTTAAGCGAAATCGCGGTTTGCCTTCCGGTTGGATTGATCGTGTTCGCTGGAAGCGCCCGGCTGCTTGGCGTGGAGGAGTTATCCTATGTGACCGGCCTGTTTCTGCGGGCGCGTGCTAAATTTTAATTACAATGTTGCAGGACCTTGCTCGTGCGCTGCGTCTACAGGCGCTTGATCGCAAGATTGCCCAGCTCGAGAACGAGATCGCGGCACTTCCCAAACACATCGCCGACATCGAAAGGAAATTGGAAGCGCACACCCGGCGCCTCGAAGCCGATAAGGCCGCGCTGGCAGCGAACGGGCGGGACAGAAAGAAGTTCGAAGGCGACATCCAGGTCCAGGAGCAGAAGATCTCCAAGCTGAAGGGCCAAATGCTCGAAGCGAAAACGAACGAACAGTACCGCGCCTTTCAAAACGAGATCGCCTACGCCGAAGGCGAAATCCGAAAGGCCGAAGACCACATCCTGGAATTAATGGAGCACTCCGAGCCACTGGAAAAAAACGTAAAAGCGGCCGAGGCTGACCTGAAAAAAGAGCAGCAGCATGTGGAAAGCGAAAAAACGCGGGCGCGCGAACAAACTGTCGCGGATCAAAAGTTGCTGAATGAGCAGAAGGCCGAGCGCAACTCGATCGTGGAGCAGATCGACAAGAAGCTCTACGCTCATTACGAGCGGATTCGCAGGAAGACAAAAGGCACCGCCATTGCCGACGCCACGGAAGGACGCTGCAGCGCATGCCACATTTCGCTCCGGCCTCAGTTCTTCCAGGATCTGCGGCGCGGCGAAGAAGTGATGTTCTGCGAAATGTGCGGCCGCATTCTGACCTACAATCCGGTGATCGATGTGTCGGGCGATATCGCTGCATCGCAGCAGATCGCATGAAAAAGGCTTAGCCTTTCCTAGACAGCATAGCGAGGACGAAGTCCTTGCCTTCGGCGATTTTTCTGCATTCTATGGACGGCGGAATCGCGGGAAGCGATTTTTTGTCGATAATCGCTAAGTCAGGCTGCGTTTTCACAGCATCCGAAACAGACGTCCAAGGATCCCCGGGTGTGGAGTCGGGCGGCTTCGATTTGAAGTAGGCGAGGGCAACTTTCCTTTGACCGTAATAAAGATCGGCAGGCTCAGGAAGGTTGACCCGGTCAGAACATAAAAGAAGTACGCCAGAATACTCTGTTGGGGCGTGCTCCACCAGAAGTTTTAAATCTTCGCGCGCGCTGTCAAAACCATGGATGTCGCGGGTGTACAGATATAAAAATCCAGCGATGAACGCAGCGATGCCGACCGGGTACAGGCGCGCTAATCGTGGATACTCCCGCAACACTTCATCCGATTGAAAAGCGACCATGAGTGCGAGCGCCGGATAGATTGGCACGATGTACCAGTGCAGTTTTGTTCTGGCAAGTGTAAAGGATATGAAGACAACCAGGGTAAAGATCACAGGTATTTGAAGGCGCCGATCCTTGACCGCGCGAAGGAAAGCGAGAGGAAGAAAGTACACCCAAGGCGTAGCACGTTCGGCGAGAACCAGCAGGTAATATCGAGGGCCGCCATGATGACCTTCTATAGGATGGAGGGCTCGATGAAAGAGATTAAATCCGATATAATTCCCGAGGAACTCATTTCCGCATCGAACCCACATGACGAGATGCCACGGCAGAACAATAGCGCAAAACACCAAGGCGCCGAGCGCAAATTGACGCTTGAACTTCTCCCTTGTCCAGTGATTCAGGATCGCAACACAAACGGCTGTCACGCACAGCTGAGCGACTGCCGGGCCCTTTGTCATGACAGCAATGCCGAAGCCGATCCAGAACGGATACCATCCCCAGAGACGTCCTTGCTCGATATGGAACAGTCCGACCAGAGCGACGTACATGCCAAGCGTCAGCATGATGTCCGTGGTTCCGAAACGAGACGCATCGTAAAAAGCAGTTGTCGTCAAAAGGACCGTTACGGTGAGCCAAGCCGCACGCGATCCGCGCAAGCGCTTCGCGAAAGAGAACATCAGGACGCAAAGGGCGACTCCCGAGAGCGCGGATGCAGCACGCGCCCAAAGCTCTGATTCCCCAAAGACCTTGAAGAAGAGCGCGGTCGTCCACATGAGTAGTGGGGGCTTCTCAAAGAAAGGCTGAAAATTCCAATAGAGCGGAATCCAGGAGTGCCTTTGCAGAATCTCCCTCGAGATCTGGGCATAGATCGCTTCATCCCAATCAGCCAACGGCGAGACACCAAGCTTATAGAACAGAACAAAAATGGCAAGACCAAGAACAACGGCAATTTCCGATGCTCGTAGGGGCGGATTCTCACGTGAGGGGGCCGGAGAATTCGGGGTCCGCAGGCCGCTCGACGGGGCCGACTCGTACAGCATTTATTCTTTCGATGATACGACTGCCGTTCAATTCACGAAGATGGAATCGAACAACCGACGCATGCCGGTCTGTATGGACAGCAGCTCTTCCTCGAGCGCGGAGGTGTTCTTGCGGTCCCCGGTCCAGCGCCCGAGAAGTTCGACCAGCATTTCCAATTCGGCCGGCGTTGAGGGAAGGCCTTGTCCGGATCGGCCGGTCACAATGCGCAGGCCATGATCCAAGGCACGGAAGAAAGTAGTTGCCCGTAAAAGGAATTCGGCATCTGCCCGCTCCAGGTGACCCATCTTTTCGACGATGTCGATGCGCTCCGGCGTATTGAGACTTTTGAAGAACATCCCAGCCCCCTTTAAACGCAAGTACATGAGGATGAAGTCGGCATCGTAGTAACCGCCGAAGCCGGCCTTGAGAGGATTCGCGGTTCCGCCTTCGCGCTGCAGCCGCATGCGCATCTGGCGGAGATCTTGTTTCGAACGTCCGCTTTGTCCGTAACGCCGCCAGTCCACCTGCTGGAGTTCGCTGAGAAACGTTGTCGCGCGTTCGATATCCCCGGCGATGGCGCGAGCTTTCATGTAGGCGATGCCCTCCCAAGCCTCCGCCCTGGTGGCGAAGTACTCTACATACTTCGACTCGGTTTGCACGAGCGGTCCCTCACGGCCATCGGGCCGCAGGCGGGTATCGAGCGTGAGTGTCGCGCCATCGCCGGTGTACGCAGTGAGTATCTCGATGAGATGCTCAGCCACGCGTGTCCAGAACTGCTGGCGTACTCCCTCGCTATCCGGAATGATGAAGAGCAGGTCGGAGTCGGAGTCAAGATCGAACTCACGCATGCCGAGGCGGCCCAACGCGACAACCATCAGCTCGTTTTGCGGCTCGAAGAAGGGCTTTTCCGGCGTGGCGTGGGAACGCGCATGAGCAATCGCCTGCTCCACGGAGATGCGGTAGGCGCGGGCAATGAGGAATTCCGCCAATGCCGACGTGCGGTCCAGTGTCTGGAAGACCGGCTCGCTGAGGCAGATACTTCCAGCCTGAATGCGGAACATCTCGCGGCTAAAGAAGCGCCGCAGCGCCGGGACGTCGTTTAAAGGAGCGGCGAGCCCCTCGAATGCCCAGCGCCGCGTGGGATGTTCGGCGATACGGCGGACCTCCTCCAGCAATTTGGGGTCGCGCGTGAGCTGTTCGGACAGGAACGGACTCAATTCAAATATCTGGAGCGTGTAGTCGGCGACTACCGGATTGCTGTCCAGTAGCTGTAGCCAGGAGGAATCATCCAACAGCGATCGAAGAAAGTACGAGAGCCGACGTTCGTTACGACGGATGCCGCGGGCATGCAACGTCGCGGCCAAGGCGGGTGCGGCGTGGTCCAACAACTTCAAGAGCTCTTCGGAGACTCCTCCCAGCGATGGCTCGCGGTTTTCTACTGTTGGCGCGCCGGGCGTCGGAACTATCGAAGGGGCACGAGGTGAATAGTACAGGGGACGCTGCGCATGCACGATGCGGTCATAGATGACCTGCACGTTTTCGAGGTGATTGTTTAGTTCCTGCAAGAGGCCGTTAGCACGAGGTGCGGGCATGCGACGGGCCACACGCTCCAACTGCTCCGGGTTCAGGGGAAGAGCATGGGTCTGACGATCTTCTTCAAATTGAAGCCGATGCTCCAGGTGACGAAGGAACTCATAGGCGTTGACCAGACGCGAGTGTTCGGTTGGGGACAGAAGATCGCGGGCAAGCAACCGGGATAGGGCCAGAAGTGTTCCGGCATGGCGGACATAAGTTTCACGGCCACCATGCAGACGCTGGAGACACTGGACAAGAAATTCGATATCGCGGATGCCACCACGGGCCAGCTTTATGTCGATCACATCCTTGGACAGGCGTCTGCTATTGAGCTTGTCGCTGATGCGCTCTCGAGTCGCGGACATGCTTTCGATGGTGGAGAAGTCGAGAGTGGTGGAGTAGATAGATGGCTCCACAAAATCGAGCAGGGCTTGACCGAGTGCTTCATCACCGGCCGCGACACGGGCTTTGATGAGCATCTGCAGTTCCCAATCGCGCGCTCGCTTCGAATAATACTCACGCGCGCCATCGAGCGAAATACATACTTCGCCGAGGGTGCCTTCGGGGCGAAGACGCAGATCGACACGGTAGGTGACTCCCGCAGCGGTGTATGCCGACAGGATTCCCGTGAGCCGATTCGATACTTTCTTAAAAAATTCCTTGTTAGAAATCTGTTCCGGACCGGAGGTTTCCCCATGGCCGCTGTAGAGAAACAGGAGATCGATGTCGGAGCTGTAGTTCAGCTCGCGGCCGCCCAGCTTTCCGAGAGCGATGATTGTAAACACCGCGGGTTTGCGCTCTCCGTAGGCTTCTTGGAGGAAAGGGGAACCATAACGGCCGGCGAGATCGGAAGTGACCAGGGACAGCGCATAGGCGAGGATGGCATCGGCCAAGTTTGAGAGTTCTTCGGTTATTTCGGCCAGGGTTCCCAAACCGAGACCATCCCGGATTACAATGCGCAGGAGTTCCCGGCGCCGAAAATGCGCAAGCTCCACGGCAGCCGAAGCGACGGTCAGGCTTCTCTCTTTCGCGAACGCCGCCAAGCGCCGTTTGTAATCTTCGACCGAGTATGGCCGATGCAGATCGGAGACCGACGTTAACCAGTCAGGATGGCGCAACAGCTCTTCTGAAAGAAAATGGCTGAAGCTAAAAACGGTCAGCAGCGAACCGTAGCGTTCCTCGTCGGCTTCGAGTTCCTCGGGAGACCGGCCGGTAAGACGACCGTATTCGGCAACATAGTGATGCGCTCGTTCCCAGTCGACAGAGGTGTGATGTGGGCTGGCCTGCATTATGGGACTTCTTCGAGAGTGTACCCCGTTCTTTGTATGTCGGTGAAGTAGGTCTTCGAGGAGTGTCCGTGCGAAGAAAAGATCTGCTCAAAGAAAGACGTAACAGATTCGTAGCCGCGCTGATAAAACACAAGAATAGACGGCCCGGCGCCGCTGAGAGCACAACCAAGCAAGCCTTCTTTCCGGAGGCGAAGCATTTCACTGAAGCCGGGGATCAGCGATGCACGATAGGGTTGATGCAGCCGATCTTCGAGAGCAGCGGAAAACGAATCGGTATTGCCCGTAAAGAGCGCGGCGATCAGAAGAGCAGAGCGTTGGACGTTGAAGACGACGTCTTCGCGACGGTACGTCTGCGGTAGAACAGAGCGAGCCTGAGACGTGGGTAGCATGAAGTCGGGAACTACGACCGCCACGCCATAGTTGGATGGCAGTTCGACGCGGACGGCGTGGGTTCCGGAATCGTCCATGGAACTAGCCACGATCGAGCCAAGCACGCATGCCGAGACGTTGTCGGGGTGACCTTCTATGGAAGCGGCTTCATCGAGAATACGATGACGCGACCAGTTCAAATCTAAAAGCAAGCTGGCCATCACGACTCCGGCGGTGAGCGCGGCGGCGCTGGAGCCCAGCCCTTTGCCGATCGGAATTTCATTACATACGCACAAACGAACAGGGGGGAGGCTTCTGCCCTTCGCAGATGCCACCCTGAGCGCCGTCTGCCAGATGAGGTTGCTCTCGTCGCGCGGTATCTCGCCGGCATCGACGCCAGAACAGGAGATCCGCAGGGAATCGAAGGGCTCGATCGTGCATTTCAGATGCAGGTTGAGGGCTAAACCCAGTGCGTCGAAGCCCGGGCCCAGGTTAGCGCTGGATGCAGGCACACATAAACGATGTCGCATGAAGACTAGAGAGGATCATTGTAAACGGATGCCCGGCGAACTCAGGCTGTCCCCACGAATATCCCGTCTCTTCGATGTTACTGGATTTGCACCAGTCCACCGGAAGACTGTTGAGGATTGTCGTGGTTCCAGCGCAGGCCGTCGCCGCTGTGGCGGAAGCGATTCACGGTGCGGCCAACGGCCAGCGACCCGGCAATCAGATGGCGGGCGCGAAGCGGTCCAACGACCTTGTACTCGCCGAGCCAGTGCATGCCCATGCTCATGGAGCACCCACATTCCGCGCAGTTCGGCTCACCACCGAACACGCAGGGCTCGACGCGGGTTGTGAGATCGGCGGTGTAGTTCACAGAAAGTTTTGAGAACAGACAAGTGGATGGACTGGCGGGAGGTTCGACGAAGGCCTGCATGAGGCCGTTGTGCATCGTCAACTTCTTGTACTGGCCCGCAACGGAATTGAAGTGAGAGGCGAGCTGCCGGCGATGCTCGTCCTCAAGGCGCTCGGCGGATTCTTCGTTCACCTGAGGCGTGTAAACACTGACCCATATGTTGTTAACTTCGGGGCGGGAGTTCCAAAACTCAAGATAGCGGTCGATATACCCGGGCTCTGTGACATTCTTCCGCACAACCGTCCAGTGAACATTGACCTTGTGGCCCCGGATGTTTTTCAATATGCGTTCGTACGTAGCCGGCTTGCGGCGGATATCGTGATCTTCCGGGTTACCATCCACGGACACCGCAACCGTTAGCCTGGGGAACGTGGCCCACTCTGCGGGAATGGGAATAACCGCGCTGGTAACGACAAGAGTATAGATCCCACGGCGTCCCAGTTCAGGAATAATGCGTGTTAGCTCACGATGACGGACTAATGGTTCGCCCCCTACCAGCGAAACCTGCAATGGCTGATGTTCGTCTACAAGGCCGATCACTTTTCGAACGAGTTCGTCACCGCGATAATCACTGACCGATTTGAGATTCGGGCCGCCTTCGCCCAAGTGAGACTCGCCGTACGCGTAGCAACCGGGACAGCGCAGCGGGCACTCACGCGTTACTTCAATAGAAAGCATGGGAATATTGCCAGCCAGCACTTTTCCCCACGATTGAAAAACATTAGAGAGCCTCATTTTGAAATACCCATAAGGTGTTGTGACGCACCTTTACCGGAATGTGATTCAGATTCCGCGCAACAGCAATGATTCAGTAAGACCAGCCCAGCGTGACCTGATAGCTTCTTGGCGTTACCCAGTGCGTGCCGCTGAAGGTGGAGAGGAAGTTGTAAAGAGCCGCTTCGTTAGTGATATTCACGGCGGTGAATTTCAGTGTGGTCTTCCACTTTTCCTTGTGAAAGAGGTTATCCGAGCCCACCGCAATATCAAAGATATTGCGTGGCGTGATGCGGGGAGGATTGCGGTCGGCATTCTCCGTTCCGGGAGCAGGAATTCGAACACGCGCGGCGTTAAATGCACCGGCGCAGGAACTAATGCCCTGGTACACGGTAGCCACCTGAGATCCGCAAGATACGCCGATAGCGGCCTGTTGAGCGGGTGTGAGCGCCAATACATCATCGATGGTTCCGACTGCGCCAGCGACTTCCCCACTGTCGTAGCGCCACGTAAAGGTAAACCAGGGACCGTATTTCTTGTACTGGTAGCGCAAATACGTGGTTTGCTGGAAGGCCTGATCGTGGTCTATGCGAAAAACACTGTTGTTCAGCGGCGAATTGAAAATAATGCCTCCCGTCTCCGGACCAAAGAAGCGGGCCCGGGTGTGCCCCATCGTGGTGAAGGCCTGAATACCGTGCCAGTCCGTTGTGGAGACATGAAGAGAGAATCCGTCGATCTTCGACAGACGCCATTCAATGGGAAACTCGACGGGTGAATTGAAGAGAGTATCGAAATCGAATGCGTTCTTCGTGAACTTCCAGAAGTAGTCGGCGTCGATTTGCACGTACTTCTTCAAGGTCTGCTGGAAGCCAACGTTGAACTGGTTACGATGACCGGGGCGCAGTGCCCTGGCTCCGAAGGCTCCAAACACATTGGAAGCCAAGCCACCGGCTCCGGTAGTGCTGGAAAGCACCAGGTTCTCGTTATAGGGCGTTTCCATAGTGCGAGTGTAGGAGCCGCGCAATACGGTCCCGGTTTTTTTCAAGAGGTAAGAGATGCCTGTGCGAGGCTCCAGAAGCTTGTCGGAAGAGAGGCCGTCGTAGTTATCGAAACGCAGGCCAAGATTGAGCGTTAAGTTGTGAATAGTGAGCTGGTCCTGCGCGTAGACGGCTTGCTCGTTGACGTTCCCATTGCCGTGGAATCGAAAGAGCGATCCGCCTCGCGTGAGATCGAAAGGAATCAAGCCCGTGGCAACGTCAGGATTGCTCACATAACCGAGGCCGGCACAGGCGTTTGGATTGGTTACCGCCGGCAACGCGAGAGGACTGCCGCCAGCGGTAAGACACACCGGATTATAGTCAGGATCGGTAATTCCCATGGCGAAGTTTTCATTCAAGCGGGTTTGCATCAGCTCCGTTCCGACTTGCAGGTTATGGATCCCGGAGGAGTACGCCACGTCGGCACGCGCGCCCCAGTTGGTCAGGCGGCGACGTTGGCTAAGAGTAGCGGGCGAATCATCGAACGGATCGGAGCTGGGATAATAACCGATGCGGTCCTGGCGGAAAAAGGGACTGACGGTCAACAGAGTCTTGGGGTTGAACGTGTGTTGATAACCCGGCGCGATATTGATGGTCCGAACCTGCTGGCGTTGATCCTGCGCGAGCTGGTCATAGGTGTTCGGAACCTGGAACCAGTTCCGGGCCGCGAAGAGGTCCAGATGAAGAGAATCGCGGTTGGTAGGTTGGAAATCAATGCGGTCGAAGAACGATTGATTGTTGCCTTTGTCGTGAAAGGGCGTGAATTCGGGGCTGTCCAGGAAGCGACCGCTGCGACCCGTGTTGACTGCGGCGAAGTTTCCCCATTTTGTCCCGCCGATACCGAACGTGGCGTCCTCGCCAAAGGTTCCAAATGAGCCATAGTACGTATCAAATGTGGCACTGGGCTTCAGTCCCATACCGGAGCGGGTAGTGGCATTCACGATAAGACTGGTTTTATCCCCGTATTGAGCGCCCGGCGCACCGGTAACAAGTTCGAGCGACTGGAATGCGTCGGGCGGGAACTGAGTGGAAAAGTTTTTGTTTTGCTGGTCGGTAATCGGCTGGCCATCGATCACGTAGCTGGTTTCGCCGTGATCGCCCTGCGGATGGAAGAAGCCATTCGAATCGGCGACTACGCCGCCCACGGTCAACGTGATGGCATCGCTTAAGCCTTGACCGTTGCTAGACACGGGAAGGTTGGTGAGCAGGCTCTGATCGACATCGGTGTGCGGGGTAGGCACGTTTTCCAACACGTTGTTGCTGGATGCTTCCACGGTGACGGTCTCGGCCGAGTTCGCGAGAGCCATGGCGACATTCAGCACGACCGGGACAGGTGAGCGAACGGCGATGTCTTTGGTAAACGGCTGGAAGCCGCTGAGAACAACCTGCACCTGATACTGGTTGGGAGGAATGTTGACGAGGCGAAATGCGCCGTCAGGGCCGGTCTTAACCGATTGCTTATAGCCGGTCACGGCATTGGTCAAAGTTACCTCGGCCCCGGCGATCACGGCTTTGCTGGGATCGGTGACGACGCCCTGGATGGTTCCTCCATTGCCGCTGGCCTGCGCCGCCCATGCGGCCGTAGAAGAAAGTATAAAGACAAGCAGCGCGATAGCCGCCGTCTGCCTAAGCGGATTCATCAAACTGTCATTCCTTTTTAAAGTCTCGCGAGATGGATCAAAGCAAATGACGAAACAGGAAATATTGAGGGGTACTTAAGAATGCGAAGGAATATGAGATCAAAGGAATGAGGCGGTAAAAGCTGTAACACCTTCTCGAATTATAAGCAACTGGTAAATGCAAGTGAGAGAAGGGACGTCTGCAAGTGGAAAGTTGTTACAATCAAAAACTGACAAAGTTGTCTGTTTCCCGCTAAAATAGCTCCATGCAGTCGGATAAGACTTCTTCCAGAAAGCCAAAGGCCGCAGCGGAGAGCGTTCCCCCTACGCCGGAAGCCGCCGCATCGGCGCCGGTGACCAAAGCGCGCAAAGCGACGCCTTCGGCCGCCAAGAAGACCCCACCCAAAGAAACAAGTTCAGTAAAGCGGCATCGCAAGGCGGCAACAGCGCCGGCCAGCGAACCAGCCGTAAGTTCTGCCCCAGTACCGGCGCCCCCGAGCGCGGAACCGGGCGATGCGGCAGCTCCGGCGAAGGCGATGGCTGCTGCGAGTGGCACAAGCTACTCTTCGTACCATTCTGACGTTGTAGAGTCGGTCGGCAACATCACCGAGCCCATCAGAACGACCACGCAGACTAGCGGTACCGCGGAGGGAAACACAGTTAGCGAGTTGGATCGCGACGAGATTGAAAGGCTCGCGTATTCGTATTGGGTAGCGCGTGGCCAGCAGCATGGCTCGCACATCGAGGACTGGGTTCGCGCGGAGCAAGAGGTGAGAGTGCGGAAGTAACGCGCACCCGAGCGAGGCTACCAGCACTTTCTCTTCACTAACGATCACCGAAGTAGCTCGTCATACACTTTGTTCATAACGGCTGGAGCGTAGACTTCGCGCTTCAGCGCACCTACAGCGGTTGCG
>DATIMM010000071.1:0-29705 GCA_035475295.1 Bryobacteraceae bacterium
ACCAGATCAAGGAATACAGCATTGCGCTGGAGGCATTGGGCCGCCCGCCCGACTTCGACCCCAAAAAGGATTCCATCGTCCGGGTAGAAGCCCATCGGCTCCGAAGACGTCTCCAGGAATACTATGAAGGGCCAGGCGCGACCCACCCGGTCCAGATAATCATTCCCAACGGGCAATATCGTCCCCAATTCATCGTGAAGGAATCGGGCGCACATGTGGTGGAGCAGATCTCTGAACCGGGCATCCCGGCTCGGGCTACCGGCTCTGCTCTCGAATCTCTGGGCCTCACTCAAGTTCTGCCAGAGGAATTACCCGCCGGTCGTAATCGCCTTTTCTCCCCTGCAGTGCGAATGGCCGTGCTTGTCGGATCGCTCCTCGCGGTGGGCGGCGCCTATCTGTTCGTGCATGGGCTCCGGAAGCCAGGGCCTCGCAATTCGGCCCCCGCGGAGGATGTCTGGACTGGACCCGTTTCAAGCCCCGTACCTGCGGAATTTCGTATGCTGGCTGGTTACCATGGTCTTCCTTTCGTTGATCGCCAGGGACATACATGGAATTCGGACGCCTTCTACAGGGGAGGAGTCGTCACGCCGATTTCGCCGGGTCGCCTCATCGAAGGGCAACCGGACCCGCATCTGCTGAAAGCGCAGCGCAGCGGCCGGTTCCAATATGACATTCCGCTGGGACCGGGTACCCACGAACTGCGCTTGTACTTTGCCGAGACCGAATATGGAGCAGGTAATCCGGCAGGCGGTGGTGACGGCTCGCGCATGTTTCAGGTCTCGGTCAACGGCGCTATTAAACTCTCACTGCTGGACCTGTTGGCCGGAGCGGGAGCGCCGAATCGTCTCTATGTAAGGGTCTTGAAAGACGTCAGGCCGGATTCAGATGGCCGGTTGCACCTGCGCTTCGATCCTGCCGTCGGTCCTGCCGTCCTAAATGGCATTGAGATTCTCCAGAGCCCCCCGGGCCGCATCCATCCAGTAAGGATTGTGGCGCAAAATACGCCCGTTACCGATTCGGACGGGCGGTGGTGGGCCGCTGACGAATATTTCTTGGGAGGCACTCTCGTTTCTCACAGCCAGGAGGTATTAACTCCCCCGGAGAGGGTGCTCTATCACGGCGAGCGGTATGGAAACTTCGCTTACCGCATTCCAGTAGCGCCGGGCAAGTATCGGGTGACCCTCCACTTTGCCGAGACCTGGTTCGGTACCGCCGCCTCGAACTACGCAGATCCCAGTAGCCGGTCCTTCGACGTTTATGCCAATGGGACAGCTTTGCTCCGGAACTATCAGATCTCCAAGGACGCCGGGGGAGCGGGCCGGAGCACAACGAAGGTTTTTTCCAACTTGGAGCCGAATGCGCAAGGCACGCTGCTGCTGGAATTTGTGCCCGTGAAGAACTATGCGGAAGTGAATGCGATCGAGGTTGTGGAGACAGACTAAAGCTTCAGAAGAGACCGAAGCCGCTTGGTTTGAATGCGGCTCACGGGTATCTCGGTTTGCTTCTTGTCGTCCATCTTTAATTGAAAACTGGACTTAAACCACGGAATCACTTCGCGAATCTTGTTGATGTTCACCAGAAAAGAACGGTGAACTCGCCAGAATATGTTTGGATCCAGGTTCGACTGGAGTTCCTCGAGTGTGCGGTAGTTGGAGTGTCCCTCCATATGAGGCGTCACTACCGTGATCAGACCATCGTCAATGGTGGCGTAAATTAAGTCCTGTGCGTCCACAATCAGATTGCGGTTGTTGCTTCTCACCAACAATTTGCTGCGCTGAAGCGCCGGTTTGGCGGCGGTAGTTTCTGGCTGCCGCTCTTCTTCGGCGCGCTGCTTCTCATCGATCACACGTCTGGCGCGCGCAATGCATTCCCCCAAACGGTCCTTGTCCACTGGCTTCAGAACGTAGTCCATTGCCTCCAGGCGGAACGCTTCTACGGCATACTGATCGAAAGCCGTGGCCAGCACGAAGTACGGCAAATGCGCGCCCTTCTCGCGAAGCCGGCGAATCACCCCCAGGCCGTCCAGCCCGGGCATTTGCACATCGAGAAACACGAGGTCGGGCTCATGCTCGCCGATCAACTGAATCGCTTCGAGGCCGTTGGACGCTGTGTCGGTAATCTCAACGTCTGGAAAACTTTGCAAAAGATACGATAATTCTTCCCGGGCGAGTGGCTCGTCGTCCACAACGAGTGTAGAGATTGTTCCCGTAACGCGCTGCGACATTTGAGTGCTAGTATATCGTAGAACTGCGGAAATCCTACATAAAGCGAGGCTTCTGGAGGCTTTTTGCATCTTGAACCGCAGGCGAATACAAGGAGTTCTCTTTATTGTCAAAGCAGGGTAACGTTACCATTTCGCCCGCTGACGGGAAGCTCGGGATTCTTATTCCCGGCATGGGTGCCGTTGCATCCACGTTTATCGCCGGCGTAGAAGCCGTTAAGCAAGGGCTCGGTCAGCCCGTTGGTTCCCTCACTCAAATGGGCACAATTCGCCTGGGCAAGCGAACCGATAAACGGACGCCCTACATCAAAGACTTTGTTCCGCTGGCATCGCTGGACAGTCTGGTCTTCGGCGGGTGGGATATTTTTCCCGACAGTGTGTATGAGGCCGCCGTGAAAGCCGCCGTGCTCGACCGCCCTCTGCTGGACCGCCTGCGTGAGCCGCTTTCCGCGATCAAGCCCATGAAGGCTGCGTTCGACCACGCGTACGTGAAGAAGCTGGAGGGGACGCATGTAAAGCAGCTTCCTACCAAGATGGACTTGGCGGAAGCCCTCATGCAGGACATCCGCGATTTCAAGAGCCAGAATGGGTGTAGCCGGCTCGTTATGATCTGGTGTGGCTCGACGGAGGTGTTTCATAAGGCAGCCGCGGTACACCAGACGCTCGAGAGTTTTGAAGAGGGGCTTCGCAAAAACGACGCGGATATCGCTCCCAGCCAGCTCTACGCATACGCTGCTCTGAAATCCGGTGTGCCATTTGCCAACGGAGCTCCGAACCTGACCACGGACGTTCCGGCCTTGCTGGACCTGGCCAAGCAGAATGGAGTTGCCATCTGCGGCAAGGACTTCAAAACGGGGCAGACTTACATGAAGACGCTTCTGGCGCCGGGCTTCAAGGCTCGCATGCTGGGGGTACGCGGCTGGTTCTCCACCAACATTCTGGGAAACCGTGATGGGGAAGTACTGGAAGATCCGGGATCATTCAAGACCAAGGAAGAGACAAAGCTCTCGGTTCTCGAACAAATTCTGCAGCCAGATCTTTACCCGGATCTTTATAAGGATCTCTATCACGCGGTCCGCATCAATTACTACCCGCCCCGTGGCGATTCGAAGGAAGGCTGGGACAACATCGACATCTTTGGCTGGCTGGGATACCCCATGCAGATCAAAATCGATTTCTTATGCCGCGATTCGATTCTGGCCGCCCCGCTGGTCCTCGATCTGGTACTTTTCTTGGATTTGGCGCAACGGGCGGGTATGAAAGGTATTCAGGAGTGGCTATCCTTCTACTTCAAAGGCCCGATGACGGCTCCAGGATTGTATCCGGAGCATGATATTTTCATCCAATTGATGAAGCTGAAAAATACGCTTCGTTGGATGCAGGGTGAAGACCTCATTACACATCTCGGCCTCGAATATTACGACTGATAAGACACAATCGCGTTTTCGTTCGTCTAATACAGGTGAAGCAATGCCTCGTACTGTGTCCGGAGCGCGAGACGTGACCAAGGGAAAAGCCGACCGTAACTCCGGTAAACCGGTCCCTAAAAGAATCCTTGTGATCGGCGGAACTCAGTTTATCGGCAAACTGCTGGTAAGTGAACTTGTTCGAGCCGGTCACGAGGTCTCCATTCTGCATCGAAGGCCTGACCATCCGTTCGGGAAGCGTGTTCACAACCTGCAAGGGGATCGCAATAACGCCGAATCCATCCGCCAAGCCATCGGCACGCTGCGTTTTGACGCTGTTTTCGACAACGCCTACGATTGGGAGCGGGGAACCACTGGCCCCCAAGTAGAATCGACCGCTCAAATCTTCGAAGGAAAGATTAGCCGGTACGTTTTTATGTCCAGTGTTTCCGCCTACGGAGACGGGCTGAATCACCACGAAGGTGACGCACTGGCCCCCGACGATCACCCCAATCCATACGTTCGCAACAAGGCCATGAGCGAGCGGGCTTTGTTCCGGATGTATCAGCGTTCGGGCTTTCCGGTAGTGACGCTGCGTCCGCCCTACGTATACGGTCCTGACAATCCCTTTTATCGCGAAGCCTTCTTTTGGGACCGCTTCCGGGCTCATCGCCCGGTGATTCTGCCGAGTGACGGTCATCGGTTAATGCAATTTGTTTATGTCCAGGACTTGGTCGATATTTCGCTCAAAGTACTGGAACTGCGGAATGTAGTCGGCCACGCTTTCAACACGGCCAATCCCAAGGCGATTACCCAACTGGAGTTGGTAACCGAACTGGCTAGAACGGCCGGCGTGAAAGAGCCCGAAATCGTTTCCATCCCCCGCGAGCGGATTCACCATGCCGGCGGTCAGGTGGCCGGCCAGCGGTTATACTTCGGGGCTCAGTACGACCTTCCCGCTATCACGGAGATTATCACCAAGGCACAGCGCATGCTCGCCTTTAAGCCTACTGAGTTTGTCACCGGGCTGAAGAACGAATATCGTGCGTACCTGAAGAGCCGCGGGTTTCCACCCCCGGATTTCACCTTTGAGGACAAGCTGCTTACACTTTTTGGCTCTCGGCTGCGCTTGTCTCCCTCTGCCTAGCTGCTGCTGGCAACGCGAATAAACGAACACTTCTGCGGTGTAAGGTGCGTGCTGCATTCCGCCTGTGCTGGAATGGTACGTATGAAGATTCCTGCCGCATTGCTATCGATCGCCCTATTGAGCAACGGTGCGCTCCTGGTGAACGCCTTTCCCCAAAATGGACAGAGCGCTGGCCAAGACATGAAAGATGCTGGATCCGATACAAAGAACGCGGTCAAAAAGAGCTATAAAAAGACGGTAAAGACGACGAAGAAGGTGGCGCGGAAGACGGCGGACGGGACCGAAACGGCTGCCACCAAAACCAAGAACGGCGTCGAAAGCGGGGTCCACAAGACCGCCTCCGAAACCGACAAAGGTGCCCGGAAAGTAAAAGAAAAGACCGAAACAAGCGATTCGACTAGTCCGAAGTAGTTGCCAGCGCGTGCCGTGTTACCTGGTGAGCACGGCGATTTTTGTTGTTGCTATCAGAACTTGTTGGAATCCTAGATCTACATGTCTCAATACGATTTAGTCGTGATTGGTTCTGGCCCGGCAGGCCAGCGCGCCGCTATCCAGGGTGCAAAGAGCGGCAAGCGGGTGGCCCTTATTGAGCGGCGTGAGGTGATTGGCGGGGTTTGCATCAACACGGGCACAATCCCGAGCAAGACAATGCGGGAAGCCGTCCTGCATCTGTCCGGCTACAACTACCAGAACATCTATGGGGTCAGCTACCGGGTGAAAGAAAAAATCACCATGGCCGACCTTGCGTTTCGTGTCCAGCATGTCATCAAGACCGAAATCGACGTCACTCAAGCACAACTCGCGCGAAATGGAATCGAGGTTCTTACCGGAATCGCCAGTTTCAAAGATCCTTCCACCGTTCAAATCGAGAGCGTACGCGGCAACTCTGACGTAACGGGCGAAAAGATCGTGATCGCGACGGGTACCAAGCCTGCCGCCTCACCCCGGGTGCCGATCAACGCCCGGACGATTATCAACAGCGACCAAATCCTGGACATGCCGTCCATCCCAAGAACCCTGATGGTTGTCGGTGGCGGTGTGATCGGCGTGGAATACACTTGCATATTCGCGACGCTCGGAGTCCGGGTGACCCTGATTGAGAAGCGCCCGCGCTTGCTGGAGTTTGCGGATGCCGAAATCGTGGAGGCGCTTTCGTACCACCTTCGTGACCATCGGGTCACGATGCGTTTAAACGAAGAGGTGCAAAGCGTGGAGGAGACGCCCACCGGTGTTGTCGCGCTTCTGGAGAGCAACAAGAAGGTGTCCGGCGATGCCCTGCTGTACGCGGTAGGACGCCAGGGGAATGTGGACGAATTGAACCTTCCGGCCGCGGGCCTGGAGGCGGACTCCAGAGGCCGCATCAAGGTGGATGAGAATTACGTGACTTCCCAGCCCAATATTTATGCCGTTGGCGATGTGATCGGATTCCCCAGCCTGGCTTCGGTTTCGATGGAGCAGGGGCGGATCGCTGTGGCACACGCTTTGAACAAGCCTGTTTCCTCCAATCCAAGCTACTTTCCGTTTGGAATCTACACCATTCCGGAGATATCATTTATTGGCAAGACAGAAGAACAGCTCACCGACGAAGATGTTCCGTATGAAGTTGGGGTCGCTTATTACCGCGAGATGGCTCGCGGCCAAATCCGGGGCGATACCACTGGCCGCCTTAAGTTGATTTTTCACCGGGAGACTCTGGACCTTTTAGGTGTCCACATCATCGGGGAAAGCGCATCCGAGTTGCTGCACATCGGGCAGGCCGTTCTCATATTGAAGGGCAAGCTAAACTACTTCGTTGATACAGTATTTAACTACCCGACCCTGGCCGAATGTTATAAGGCTGCAGCGTTCAACGGACTTAATAAGCTAGCGCGGATGATGTAGATACTGCTTACAAGGAAATCACCACCATGGCGAATGGCATTGGTATTTTTATCACCGAACGGATAGCGGCCGCCGTTATCTCCAATAACACGATCTCTGGAGCCATACGGTCGAATGCCGAAAATGGCGGCGCTTCCGATTCTTTGCACGGGATTCCGGCCGAGATCATCGTGAAGATGATCGTGGAACAGATTCAGCAATTGGATATATCGAAATCTCCTGAATGGATTGGGGTAGGGCTGCCCGGCATCGTGCGCAACGGAACCGTTGAGGATTCGCCGAACTACGTGCAGTTCAAGGGCATGAATATGCAGGCGCTGATCGCGGACGCCGTTACGCCGCTGTTCGGCGACGTGCCTGTTTCGATTTACAACGATGCCGACGTGATGGCGGCCGGAATAGCCGCTACGCGTGGCCATCTGGACCGCCTGATCCGGGTTTGGACATTGGGAACGGGCATCGGATACGGCCGGTATCCTTTTCTGGAGGGCGTTTGGGAGGCCGGCCACTCTGTCGTGAGCCTCGATCCCAAGGAGCAGTACTGCGGCTGCGGCGGAAAAGGGCACCTGGAGGGCATCATGGGTCACCGCGCCATGCGCCTTCGCTTTATGGACCTGGAACCCGAGGAGGTCTTTGAGCAGGCCCAGGCTGGCGAAGCCCGCTGTGTCGATTTCGTCAAGCTCTGGCACCGCGCCTTGGCCGCTGCGACGGCAACCAGTATTCACCTCGATGGTCCGGGGAAGTTCTTTATCACCGGACCGAACTCAAAGTTTATAAACCTCACATTACTGGGCGAGTATTTACACGAAATGGTAAAGCTCAGCCCTCTGCAGGGCTATTCGACCGAGGTTGTGCCCGGCGGCGAAGACGTAGCGCTCATCGGCGCGGTGGTGAACGCCGCTCAGGCTGTCCGGCGTGCCGCTTAGTAACCGGCATGTACGCCGCTGTCTTCTCTCGCTTTTAGAAATTCATCGCCCGGCAGCCACGTAGGCATCTTCGGGGTGTTGGCGAAATCCAGGCCAAGCGTCAGGCCGAAGTCGGCCATCTGCTCCATGCTGGCGAAATCCCAGTCCTGGCGATACTCGTCGGAGGGCTGGTGGTAGTGCGTCGAATTGTACTGCTCAAACACGGTTTTCCCGAAATCGGCAGGCTTGCCGATATACTGGGTACCCGCCGAAATGGAAAAGGACGGGATGCCCACTCTGGCCAGAGAAAAATGGTCTGAGCGATAGTAATGTCCTTGGCCGGGCTCGGGGTCGGGCTCAATCGTGAGGTTCATCCGTTTTGCGTCGCTTTGCACAATCGGCCAGAGGGTCGTTCGTTCCGCCCCCGTCACCGACACATCCCGAGTCTTTCCAAACGGGTAAAAAGCATCGAAGTTGATATCCGCCACCGTCTGTCCGGTGGGAACGATAGGATGTTTGCCGTAGTATTCGGAGCCGAGCAGCCCCGACTCCTCCGCCGTCACAAATACGAACAGCGCACTGCGCTTCGGCTTCTGCGGCAGGGCCGCCCAGACACGGGCCATCTCGAGCACCATGCCACAACCCGTCGCATTATCCACGGCGCCGTTATAGATCTTGTCCCCATTCACCGGGATTCCGATACCGAGATGGTCCCAGTGCGCCGTAAACATCACCGCTTGCGACTTCAGCTTGCTGTCTGCTCCGTCCACCCGGCCAACCACGTTGCGGCTCTCGATCTGGCGAAGCTTCACCGGAATATGGCCTTTCACGCGGATGTGAAGGTCGATAGGGCGGAAGGATTTTTCGTTCGCCATAGCCAATAACTGGTCCAGAGTCTTGCCAGTGGAGGAGACTAATTTCGCCCCGGCGTCCTCGGTAAGCCAGGCGGCCAGATCCAAGCCCCGCTGGCCGGAGGGAAGCTTCAGTTCCGGATGCTCCTGGCTCCAGGAACCGCTCACGACACCCCATCCATAGCCGGCAGTCGGTGTGGTGTGAATGATAAGAGCTGCTACTGCTCCGCGCCGTGTGGCTTCTTCAAATTTGTACGTCCAACGGCCGTAATAGGTGAGCGCCGGTCCGCCAAAAAACTTCGGATCCGTAGAGGGCGGCTCGTTGGTAAAGTAGACCAGCACTTTCCCCTTCAGATCCTCGCCTTTGTAATCGTCCCAGCCGTATTCAGGCGCCGAAATGCCATGTCCCACGAAGACCGCTTCGGCATCGAAATCGTTGCCGGGTTTTTGTGAAAAGGCGGTGCCTACGAAGTCCTTCACGAACCGTAGTGTGGATGTTCCCTGCGAACTTCCGGTGACCGTCAGGCTGGCGCCCGGCTGTGTTTCCGTTCCGACCAGCGGTACACGCTGAAAGTAGCTGCCATCCTCGCCGCCGGGTTTAACGCCTTCCGCTTCCAACTGGGCCGCAATATAATTCGTTGCTAGTTTTCCGCCGGTAGTCCCAACCCCGCGTCCCTGCAGTTCATCGCTGGACAAATACTTTACATGCGCGCGAATCTTCTCGCCGGAAACACGAAGGTTCTGCGCAGGAAGAACAAGGGCTGCCAAAACACCGAGTATGGCCACTCGACAAAACATGGTATTAGTCTAACGGCATGCACTGCGATCGCTCTCTGTAAACTAAAGTTAGCCTGGGCCCCGGTGCCCTTCCATTTCGGAAGAGGATTGCGCCCGACCTGCCGGTTCCGCATTACGATGACCGAGCTTCAGGTAGGCTATCGTTTGTAATGCCCAACAACTTATGACCACGCGTGGCAAGCTGAAGATTTATCTTGGATACGCGGCCGGAGTAGGGAAAACCTACCAGATGCTGGAAGAGGCTCAGAACTTGAAGAGCCAGGGAATCGACGTGATTATCGGCTACTTCGAGCCGCACGGCCGCAAGGATACCATCGCCAAAACACAAGGCCTCGAGATGGTTCCCCGCAAGATCGTGGAATATCGTGGTGCGCGTTTTGAAGAAATGGACACCGAAGCCATCGCCGAGCGAAATCCGCAGGTGGCAATCGTCGACGAGTTCCCCCACACCAACGTTCCAGGTTCGCTGCGGGAGAAGAGATGGGAAGACGTGCTGTATCTGCGCGACCTGGGCATCGACATTTTGACCACGATGAATGTTCAGCATCTGGAAAGCTTGAACGACCAGATGGCGCAGATCACCCGAATCAAAGTGCGCGAAACCATACCGGACTGGGTCGTGAAGCAGGCCGATGAAGTAGTCATGGTGGACGTAACGCCTCGTGCTTTGCTGAACCGGCTGGAGCGAGGAGTTGTTTATCCCAACGACAAAGCGCAACGGGCCCTTCAGAACTTCTTCAAAGAATCCACGCTGGTGGCCCTCCGCGAGATGGCCATGCGGCAGACCGCCCATGAAATAGAAGAACGCATGGAGCAGAGCGAAGAAGCTGTCGAGAACGCGTCAGCCTCTCTGTCTGCCTCGCGAGGCCGCAACTTGGACGATGCGGTGGTGATTTATATCAGCGATGAGCCCTCCACCGCAATGTTGATTCGCCGCGGCAAGCGTGTGGCCGATTTGCTGCACGCCAACTGCTTTGCCGTGTTTGTTGCCGAGCAGGCCGACTTGCAGGCTCTCCCTCCGCCCAAGCGGGATGCCGTGGAGCGCCACCTGAATTTCGCACGAAACATGCACATTGAAACCCGCGTGCTCATTGGCCGCGATCACGCTGCTTCCGTCGTGGATTTCGCGCGGTTGCACAATGCACGGCAGATATTCTTGCCCCGATTGCGTGGAAGAGGATCCGATCGCTTGCTGGGCAAAAGTCTGGCTAATCAGATCGTCAGCCTCGCCGACGACATGGAAGTGACGATCGTATCGGACCGGCGGCAAGACCAACCGGCGGAAGCGTAAACACGGATGCGCTAGACTAGCAGTTTCGGGCTGTGGCGCAGCCTGGCTAGCGCGCTTGCTTGGGGTGCAAGAGGTCCCGGGTTCAAATCCCGGCAGCCCGACCAAAGAGACCACGATTCAACTCCCAAGTCCCTTTCTTGTCCGCATTTCAGGGACTTTGAATTATGGCCGGTTTCCTGCCGCTCTTGTATGGAGTGCCGCAGCATGGAGAATCAGCGTAGAGCTGAACGTCATGAACGCGGCGATCAGGAGCAGAAGCCCTGTAATGGCCATGTGATTTTCCAATCCTGGACTTTCGGGTAGTAGGAGTCCGCCGGAAATGTATTTCTTCATTAGCGGACTCACAAAAACGAGTCCCGTAACCGCCAGCAGACCACTCACAATCATGGCCCGCGTGTACGAAAAAAAACTGATCCATCGCTCTCGAGTCTTTGCCGAGTAGTTATAGATAACCTGTGCGATACAGCCGAGAAAAAAGCTTTGCAGTCCCACTACGGCCAGCGTCATGCCGAACAGCGTCCAGTACAACGAGAGTGTTACGGGACCGATCGTAACAGGGCCGAACGTCTGGGGAATGGCTACCAGCAGGCCGACAATCAGGGCAACAAGGCCGGGGCGCAGCACAAAAAAGTCGGCATGATAAATCAACATCGCCCTCAAGTTGATCCAGCCAGCTCTCCAGGGTTCCAACACGCCGCCTCGTTTCATGTGGCTGGCTCGGCCCTCGCGGTCCTTCAGGAATCTCACCGGAACCTCGGTTGTCCGCAGATTCAGACAGGCGGATTTAAGGACCATCTCGGAAGCATATTCCCATGACTGCGACTTCAAGGCGATGCGCTGCAGCGCGGACTTGGTTAATCCCCGCAAGCCGCAATGAATGTCGGAGAAATTGCTGGAATAAAGGAAGTTCAAAATAGCGGTGGTCAAAGGGGTTCCAAAGTGGCGATGCAATCCGGGCATCGCGCCTTCTTCGATGTATCCCTTAAACCGCGATCCCATGATGAATTCAAAACCGTTTCGAAATCCTTGAATAAATCCTGAAATGTCGCGGAAGTCATACGTGCAGTCCGCGTCGCCCATGAGAATGTAGTTTGCGCGAATGTATGGAATGGAATCTATATAAGCCCGCCCAAGACCACGGCGGGGAGTCTTCAACACTCGTGCGCCATGTGCAAGCGCGATCTCGGGTGTCTCGTCAGTGGAGCTATCGACGATCAGTACTTCTCCCGCAACTCCCGCCCGGGCAAAACCTTCCTTACACCACTCGATTGTGTCTGCAATGGTCAACCGTTCATTCATGGCGGGGATCACAACCGAAAATTCGGGCTCCCGCACGTCGTTGGACGGCGTCAGCAGAGTGCACTCGGGATCTCGCTCGAGCATCACGGGATCGCCGGTCGCTAAGCTCTCCTCTAACTCTTTATGCGGCATGGAAGACTTCTAAAATGTACATAAACGGGCGGCAATACTGAAACCGATGCTAATTTGGGAGTTGTCCAAAAAGCTCCGTATCCTAACCATCCTAAACTGTTTGAAGCACCACAACTAAATGGAAGTAGTTCACGGCACGGGTACGGCCCCGGTTATCGATAGGAAATGGCTACGAAGTGTAACGGCTGGCTTTGTTGTCTGCAGCCTGGCACTGGCACTCTATCTGATTACCAGGCATCCGAAGATCTATCTGACACTTGAGCTTTCCTCGTCCACCGCTGGGCACGCTCAGCTCTTCTACAACACCGGAAAGGGATTCAACGAGGCGGAGTCAAGCACCGCCCCCGTATCTTCCCACTCGCTGCAGTCCTTTCAGCGGTTGCGCTTTGATCTGCCATCCAGCACAATTCTGGGTTTAAGGCTGGATCCGCTGACCACAGCGGGCAGCTGCCGGTTGCGCAACGTTGTTATTCGAACTCGAGTCCAGGCCCTTCTAAAAATACCTGCGGCCGATATCGTCCCCTTTAATCAGATCGCGAGCCGCGGAACGAACAACAATGAAGTAGCCATCGTCACGAACCCGAACGCAACTGATCCGGGCTTGTTGCTGAGGCTCCAGTCACCGTTTGATTACAAAAAAATCATAGGCGAGGAAGAAAGCCGGGTCTTTCTGGGTGGATGTGCTCTGTTCCTGGGCTTGGCAGTGGCCGCGTATCTGCGGCGCCGCTGGCTGGAGCATGTGGCCGGCCTCATCGGTGGCAAAATTCAAATCGTCGACCGGGTCTTCGATAAAGTAGCGCAGCACCTATCTACTCCTGAGTTCATTCAGTTCGACTCCTACGCAATTTGGTTTTATGCATTGTGCCTTGCCGGATTCATCCTCACCAGCATGGCGGACCTTAACGGATCTTCCATTGGCATGTACAACTCTGCCGGTGAAGGCGCTCCGAAATCAGTGTTGCTCGGCGCTCCGCGGCCGATCCGTTCTGACGAATGGGTCTATTACACGCCTGACATCCTGAATGAGAGTCTTAGAGTTCATCGTTTTGAGGTGGAACACTCGCAGCGCGGTGGCCACAATGTGGCGCTCATGGATAACGTGCCGGTCCGGCATGTCGCCACGCTGTTCCGGCCGCAGTTCTGGTCGTTCTTTGTTCTCCCCGTGGACTACGCGTTTGCCGTGTACTGGCAATTCAAGGGACTCGTGCTTCTGGTTGGAATTTTCAGCTGGCTGTTGCTCGTCACCGGATCCAGCTTTTGGGCGATCACAGGAAGCTTATGGCTGTTCTTTTCGCCATTTACGCAGTGGTGCTACTCGTGGGCGTCTGAATTGCCGGAAATGATGGGGCTAAGTTGCCTCGTGATGGTTTTGTTTTGCTTTTTGACAGTGGGACGGAGTCCACTGGCTCTCGCGCTCAGTGCCTGGGCGGCCGCGACATGCGCCATCGATCTTGCGCTATGCGCCTATGTCCCTCACCTGTTGCCACTCGCTTATCTGTGCGTCTTCTTTGTTGCGGCCTGGTGCATCGCTTCACGGAAGCTGATATTTCAGCGGCGGGATGCCTGGAGGAGAGTTTTCGCCATCGGCGCCGCCGTTGCCGTGACCTGCGCCATCGGATTGGTGGTCTACGTTGACTTGAAGCAAGCGATTGTCGGCATCGAAAACACCACCTACCCTGGCAAACGGATCTTTAGCGGGGGAAGTCTGCCCCTGTACTATCTGACATCTCACTTCATGCAGTGGACCGATACCGAGAGTCACTTCCCCGCAGCTTTGTCCAACATTTGCGAGGGCTCCGGCTATCTCTGGCTGGCGCCGGTCAGTTTGTTTTTGCTCGCACGCCTGACACTGAGCAGGTTTCAGAAAATCGCGCTAGCTGCTCTCTGGTGTTTCTCGATCTTTATTCTTGCCTGGTTGTTGTTGCCATTGCCCGCGGAATTCGGGACCTGGTTCGCGATGACGCGGACCGGTTCTGAGCGGTGCCTACCTGCGCTTGGGCTGGCAAACGCCGCGATAGTTACGTTGACGATGGCCGCTTTGGGCCGAACAGTGAAGGCCGGTCGAACAAAGCTCAGATTTGCGTCGGTGGCCGGTACTGCATTAGGCTCATTTTGCATCGGAGTGATCATGCTGGCGCTCACCAATGACGTGTTGGGGGGCTTTTACTCCTACTATGCGGTGGCCTTTTCCGCGGCCTTCGCAGCCGTTCTTGTTGTCTCGATGGTCGAGTATCGAAAGATTGTATTTGCCGTAGCGCTCGTTCTTCCGCAGGCAGTTTTATTCGGAGCAGTGAACCCGGTTGAACATGGATTGGGCGTCATTCTTGATTCGTCGCTCTACAAATTTGTTCGGCAACATCAGGAACTTCTGGGTGGAAAATGGATGGTCTTCTCTGATTCGGTGGTGCCTTCCGGCTTCTTAGCGGCAACCGGGAGCGACGTGTACACAGGAATGCACTTCCTGCCCGACATAGATCACCTGTCACTTTTTGCGTCCAAAGGCTTGGACACACAGATATTCAACAATGGAACCTATCTCGTTGCGCACCCGTTATACGCGAACGAAAGGAGCTCCTTCCAGCGGATTCAGGGCGATGTTGTCAGGTGGAACATCAGCCCGCTCAATCCGTTGCTGAAACAGCTTGGAATCCAGTATCTTGCCTTTGATCAAAAACCTCCGGAGGAGATCGGGTCTCATCTTGTTCCACTCACAAATGGCGAGATAGACCACCTCTGGCTTTATAAGATTCCGGAGTAACTACATGACTTGGATCGATCGATTTGTACAGACCAGGCGGATCAAAATGGCGGCGCGGTATCTTCCAAAACACCCTCGTGTTTTAGATGTTGGTTGCGCTGACGGAGCGCTGTTTCGCGTTTTACCGTTCCTTCGCGATGGCGTGGGCATCGATCCCGAAATGTCGCCGGTTTCCACGGGCAACGCGCAACTGATCCGGGGCATGTTTCCTCAGGACTTGCCCCATGATGGCCCGTTTGATGCCATTACGATGCTCGCGGTGCTGGAGCATATCCCCAAAGAACGCCAGCCCATTCTGGCCCACGATTGCTTCCGGTACCTGCGTTCGTCCGGACGCCTTATCATCACCGTTCCGTCACCCCAAACCGATTACATTCTGAATGTTTTGCGTGCCCTACGATTGATCGACGGAATGTCGCTTGAGCAGCATTACGGCTACGATGTGAACCTGACTCCTCAGTTGTTTGAGTCTGCCGGTTTCAAATTGCTGGTGGCTCGAAAGTTCCAGCTCGGTTTGAATAACCTGTTTGTATTCGAGAAACCGTAGGCAGTCGCACTGAAGGCAGTTTGGAATGGGTAAATCACCGCAGGTCCGATAGTGTGGCACCGCCAGTTCGGATTTGGATCATGAAACTTCTCATCACTGGAATATGCGGCTTTGTAGGCAGCCATCTCGCGCTCTCCTTATCGGAGCAGATCGCCGATCTGGAACTTATTGGCATCGACAACCTGCTCAGGCCCGGATCCGAAACGAATCGTGAATTGCTGGTCTCGCGCGGCGTCCAATTCGTTCACGGCGACTTGCGCATGCGCAGCGACCTGGAAGCAGTGCCGCCTTGTGACTGGGTCGTGGATGCCGCCGCGAACCCGAGCGTGCTCGCCGGAGTCGACGGGCGGTCCAGTCCCCGGCAACTGAGCGAGCATAACCTTGCCGGTACCTTGAATGTGCTCGAATACTGCCGCGAGAAGAAGGCCGGTCTTATTCTTCTGAGCAGCAGCCGCGTTTACTCCGTCAGGGATCTGGCTGAATTGCCGGTCCAGGCCCAAAGTGATGCGTTCGTTCTGCGGGCTTCGTCCTCCTTGCCGCCCGGGGTGAGCGAGGCGGGCATTCGCGAAGCATTTCCGGTGCGCCAGCCCATCTCTCTCTATGGGGCGACGAAACTGTCGTCGGAAATTATGGCGATCGAGTATGGGGCAACGTTCGGCTTCCCGGTCTGGGTTGACCGCTGCGGAGTGCTGGCCGGGGCGGGGCAGTTCGGCACCGCCGAACAAGGAATCTTTTCCTATTGGCTGCACGCGCATGCGTCCAGAAAAAGGCTGCGCTACATTGGCTTCGGCGGCCATGGCTATCAGGTTCGGGATGCTTTTCATCCCTGCGACTTAGCCGCCTTGATCGCGCTTCAACTGCGGCGCGATCCGCCCGGCGATCCTGTTTATAATGCGGGAGGCGGCGCGCAGAATGCGATGTCTCTGGCCCAGCTGACACAGTGGTGCGATGAGCGGTTCGGAAAACATTCGCCGGAACACGACGGCAGCAGTCGGCCCTTTGATATTCCGTGGGTCGTCATGGATTACCGCCGGCTGGAATGTGAGTTCGGCTGGCGGCCTCAACGCGCGCTCTCTTCTATCCTGGATGAAATAGCAGCGCACGTCCAGATCAATCCAAACTGGCTGACCCGCTGCGGAGTGTCATAGACCTTGAGCCAACCTGATCTGAATCGAGCGCCGCTGCAGTTGCTGAGCGTCGTTATCCCTGCCCGCAACGAAGAGGCCTGCATTGCCTCAACCGTCGAGCACCTCCACGTTGAACTGCGGCTTCATGGCGTTCCTCATGAAATCGTCGTTGTCGACGATGGAAGCACCGATGCTACCTGGGAGCGGCTGCGTGCCTTGAGTGCCCGAATGCCGGAGCTCCATCCAGTTCAGAACTTGGGCCAGCACGGATTCGGGCGCGCCATTATTCACGGATTTGACAACATGAGCGGAGATGCCGTGGTTGTCATGATGGCCGATGAGTCGGACGATTGCCGTGATGTTGTCCGTTACTGGACTCTGCTGAACGAAGGGTGGGACGCTGTATTCGGCTCGCGCTTTCTAAAGGGAGGCGGCACGATTGATTATCCCTGGCTCAAATTGCGCGTAAACAGGCTCGCTAATTACTTCATCCGTCTCATGTTCCGCATCCGGCTGAACGACACCACCAATGCCTTCAAAGCTTACCGGCGCGAGGTGATCGATGGCTGTCGTCCTCTTCTCTCGCCACATTTCAACCTGACGGTCGAATTGCCATTGAAGACCATTGTCCGCGGCTATAGTTGGACCGTTATCCCCATCACATGGAGAAACCGTAGAAGCGGGCAGACGAAGCTGAAGATGAAAGAGATGGGCAGTCGCTACCTCTTCATCTGCCTTTATGTCTGGTTGGAGAAGTACTTCAGCCGAGGTGACTACCGGAGGATAGACTTGCCCCCCAGAACTCAGTGAGCCGCTACGTTGGCCGCCAGCTTGTCGCCGGTACGAATCGCACTTAGCGCAGCTTGTATCTGCGGATCCCATTGCGCCTGGACTTCGTCACCTTGATCCACACCCCGGGCTTGCGTCACAATTTCTTCCTGCAGACGATGACTCACCCAGGTGCGTTCGGCTGCCCACTCGGCCACAGCCGGCTGAATTCTCCTGGCCGACAGATATACCTTGAATTCGTCGATGAGCTCGGGTGTCACTTGAAAGTTCGCGGGCAGGGGAGAGTGCGACGCTAAATATTGCGTTGCAAACGATGTAATGGCGCCGCTGCCATCCAATACAACCTCTAGCCGGGTTCGTTCGTGTGGCTCGACCCGGATATCCGGTTCTATGCCACCCCCGCCGACCACTTTCCGGCCCTTGTCGGTCTTGTACGTCGGCAAGGGCCCGGTCGGCTTATCGCTGAACGTTTCGGAAAGGGCGGAGTTGCGCAATGGCCTTTGTATCGAGCGACCGCTGGGCGTGTAATAGAAAGCGGTCGTAATCGCCAGTCCCGCGCCGTTGGAGAGCGGCATGACGCTTTGAACCAGTCCTTTACCGTAGCTGGGTTCACCCACGATTACGGCGCGGTCGTGGTCTTGTAGTGCTCCGGAGAGGATCTCGGACGCGCTGGCCGTCTTTCCATTTACCAGGACTGCCAACCTGAATTGGTAGGGTTCGGCGTTCGCGGGAACGTCAGCCGTTTGACTTACTCCGGCGCGGCCTTTAGCGGTCAAAATCCTTTGGCCGGGATGTAAGAACATCGATGCCCCGTCCAGGGCCGCTCTTACGATCCCGCCCGGGTTGTTCCGCAAGTCCAGCACCAGTCCTTTCAGTGAGGTGCCGCCAACCTTCTGAATTGCATCCCGTAACTGCTGTGCTGTTTGCAGATCCCAACTGGCTACCCGGATGTACCCGTATCCTGGCTGCAACTGGAACGCGCGATCCACGCTGGGCGAATCGACTAGAGCGGGCGTCAAAGTAAACTGCAAGACTCGCGGCGACCCTTGCCGGCGTACGTAAATCGCAACCTTTTGCTGGCGCGCTTCAGTGAGCAAACCGATAATCTGCTGGGGCTCCAGTGAACCAATCGCGATGTTGTTCACTGCCACCAGTTCGTCCCCCGGCTGTATGCCAGCCTTGTTGGACGGCGTGCCGGGAAGCGTCTGCAGAAAGATGACTTGGCCAGGCAGAACAGAAACAACGCTGCCAAATCCCTTTTGCTCCGACTGCTCCATTTGCTGCAGTTGCTGAAACTGCACCGGATCGAAAAATTGGGTATGTGGATCCAGTTCGCGCAGCATCGCGGGAATCGCCCCTTCGTAGATCATCTTGTCCACCGGCGGCTGGTCGGCTGCCTGCTCTTGCACGGTGGAAAGCACATCTATAAATTGCTTCAGCGAAGAACCGACCTGTTTAGCTACATCGGCTTGAGTCTGGCTGTCCACCGTGTGCGCTGCTGAGCTTTGAGGCGGTTGGGATTCCGAACCCGCGTGAGGAGCGGAATTTTGGGCCAGCGCGGCGCAACCAAGGCACCATCCGAGCAGCAAGCTCCGCGAAAACTTCTTCATCGCAAATATCAGCTTTTGGACGTATGCGCAGCGATTCGGATACCTGCTCATCGCGAATACTGGAGCTGGCGGCGGGCTTCGGCCCGTTCCAAGGCTAGCTGAATCAGCCGGTCGAGCAGGTTTGAATATTCGACGCCAGAATATTCCCACATCTTAGGAAACATGCTGATGGACGTAAAGCCGGGGATTGTGTTGATTTCGTTGACGAAAAATTGGCCCGAAGACGCATCCATCAAGAAGTCCACCCGCGCCATCCCTTCACAGCCAACCGCTTCGAAGCACTCTATTGACAGGCGCTTTACCTCTTCTGTTTGCGGACCAGACAGCTTCGCGGGGAGTTCAATGCGTGCTTTGTCCAGCAGGTACTTATCGTCATACGTGTAAAACTCTTCCGATGGAATGATCTCGCACGGCATCGTTGCGGTCGGCGGATTCCCGCCAAGCACGGCACACTCAAACTCGCGCCCTTGCACTCCCCGCTCTACGACGATCTTCCGGTCGTACTGCGAGGCGGTCTCCAGGGCACTCTGAAGCTCTTTGGCATTTTTGGCCTTCGAGATACCAACAGACGATCCAAGATTAGCCGGCTTCACGAATGCGGGAAAAGGAAAGGGAAGGGTCACGGACTGAGGATCGAAATGGCCTCTCGTCAGGACCACGTGCTCCACAACCGGCAGCCCGGCTTCTTTACACAGACGCTTCGTGACCGACTTGTCCATCGAAATGGCCGAGGCCAGCACTCCCGCCCCGACATACGGCAAATCCGCAAGCTCCAACAGCCCCTGGATCGATCCATCCTCGCCGAAAGTGCCGTGCAACATCGGTATGACAACGTCGATGTCCGGGTTCATGCCCGGTTCCGGTGTGAACGGGGCGGGATTCCACTTCCCGCTTTTATCGATGAAATATTCGTGAATTTCGTACTTATCCGAATGAAGCGCTTTTTTCACCGAAGTGGCCGAGCGGAGCGAAATCTCATGCTCGCCAGACCTTCCGCCGAAAATAATCGCCACACGGAGTTTTTTGTTCGTGTTTGAGTTCAACTTGCTATTGTCGCTCGCCGCCTCCTATAAAACAAAAGCCATCCGGCCGGGTATTCAGCTGAATGGCTCTCGAATTATTGACCGGGAATTTACTTCCGCGACGATGTCTTGTCCAAAGCCCGGACAAAGGGGCGTGCAGCGGGAGGAACAGGCAAGTCGCCTGTCAAGATTTCCCGATTTTTCAACTCGCGCCCATAGAGTTCCTTGTTGGCGTCGTCGTCCTCGCGTAATGTTGCGCCATTTAGCGACAGGCCTCCATACACACCTCGCTGGCGTGAGTAGCTCAGAATTTCGGCACGCATTTGCGCATCGGTTTGCGCCGTGGCGTCACGACCGAGTGGGCCGGCCGCTGCCGATATCTCACCGCCCAAAGTAAACTTATCCTGCAGCATATGCTTCATGCCGCTGTCGTTCATCACCAGCAAGATTACATCCGCTTCCGCGCCGCCTGCCAAAAAACCGAACTTCCCGCCCTCGGATTTTACTCCCGCCGGTGCCGTCCAGCCTACGCCGCTTTTCTTACGGCAGCTTACGAAGCCCGCGCCATACTGTGCGCCAACGATAAAGCCGCCCTTTTTCAGGTTGGGAATGACGACGATACATTCCGCCTTAGCCATTAAATCTTGGGGGATGCCTTTGTCGGAGGCATTCATAATCTCGTTGAGATCCTCTGTTGCACTCTTTAACCGATCAGCCGCTGTTTTCTGCGCAAACACCGGAGCTGCTACGAGCGCCGCTAACACGACGCCTGTCAACACCTTCATGATTACTCCTCCTAAATTGGCCGCCCGTCATTCGTTTCCGTTTCACGGACGATTAATTCTTTTACAGTTGGACGTATATTCGAGCGCACATGAGACAGGTGGTCTGGTGGTTTTCACATTAAAGATTACTCAAGACCAGTCCGTCTCAAGATGTCGCTAGCTTGGCCGACGAACGCTGCACAACGCTTTCCGCTGTAGCTTGTGCCCGGCGGATGCAATCCGGAATACCGACTCCATCGTAGGCGTTTCCGGTTAAAAACAGTCCAGGATATCGGTTTGCGCCTGCTGCAATTCTGGACCGCCGCTCTTCGTGTCCCACAATGTATTGAGGCATGGACCGCGGCCAACGATAGATCGTGTGCATAGCGAGTGGTGCCGTCACCCCCATCACCCTGCCAAACTCGTTCCTGACGATCGCGATTAACTCCGGGTCAGAAGCATTCATTAGCCGTAGGGCATCATCACCTACAATAAAGGCCCGGATTGCCGCCAGATGGGCTGGCGTCCGCGAAGGAAATTTTGTGCTGACCCACGTGGCGGCCGCTACATGCTGGCGCTCGATTTGCGGGACCAGAAATCCAAATCCATCCAGCGGGCGCTCGAGCCGGGATCTCTCGTAAATGAACGTCACCAGGATTGCGGACGAGTAAGGGATTTCAGCTAACTCGGAAGCTAGCGGCGGGGCGAAGTTCTCAAGCAAGGCAGCGGCCGCATACGCCGGGCAGGCGAAGACAACGTTTTCCGCATCCAGGTGGCTGCCTCCCACTCGGACCCGCCACTGGGCCCCAATTCGTTGAACAGATTTTGCTTCATCGTGCACGACGTCGATAACGGAGTTCAGTTTCGAGACGAGCGCATCCGTCAGGGTTTGCATTCCCGCTCCAAACGAGAGGAACAGGCTGCCCGTGTGCAGCGATTTTTTGCGGTCGTGTCGCAAGGCACGGATAAGGCTGCCATAGTTCTCTTCCTGTTCCAGGAATCTGGGCAGCACGCTGCGGGTGCTCAGGTTCGCCGTTAGTCCACCATAAACTCCGGCTAACAGGGGATCGGCAACATAGCGCAGAACCTCGCTCCCGAAGTGATCCTGCACAAACTCTTCGATGGATACGTCTCCCGTTCTCGTCTTTGGCTGTGTCAGGAGCTCTGTAAAGAACCGAGTCTTTGTCCGTAGGGAGAAGAGGCGGGAACTCATCGTGGCTCGCCAATCTCCCGGGACCATCATCGACATGCCGCGCGGCAACGCCACCAGTTCTCCATGGCGCACAATGAAGACCCGCCTCGCTGCGTCGTTCGAGCCTATGATCTGCTGTGAAAGTCCCGGAATCTCGTCGGCGAGTTTTGCCACAGCCGGTTTGGTGGCGATAAAGCTGTCGGGTCCGGCTTCGAGCCGACAGCCCTCGATAGAATCTGTTTTGATCAGCCCCCCGAGCCTGTTCGATTTCTCAATAATGGTCGAGCGAATTCCATGCTTCCCTAGAAAATAAGCCGTGGCCAGGCCAGAGACGCCGCCGCCGATAATGATGACTGGATTTTCCGGCACGAGGGTGTGTTATTTCACCAATGAGAATTCACGAACCATCTGCACGACCGCTTTCACGTTGTCGACAGGAGTTTCTGGCAATATTCCATGTCCCAGATTGACGATGTGACCGGCTCGTGTTCCGGTTCGTTTCAACAGGTCAGTCACCTTGCCTTTTAGTTCCGGCAGTGGTGCGAACAACGCGATGGGATCCAGGTTGCCTTGGATAGCGGACCGATGGCCAATGTCCATCCAGGCCTGGTCGATATTAACGCGCCAGTCTACCCCGATGACATCGCCTCCAGCGGCATGCAACTCGCGCAAGAATCCAGCGGTTCCCGTCCCGAAATGGATGACCGGAACATTCATGGAGCGTATACGTTCAATGAGCGCCCGCGAATAGTGTTGGACGTACCGGACATAATCTTCCGGACTGAGTGCCCCCACCCAGCTATCGAAGACCTGAATGGCTCGGGCTCCCGCACTGATCTGAAGACTGGCGAAATCGCCCAGTACGTCGACCAGTTTGCCCATTAGCCGGCGCCACATCACCTCGTTGCTGAACATCAGCTTTTTTGTTTTCAGGAACGTCTTCGACGGCCCGCCCTCGATCATATAGCTGGCCAGCGTGAATGGTGCTCCGACAAAACCAACCACGGGAACTTTTCCTGCCAGTTCCTGGACTACCATTCGTATCGCTTCGCCCACGTATCCGAGTTCGTCGGTGTGGTCTGTGGAAAGAGTATCGATATCCTCGGGTTCGGTGATGCAGTTGTCGATATGCGGTCCTTCGCCGCTTCGAAACTCCAGCTTCAAGCCCATGGGCTCCACGGGCAACAGCAGATCGGCGAAGATAATGGCCGCGTCCACGTCGAGAATCTGGATCGGCTGCACGGTAACTTCGGCGGCCAGGTCCGGTCTTTTGCAGATCTCTAAAATGCCGTGCTTGGAACGAATCTCCCGGTATTCCTTGAGGTACCTTCCCGCCTGCCGCATGAACCAGACCGGCCGTACGTCGGTAGCGCGCCGCCGGCACGCATCCAGGAATCTTCCACCGCTTACGGGCGTGCCACGCATCGGGCCTCCGGTTTCTCATTACGCATCAATACACGCAGGATAACCTGCGAACTCTACCGGAGCTTCAGATCGTGCCAAGGCGACAAGATCAATCAACCAGCGGCCTGTTCTTCGTCTCTGGGCCGCCCGCGCCGGATGCGCTTCAGGAGGTGCTCCATTTTGCCTGTCACCACGGAGGAGACATCGGCTTCAAAATGGAGTTCCGGGACCCGGAACATGTTCAGGCGCTCGGCCAACTGGCGGCGGAGATAATGGCGTGCGCCTTCGAGAGCGCGAATCGTCTCCTTCTGCTCATTCACGTTATCGCTCATACGCAGGCGTACTTGCGCGTGCTTTCTATCGGGTGAAACAAGCACTTCGGTAACGGTTGCGTCGCCTATTCTGGGATCGGAAAGTTCATAAGCGATCATCTCGCCGATTTCTTCACGGAGCGTTTCCGAAACACGTTCCGTGCGATGATTGTCCATTACCCCCTCCCAACTTTGAGTGTAAATCCCGCGATACGTATATCGCTATAACGGACCAATACGAGCACGTTAAATCCACTCCATGTTCGACCCTGTGAGGGCTCCGCCCAAAACGCTGGCTGCATGTCGTTCGGCGGCCTGCAGGACCTGCTCGGCGCGCACGCGGTCGTTGGCAACCGTTACGGCCGCAACGGTCGAGGCTTGCCAGGAATCCAGGTGATCGATTTCGGCCACCGCCAGGTTAAACCGCTCTCGTAACCGGTCCTTCAGACTTTTCACTACATGGCGCTTGTCTTTCAAAGAATGGGATGTCTCAACGAAGATGTCTAGTGTCAGAACGCCAATGCAGGGCATGGAATAAAAAAGGCGCGCCTTTCACGGGCGCGCCCTACAGTAAATAAATTGGCCGTTAAGCCCCAGGCAGTTGAGGAGCCACGCGCTCCATGGTAAACGACTCCAGAACATCGCCAACGTTAATGTTATTGAAGTTTACGAGTGAGATACCACACTCCAAACCGTTTTTCACTTCGCTCGCGTCATTCTTGAACCGCTTCAGGGCGTCGATCTTGGCCGTGTGAATCACGGCGCCGTCTCGAATTACGCGTATCTGGCTATCACGCCGCACGACTCCGTCGGCGACATAGCAACCAGCCACTGTTCCAACTTTACTGATCCTGAAGACTTCTCGAACTTCCGCATGGCCAAGCACTGTTTCCTTAAATACGGGATCCAGCAGGCCGGTCATGGCGAGTTTAATCTCGTCGATCAACTCGTAGATGATGCTGTGAAGGCGAATCTCGACCTTTTGCTGCTCGGCGGTAGATTGCGCGTTACGCTCCGGCCGGACATTGAAGCCGATCACCAGCGCTTCCGAGGCGGAAGCCAGCAGCACGTCACTTTCGGTGATCGCGCCAACGCCAGCGTGCAATACGCGGACACGAACCTTCTCGTTGGACAACTGCTGCAGGGAGTCGGACAGAACTTCTGCCGTACCACCCACATCGGCCTTGATGATCAGGTTGAGATCCTTGAGATCGCCTTCCTGGAACTGCTTATGGAGCGAATCCAGTGTGGCGACTCGCGCACCTTTGGCCATTGCGACTTCGCGAGCTTTCGCTTCGCGGTAAACAACGATCTGCTTCGCCTTGGAGGTATCGGAAACCGCTTGGAAGCTGTCGCCTACCTCAGGCAGGCTTTCGAGTCCGATGACTTCGACAGGCATCGACGGTTCGGCTTCCCGGACGGGATTGCCGCGATCGTCGAACATGGCGCGCACCTTGTTGAACAAGGCACCGCAGATGAAGAAATCTCCCACTCGAAGGGTTCCGTTGCGAACCAGCATGGTCGCCACAGGTCCGCGGCCCTTATCGAGCTGCGCTTCGAGCACGGTTCCCACTGCCGGGCGATTCGGATTGGCCTTGAAGTCTTGTATGTCGGCCATCAGCAGAATCATTTCGAGCAACAGATCGAGGTTCTGGCCCGTTTTCGCCGAGACGGGAACCATGACGGTATCGCCACCCCAGTCTTCCGATTGCAGGCCACGGTCGGCGAGCTGCTGTTTCACGCGTTCGGGTTGCGCATCCGGTTTGTCGATCTTGTTGATCGCAACCATCAGCGGGACACCTGCCGCGCGGGCATGGTCGATGGCTTCGAGCGTTTGCGGCATAACGCCGTCGTCGGCCGAAACCACCAGCACCACGATATCGGTCACCTTCGCTCCGCGGGCACGCATGCGGGTAAACGCCTGGTGGCCCGGAGTATCGATGAAGACGATCTTGCGGCCGTTCTTTTCGATATGGTATGCGCCGATATGCTGGGTGATGCCACCGGCCTCGCGACCGGCGATATTGGTCTGGCGAATAGCGTCGAGGAGCGACGTCTTTCCGTGATCGACGTGACCCATGATGGTGACCACGGGGGCGCGGCGCACCAGGTCGGCCGTTTCCTCGGCCTGTTCGATATCCTGCGTGCTTTCTTCTTCGTAGCTGACCTGATTGGTGGAAGCGCCAAACTCGCGCGCCAGCTCTTCGGCCAGCTTCACATCGAGGGTTTGATTAATGGTGGCGAAGATCTTCTTTTCCACCAGCTTCTTTACGACCAGATTGGCCTTCACGCCGAGCTTTTCGGAGAGTTCCTTAACGGTCACGCCTTCGGCAACCGTGATCTCCCGATCAATGGGCGGCGGCTCTTGAGCAACCATCCGCTTGGGCACGCGCTCGCGGAAAACACCTTCCTGGTCCCTTCGGGTTCGGGCCGTCGGACGGCCGCCGGGTTTTCCCTGATGCCGCCTCTGCTCGGTGGGCATCGGCATGGCCGATTCCGGACGGAGCGGAGTAGTCGGATGCATCGGACGCATCCCGGGGCGGCGCGGGCCGCCGGGAAAGCTGGGAGCGGCCGGCATTCCGGGGCCGCGCATCGTCGGCTGTCCGGGGCGGATAGGTCCGCGGAAAATGGGCTGTCCAGGAGACGGAGCGGGCCGGCTGGGAGGCGCGCCAGGGCGGGGAGACGCCGGGGCGGCCGGACCAGGACGGGTTTGTGTCTGGGCCAAGCGCGCGACGATATCGGGCCGGGGTGGTACCACAGGGCGCGCTGCCGGCTGTCCGGCCAGTGTAGGCCGTGTGCCTTGAGGGCGCGGGGCAATCGGTGCTCCCGGGGTTAATCCCGGAGCCATAGGCCTAGTCGGCGTGGGACGGGGCGGAATCGGCGCGCCCGGCACAGCGGACGGCTGGCTGGGCGGAGTTCCCGGACCACCGGGCGTCACCATGTGGGTAGGCGGTTGCACCGGGCGGGGCGAAGGCGCTGCAGTTCGTTGCGCCGGGGGAGCAGCGGGGCCAACAGTAGGCCGAGGCATGGGCGGACGCTCCGGCGCGGGCGCGGCAGGCCGCATCGGCGGGCGCTGCGGGAGCCCCAGGGCCGGGCGTGGCGGCTCGGCGGGCAAGGGCTGGCGCGGGCCGCTAGCTAACGGTGTTCCGGGGCCGGATGTCTGGCCGGCTGGGCTCGGTCCCGTCCCCACAGCCGGCCGGGGGCTGGCTTGCGGGAGCGGCTTGGCTGGAATACCGATGTTTCTGTTTAGTGGTCCCGGTGTTGGGCCTGCGCCGGGTGTTCCGGGCGGATGCGCGCCTGCTCCGCCGATGGGCGGACGCAAGGGCCTGAATTTAAACGCAGGCCGTTCGGGCTCAGCCGGTTTTCCGGGCAGGGCTTCTCCTCCCGAGGCGGCGCCGACAGCCGTTGCTGCTTCCGAATGCGATACAACTGGTTCACGTTGCGCCGGTGTTCCCGGCACGGACGGGGCGGCGGCGGCTGCTGGGGCTGCTGGGGTAGATGGGGGCACGTCAGGGCGTGGGACAGACGGAGTGGGCTGGGGCGCGGGGCGCAAAGGCGGTTGAAAAGCCGGACGGCTAGCGGGGCGTGGTTCTTCCACCGTTTCTCGTTCGGAAGAAGACGCCGGCGCCTCGGCTACGGGCGACGCGGCCCGTGCGCCCTCGGCGCGGTGTTCCTCTTCGCGTATCTCGGCGTGATCCTCTACACTTACATTGGAATCATCGCCGTGATCGTGGCGATGACCGTTAGACGTCCCGGAAGCGGGTTTCAACGACGCCTCGGACTCCACGAGCCGATCCCTTAGAATAAGGGCAACATCTTCGTCGATAGAACTCGAGTGGGTCTTCTTCTCCTGCACGCCCAATTCAGGCAGCAGATCGAGAATGACGCCAGGTTTTACTTCAAGTTCCCGCGCCAGCTCGTTAATCCTAATTTTCTTCATAGAAGAGACTGCTATATAACTCCTTGTAGGACCGGACTTTTGCTGGCTACTAGGTCTTTTCCATCGTACCAGATTTCCGGTTTTTGGCCATTCTATTCACTGTTTCCGGGGCCACGCAAAGTGGAGGGAGCGGCCGAAAGGCCTTCCACCCGTCCCAGGTCCAGCACTTCCCCCTCGGCGGATTCGTCGATCGGGGCGGGTTCGTGCGTCGCCAAATCGTGCTGCAGTACCCCTGTTTCGATGTTTTCAAAGGCTTCAGGATTCTCGTTCGGGCCGGATTCGTTGTTTCCGGTCTCGTTTCCTTCGGCATCAATAACGGCTTCCACCCCTTCGGCATCGGCCGGGGCGGCTTCGTTCTGTTCGTCGCTCATTGGCTCTCCCTCGCTTCCTTCAGCATCGTACTGGCCGTAGAAAGATACAACCGCCGACTGAATTTGACTGACGATTTCTTCACTGATCTCGGGGATCGCTTCCAGTTCTTCCGGCGTCATCGATCCGAGGCGTTCCACGGTTCCGATATCGGCGGCGACCAGTTTTTCGACGATCGCTTCTCCGAGACCGTGATCGATCAGGACGGACACGGGCGCGCCGGATATCACCAGATCAGCCATGCGCGTTTCCATTTCCTGGCGTTTTTCTTCTTCGCTCTTGATGTCGATTTTCCAACCGATGAGCTTGGCCGCCAACCGGACATTTTGCCCGCGTTTGCCGATGGCCAGGGAAAGCTGAAGGTCGTCGACCACGACTTCCATGTGCTTCGCCACGGGATCGACGATGGTGACGCGCGAGATTTTGGCCGGACTGAGGGCCTTGGTTGCGTACTGTACCGGGTCTTCCGAAAACTCGATGATGTCGATCTTTTCTCCGCGCAGTTCGCGGATGATGGATTGCACGCGCATGCCCTTCATTCCGACGCAGGCGCCGACACTGTCCACATCACGATCCCGGCTGAACACGGCAATCTTGGTCCGTTCGCCAGCTTCGCGGGCACACGCCTTGATAGCAACCGTGTTGTCGTAAATTTCCGGAACTTCCTGCTCAAACAGGCGAATGACCAAGTCGGGAGCGGCGCGGGAAACGATAACGCCCGAATTTTTTCCGCCGCGCTCAACTCCTTTGATGACGCAGCGGACGCGGTCGCCCACGCTGAAGCTTTCGACGCGGGATTGCTCCTTCTTGGGGAGCCGGGCTTCCGTTTTGCCCATATCGACGATATAGTCGGGGCCGATCCCCTCGAGGCGCTTCACGGTGCAGTTCACCAGTTCGCCCTGGCGTCCCTGGAACTCGGAGAAGACGCTGTCGCGCTCGGCTTCGCGGACTTTCTGCAGGATGACCTGTTTCGCAGTCTGAGCAGAGATGCGCCCCAGAACGTCGGTCGGTTTCATCTCGCGGATCTCGCTCCCGACGACGGCGTGAGGATCGATTCGCTTCGCGGCAGAAAGCGTGATTTGCTTGGATGGATCCTCGACGGCATCCACCACTTGCTTAACGCTATAGATTTGAATGTTGCCGGTTTCCTGATCCAGATCGGCAACCAAGTCTTCCGGCGCGCGAAAATGCTTCCGTGCCGCGGCCAGCATGGCATCCTTGACCGCATCCAGCACAATTTGCGGATCAATGCCCTTTTCTTTACTCAATATTTCAATCGACTGATAAACGGAAGCCACGTAGAAACCTCAAAACTTTGCTAGTACTTTTACTTTGGACGGTATTGCGAACGGGAAGTAACTACCACTCGAACTTTAGGTTCGCCTTTTGAACCTGTTCCAGCGGTACGCGAATGGTATGTTCCGGAGAAATTTCGAGAGTGAGCGAGCCGTCCGCAAACCCGGTCAGCTTGCCTTCATATCTTTGCTGGCCCTCAACGGGCTCCCGAAGGGCTAGCCGGATCTTCTGTCCGACTACGCGCTCGAAGTCTCTGGGCTTGGAGAGCTTCCTCTCAACGCCAGGAGAACTCACCTCGAGCGTATATCCTTCCTCCCCGGGTATTGCGTCCTGGGCATCCAGCAATTCGCCAAACCTCTGCGATATGAGTTCGCAGTCGCCGTGAGTAACGCCTTCGGGCTTGTCGATAAACACACGCAGGAGACGTGCCTTTCCCGCGCCGCGCAACTGGATCTCCACGATCTCGATGCCGGTTCCCAGGGCGGCCTGTTCGCCTAAACTCGTGATTTTTTCTAACAGCCCGGTTCTCTCGACGGCCGGCATTTTTTCTCTCGCTCAATAAAAAAGTGGGCTTTCCGCCCACCTTTCCATTCGACACTTACTCCTTTATTAAAGCATCTTTAGCGACGCTATGCAAATGGGGGA
>DATIMM010000072.1:0-4006 GCA_035475295.1 Bryobacteraceae bacterium
CAAGATCTCGTATTTGTAATCAGGGAGGGTCGCGCCCTCGTGCAGAATGCGGTTTGCGATGAATCCTGCCATCACACCGCTATGGGCCATGAGCAAGGGCGCGAACGCGGTCGCTACAGTCCCCAGGAATCCGATACCGCAGCGCCGATCCGGATGCAGCGGAATTAGACTCAAATCGAGCCGCGAGACCTGAAACAAAAACCGGAACCAAATGAAAATGCGGTAATACCAGCGAAGGAGCACAAACTGAAAGATGGGGAGGCTGACGAAGGTGTACCATCGTCCTGCCGCCGTGTGTCTTGGGCCGTAGTCCGCCACACTGGCGTACCAGGTATCTGAATGAAGGGCGATCGACTCCTGCCAGACGTATCTTCCAGCGAAGATTACGATGAGCAATAGCCCCAACTCGCTCAGCGCCGAATTTCTCAGACGCGTTGCGGAAGAAAGCACGTCTTCGAAGCGCAAGCGGGTCAAGCCCTTGATGATTTGCCTCTCTTGAAACTCAGCTCCGATCACGCGCATCCGGCTATAGACCACGAACTCCGCCATGATCATCAATGGCAGCGAGAAGAGCAGACGAGTATGAACCTCGAAGTCATACAGTAACGGCACCCCCACTCCACCGGCGAACCGGCCGACAAAACCCGCTAGCGTAACTAGCGGTAGCCAGGCGATGCCCGTGATTACTCCGATTCTCCAGGCCAGGTGACCTAGCAGGCTGCTGAAAAGCGGTGTATAGGCAGAAGCGATTGGGCTTCTGGAGTAAGTTGCTCGCCTTTAGCGGATAGTGGGATCTGAAGAAGGGGATGGGAGGAGGCGCCCGGGCCGCTTGGTTGCGCCTCCGGACACACTTCTTCCTAAGTGATTGAGAGCTGAAGATTGCGCATCCGCACCAGGTTGTAAGCGGCGGCGGCGAAGGTGAACATCCAGCCCACGCGCTCGAGTCCGCGGAAGCGGGTCTTGCGCTGCAAGGCGATGGTCTTGATCCATCCGAAGACTTCCTCAACCCGTTTCCGTTTTCGCTGGCTAACGCCATAGCCCTGGTGCCGGGTGGTTCGCTCGTCGATGGCGCTGCGGCGATTGCAATCATTTTGGGCCACGTGAGGCGTCACGTTCAGTTCGCGCGTGGCAGCCACAAAGCCACGCGTATCATAGCCGCGATCTCCGCCCAGTGTTATGCGCCTACATGCCGGTTTGCTGGTCAGCATGGTCAAGGCTGCTTCGCGCTCGGCGGTCCCGCCGGCCTGCGTTAACCGCACATCCACCACCAATCCATTCCGGTTCTCTGTCAGCACATGGCCCAGATATCCTAACCGGGCTTCGGCACCGCGGGTCTTTTTATAGAGACGTGCCATGGGATCCGTCAACGATTGGTGCGTATCATTTGAGCGTTTCTCTTTGTGCCAATTCACAGTAGGATTGCCGCTACGATCCGACGGTGGCGGATTCAGCGGATCCTGATCGCGGCCTTTGCGCTGAAAACTCTTCTGTCCCGCCCATGCTTCAATCAGCGTTCCATCGACAGTAAAGTGCTCGTCCGACAACAGCCCTTTCTTCCGGGCTTGCCCCACGATGAGCGAAAAGAACTCCTCAGCGACCGCACCCTCCAGCAACCGGTCCCGATTCTTCGTAAATACCGTTGGATGCCACACCGGTTCGTTGGCTGAGAGACCCACGAACCAACGGAACAAAAGGTTGTATTCCATCTGCTCCATGAGCATCCGCTCGCTACGGACCGAGTACAACATCTGCAACAGCAACGCGCGGAGTAATCGCTCCGGTGGAATCGACTTGCGTCCATCCTCTCCGTAGATCTCGTCAAAACGATTGCTTAGCTCCTTCAACGCTTCATCTACCATCGATCGGATGCCTCGTAAGGGATGACTCTCGGGCACTCGTTCTTCAAGCGATCCGTAGCTGAACAGTTCATGCTGTTGCAGGTCTTCTCCGCGCATGCAGAAAAGACGCCTCCCGCATCCTCTACGTCACACCTTCCCATCTACAATTTCAGCAGCCTGCTAGACAATTTCGCTTGAGATCTCGGCCATTTTGTCCGTTTGTGGTTTTCGAACGATTCCGATGTGTCGCTCTGAATCGGAACGGTCTTTTTTGACTACTCGTGTTGGGCGGTTTGGAAGAGGTCCTTGCGAAACTCCTTTTCACCTCCCGGGATTCGGGGGTACGTCTCCAGCCTCACCGGAACAGCTACAAACCTGTGTAGCACTGACTGCTGTCGTCGCATCACTGGACGACGGTCTCTTAACGACTCGGTACTTTTATCGCGCAGGCGGGGTTACATTGCTACCGCTCTTATCCTCTGGTCGGACTGCCATCGCAACCGAACCTGTTGCTCCAGACGAGTGATCAACGACGATAATCCTGACGGCGACTGTGTCCGGCTGCATTCCCAAATCCTGTGTTAGTATCATGCCGCTCGCCAGCAGTACCTTGTAACGGTCCGGGGTTAATGCGATGTGGAAGGTCTTCATTAACTCCGCGCCGTGCTGGCCTCCTTTTTGTTCTTGCATGAACAGGACATCTGCCCCACCCCGGTATTTTCCACCCTCTTCTCGAAGGTTCAATTCCGCAGGCTCGATGGCAAATGAAAACCGGCTCGAATTGGGGAGATCCGGACTCGGGTCGATGCGTGCTGTGACGCTCAATCGCGTCGAGTTCAGTGGACTCCAGAGTGCGTCATTCAGAGCAGCCTCTAATTGCAGGCGGTTGGGCGTAGGCTTGTCCTGTGCCAGATAGCATTTTTTCGTTCGGACATTCATGCCTGATCGCCTCACGGTCACTTTTACGTTGTGGTATCCGTTGTTCCAATCCGAAGCAGGGACGTAGTATCCCAGGGTGTAGGTCACTGCGGAGTCATCAATGGCCTGGCGTACTGCATGAGCGATGTTGTGGAAGGCTTTGCCTCCGGTAATTTCCGCCAAGTGCGTCATTGTCGTCCCGTTTTGGTCGTAGTCTCCACAAGACAAGGTCGGCGGGCTGGGCATGTTCGATGTCCCGGCTGTCGTTTGGGATCTAGGTAGCATCCCGGGGTCCGGGTGCTGACTTGCCTGAAACGAGCATACTGACATCATGTCTCGCGGATCCACCGGGTATATCGCGACATTTGCGTCGTTTAGAGCTTGCCCTGCCTCCAGGACATAAGATGCAAAGTTCTGATTGCTGGCACCAGGTTTTCCCTCCAAAGTTCTGTACAGATACATAGGAATTCCGTCAGTGACCCAGATCAGGTTCTTACGCCCGAGTATCCCGCTTACGTGGTGTGCCACGGCTCTTAATGCCGCACAAGTGTTCGCGATGCGGTTGCTGGTCAAGAAGTTCGAGAAGATCACGCTTGAGTCATCAAGCATCGCGTCGATTGGATCATCTCCAGTGATGCCTCGGTCGAACGCAGCGGCCTTTACGCTTTCGGCATTGTTTGTGAAATCATGGACAATTGCGAAGCCTTTTGCGTTGAACGTGTAAATCGCAACCTGGTCTCCTGGCAGGAGTTTTTTAAGAGACTTCAGTAACTCCCGTTTTACGTATTCCTGCTCTATTACTTTCCTGTTGTAAGAGTCGATGAGCACGACGGTGACACTGGGGGGCGCTCCCTCCTGCCTTGTGGGCCGGTTTGTAACCACGTTCCGTGGCAGAGTTCCGGCGGGGCGTGTGTTTGGCGCCGAGAGTTGATTGACGCTGAACGCATTTATGCTCTGTGGCCGGCCTGCATCCGTGACTTCGAAATCGTCCTTAGATAAACCGTCGACGGGGGCCCCGCCGTGATGGTGCACCAACACATTCAGCAGCACTAGCCTTGTCGTGACTTCGACTCTGGCGGCTGCTCCGTCTGGAGACGTCGAGGACCCGGCCTCTCCCGTTGTACCTAGTGCTCGTGTCGCAGTCTGTGCCAGCAGGCTCGAAACGACAGCAACACTCGATGCAAATCTCAATGCAGTACCCGTCATGGCTCCTCCCTGTGCTCGAACAGACCGCCTCCTGTTTACGTGGA
>DATIMM010000073.1:0-6020 GCA_035475295.1 Bryobacteraceae bacterium
GTGTAACGGGCCCAGGCCCGGCTTCCGTGCCGGTGCCCTTTCGTCTGGTTAGCAAAAGTGATTACCTCGTCTGTACGTCAATGGATATCTCCGGTCCGGGCCCGGTCCTGCTCCCGCAGCCCTGCCCGTTCTCCTAAACCCCGAGAGTTCCAAGTCTATCGCGCACCACCGTCCGAACTCCATTGCCGCACTCGATAAGTACTCTCATCACGCGGCGGAAGGCCAGCGTCGTTTGGCTGCCTTGGGCCACCAAGCGCCCGGTGCAAAGAAGCTATGCCAGTCCAATTTACAGGCCTCCACCATCTCCAGGCCGTATTCGCAGCGCCGCAACTCCGCCGCGGTTCCGTTCGCCGTACCGAAGCCAAATTTACAGCCCGCATCCTTAGCCTGTTGAATGAAAGTCTGGCCGGGCAATTGATCCAGTGTGTTCAGTTCAATCGCCACCTTGTTTCTTACCAGGGCATCGATCAGCTTTGCTCTGCGAGTTGGTGTCCAGAGCTCGTTCGCTCCCGGCCGCATTGTTTTCGGAAGGTAAGTGAGGTGTGTGTAGATATCAATGGGTTCCGTATCGAGGCGCTTCACCATCTGATCCAGCAGGCTGTCCATAAATGCCTGCCGGTCTGAAATAATTTGCGCTTCCCTTGGATCCCACAGGCGTACCACTTGGCCTTGCTGGCTTCGCCAAATGCGGCCGTCCGCCAGGATGTAATCAAATTGCAGCGCCGTCCTTTGCGAAAGCTTGCTCGTCCATTCACCATTTGTCGTGGAGAGTGCAAAAAAGACAGGCTTGCCCGTGAGAGGACGCAGCCATCGCTCGGCCTCCGCATCGCTCTTCACCGCGGCTGCTTCGGTGGCGATTCCGTATTGAATTCCATCAATTCTTGATTTCCGTAATGCGTCGCTAAGCGTCATCCCATCACGAAGGAAAACATGATAATCGACCATAGGCACGTTATGCCGGCCAATATTGATGATTTCGCGATAAACCTCATCCACCACAGGCGCTGGGCCTGTATAGGCGGGAAGGTCGTCGGGTAAAAGGCGCACGCGAACACTCCGATAAGAGGCCTTTGAGCCGTCATTGTGGCATTGGAGAGCAAATGTGCCATGGTCCAGGAATCGCTGCTTCTCTCCTCCGGCCGGAATTACTGGCGGCGTAGGCTCCACGTAATCCACCAGCAGTTGCCCATTCAGGCGAATTTGTACATTCTTGCCGCGTACCGTCACTCGAATTTGGAACGGCTTTTCATCAGGAACAAGCTGTTTGTACATGTTCCTGAGTCCATAAAGAGAGCCTGTTTTCTTTCGCTCCAGATACCCGCCGTCACCGAGTGCCGTGTTGTTGATCTGAATCTCGAAGCCCTTCTCTGGGAAGCCTGTCTCCTGGTACCGAGTATGGAAGTAAATGCCAGAATTGCACTGTGGTTTCGTGATCAGTTCTACTTCGAGCTCGAAATTCCGGAAGTCCGCCCCGTGGACCGGACCTGTGTAAAACAGGTGAGAACGAGGCCCGTCGGCGGCAAGCATCCCGTCGACCACCTTCCACGAGCGCTTGTTTTCACTCGGTCGCCAACCGTTCAGACTGTGCCCATCGAAGAGTTGTGTCCATTCTTCAACTCCAGCGGCAATTCCAATGGGAGCAGCGATAGCTGTGCCTAGAAATGTGCGCCGAGTTACGTCGTGATTTAACAAAGGTGCCCTCGCAGATCTGGTCATTTGTCGATTTGTAGTCGGCTGATTCTTGAAGCTGAGTACACTCCAAAGTATAAATTGCCGCGGATGGGAAATTGGCCAGACCAACAGCCCAAGTGCTTCGTCATCGCTGGCGCTAGACTAGAAAGCCGGGAGGACGCATCCATTGACTATCAGGTCGTTTCGAAGAAGATTTTTGCAGAAGACGTGAAGCTCACCGCAAACGTTCCATTCTCGGCAATGATGGGGAACTGTAAGGATGATGCAAAAGGATAGAATCGCGTGGGTGCTCACCAAGGTGGCTTTGTCTGCAGCGCTGTTGACGAACGCCGGCGCTCAAAGTCCTTCGCAAGCGGCGATAACTGGTCAGGCCACGCTGGCTCCACTTCCTGCTCCCGTGGGAGTGCCAAAGCCAGGGGCGGAGACGGACGCTCCATATAGACCGTTGCCCATCTTGCAAGGCGGTATAGTGATCCCTCTCTATTCACCCGGCTCGCCGCTCCTCAATCGGAACCGAGTCCGCGAGCCTGAACACTACAATCTGAGTCAATCAGTGCCGGGGCGAATCAACAGCATCGTCAACATTCACAATCCCTCCATCGAAATCCACACGGTTGATCGCGGTCTCAACACTGGCGCAGCCGTGATCCTGGTGGCGGGTGGCGGCCACAAAACCCTGAATGTGGGAAGCGAAAGCGCTGACTTTGTTCCCTTTTTCTACAACTATGGAGTGAACACCATCATACTGCGAAATCGCCTTCATAGTGATGGCTATAACCCACAGATCGATGCTGTGAATGATGCTCTTCAGGCGATTCGCCTCGTGCGCGGACATGCTAAAGAGCTGAATATTGACCCGAACAAGATCGGTATGCTGGGCTTCTCGGCAGGCGCAGAATTGGCGACGTTCGCGGCCGTCCTCTTCAAAGAGTTCGACAAGAAGAACAGCGTTCCCAGTGACCCTTTAGCGGGAGTAAGTGCGCGACCTGACTTTGTGGGCGTCATCTATCCAGGCCCTTCGCCCTTTGCTCCCGGCGGCACCTCCCCACCGATCCCGCCCAACGTTCCTCCCTCCTTCATTGCCTGCGGAGGCTCGGGAGACCGGATTCATGCTGTCTGGGCCATCGAATATTTCAGCGCGATGCTGGCCGTCGGCGTGCCGAACATCGAGATGCACATTTACGGAAAAGGCCGCCACCCTGGGGACCCGTTGCCGGACGGTGGTCACATGACGGGTGGTTTGACGGACCGGAATGACACTCCGTTTGGTACGTGGCAATTTCGCTTCATCGAGTGGTTCCGGGATCTCGGGTTCCTGCAAAAGCCTGGCATGGAAACCAAAGCAGCCAAGGACGTCACCGCGTTCGTCAGTGAATCTGTACCGGATATTGGTCAACATCGGCGGGGTCAAGGTCAAGTGAACGGAGGTGTCTCCGCTACAGCCGCTCCCAAATAACATGAATGTGCGAAAGCGTCCAGTCTCGCCGCGGATAGCGGATAAAGGACGGTACGAACGTAGTGGACCGAAGCAGTAGGGTGTGCACTATCCGCAAGCTCTAATGCCCACTCGCCGACAGGACAAGTAAACTCGATTCAATCAATGCGAACTGATAGTAGCAGCGCCACATCCGTAAGTCGAAGACGGCTTATCGACCTCGCCGGGAAGGCCATAGCCGGTACTGTCCCTATCGTAGTTGGACAACCAATGAAAGGACAGATAGCCGGGGACCGTCCGGTGAGATCCGGCCGGGACTCGAAAATCGCCAACTTGGAAATTACGGAACTCACCGGCCACTATGAATCTCAAACTGGGGCGAACGCGCAGTTTCAAGTAAACCCGCTCGACATCTACGACGATTTGCGTCGTGAGCCTTACAAGGAGAGCCCACGCCAAATACAGACCCGAACCGTCAAAGCGATCTACTTGCGAATCCAGACGACCGGCGGAGCACATGGATTGTATGGGCCGATCGATCGTGAAGCGGCAATTATGGTGGATCAGGAACTCCGCTCGTTTTTGATCGGCAAGGACGCCTTGGCGAGTGAGGCCGTTTGGGATCAGATGTATCGCTCCAACCGGCATTCCAGAGCGGGCATCTTCATGATGGCGATCAGTGCTGTCGATAACACCCTTTGGGATCTTCGTGGGAGGTACTATGGCGTTCCGGTTTATAGGCTACTAGGTGGTCCGACCCGCAACTCCGTGGAGGCATATGCCAGCTGCCTCGGATTCTCCCTGGAACCCGAGGCCGTAAGAAATCGGTGCCTGGTTTTGCAAAAGGAAGGCTACCGCTACCAGAAGTGGTTTCTGGCGTACGGGCCAGGTTCGGGTCCGGATGGTATGCGCAAAAATGTCGAGTTGGTGAGGATTCTTCGCGAGACGTTAGGGGACGATACCGAGCTGATGTTCGACTCGTTTAGCGGATGGGATCTGGACTATGCACTTGAATGGGCCCATCAGGTCGAGAAATACCGCCCTCACTGGATGGAAGAATCGACGCACCCGGAGAAGCTGGAGAGTTTTGTGACGCTCCACCGAAGCACAACGATTCCCATAGCTTCCGGTGAGCATTTCTACGGACGTTGGGAGGTGGAGCGCTATCTGCAAGCGGGCGCCCTGTCCGTAGTGCAAGCAGATCCTGAATGGTGTGGAGGCATCTCCGAACTATTGAAGATTGGAACCGTCGCCTCGTTGCATGACGTACCCGTGATTCCACATGGCCACAGCATCCATGCAGCACTGCACGTGATCGCAAGCCAGTCTCCCATGACATTCCCGCTGGCCGAATATCTCATCAATAAGATGAGGAACTATTATCACTTCGAGAAAAATCCGCCGGTTCCTCGCAGGGCCCGCTTCTCTCTTCCTGAAGGTCCGGGGTTTTCGATCGAACTGGACCCAGCAAAGGTCGAATCGACAACCGTATTGAAGTGGAGCTGAGATCGACCTGGTGCCCGCGCGTTACTGAAGCTGGCACACCCGCTGCCGTAATCAACGCCACCCCTAGGGTGTGCGCGATGAGACGTAAGCCGCGATATTCAACATGTCTTCCTGGCTCAGGTTGCTGACAACGGGTTTCATCAATTCAGTCCACTCGCCCTTCCGGGTACCTTGCTGCATGTCATACAGCTGTCTGACGAGATAACTGGGCGAACGACCTGCAATACCAGGGACTGGCCCCATGCCCTTTAAATCGGCTCCATGGCAAACGGCGCACTGAACCGTTTTGCTCGCACCAGTCGTTACCAATGCCTCACCTTTCTTGATGCTGCCAAACGGGGCATACGCTATGAATCCGGACCGGGGATTACGAAGTGCCTCTGTGGCGTCGGGGTTTTCCGGCACCTCTATAATCCGCTGACCCAGAGGTTCTTTACCGGCGCCTTCCAGCGGGAGGAACATGCCGACCGAAAGGCGCGTCTTGGGAATGCTATCGGTCTCCACCACCTTGATCCATGGTGTCCACTTCATCGTTCCAAAGTAGTCCGCCGCTGCTTTGATTTCGTCCTCGGTCATTGCTTTCGCATACGACGCCATGAGGTTGGTGTTCTTTTTCCGCGGATCGGCGCTCCTCCGGAGGCCGTTTTTGAAATCATGCATCTGGTGTATGAAGTACGAAACGGGGAGGCCAGCAACGCCGGCATTTTCCGGACGCCCTTTCCCGTTTGGGTAATGACACAGCGAGCACGCCCATATGTCGGGCTTGCGGCCGCGGGCCACTATGCCAGGCATCTCGGGATGGTCGCCAGGATACCAATCGGCCGGGCCGAATCTGTTGCTAATTTGCGCTTGAGTAAACTCCGAGGCACTTCCGGGGAGATGTTTCAGCGTGCTAGGTGCGGTCTGGGGCTTTTGGGTGCCGTGAGTGGCTGCGGGACTTCCTGATGTGGCGATTGGTTGTGTGCCGTAGGCCCACGTGGGCGGCCCGTCCGCTGCCAGGGAGGCGCCTGCGGCAAAGGCGAAGGCAAGCGCAAGCCCTGTTCCAACTCGAAAGCATCTCTCAATAGGAGTTCTCATTTTCACAGACTATGATAGGGATCGCAGATTTCGTAAGGCCCTCCGGAGGATTCGTGAGCCTTTACTTGCAGGGCGGATCTACCTTGCGAAACGCGGTGCGCTTCGCACCCGGCTGGTTCCTGGCTACGTGTTTGTCTTGGCAGCTGTAACCCAAAGCGATGGCGTAATCCTTTCATCTCTCGGCTAGTGGGTAGAGGTGGGAGGCAGAGCGGGGCGAGTGGGGCGGGGAGGCGCGACGTAGTTGACCAGGGTATCAACTGGTTGTTTGCCGGCCCAGGCGATTCCGCGAAGCAAGGTGCGCTGCATCTGG
>DATIMM010000074.1:0-73276 GCA_035475295.1 Bryobacteraceae bacterium
ATCAGCAAAAGCACGGCTCGGGCCGGTCCTGGAGCAAGCGGTCGGCGATGGTTTACGCACCATTACTGCCCAGGACGCCAGGGGCTGGTTTCGTCATTGCCGCTATGCCCTATAAACGGCAGAAAATTGCAATAGCTGGCGTCATTCGCGGCCGCGAACGGCTCAGTGGGACGTTGAACTACTCCTATCGTGCGGCGGCGTGATACATCAGGTCTTAAATCAGTATTCTAGCTTCGGACCAAACGCCACGTCGACAGGCCTATGACGGCCGATTTCTTACCTCTTACTCGTACATCAGCTCCTCGCCGAACGAGTCGAGCACGATGCTGTCGTATCCGGTATCGAACAGTGTCTCTCTTCCTATATAAGTGCTGCCAGTTTTGCGCCGAAACGTCCCCCTCGCAACGGGGATCGATCAAGCCGGGTTTTGGATGTGAGTGGATGTTTCCGAAACAAAACCGAAATCATGTCACCGTATCCGCCAATACGGCCATCGCCGCATTGCGGCCATTGATCGCGATCACACTGCCTCCGGGATGGGTTCCCGCTCCACACAAATAAATGCCTCGCATGGGAGTTCGGGCGGCCAGTCGCTTGCTCCACATGTACTGTGGCAGGCATTCACCCTGGAAAATGTGACCGCCCGTCAGTCCTACTTTGCTCTCGATATCGGGAGGGCCCAACGCTTCCGCCTCTATCACGACATCCGGTACATTGCTGCAATAGCGCGCCAGTGAATCGAGAGCCAGCGACTTGGCCCGTTCCCGATGATCGGCCCAACTCCCTTCCGCAAACCGGTACGGAACGTATTGGCAAAACATACTCATCGCATGCGTCGTCCCTGGAACAATGCTGCGATCATGCACACTCTGAAAGTAGATTTCGGTCCAGAGGCGCTCCGGCAGCCGTCCTTGGCGCGCCGCCGCAAACCCAGACCGCCACTCCTGCTTCGTCAGCGGCGTGTTCAACTGACCGAAATGGTGCGGCTCACACACTCCCGGACGCGCTCTGAAATTGGGCAGTTCGCGCAGCCACACGTTCAGCTTCACCGTGCAGCCTGTCATCGGGATGGCATTCACCCGCTCGCGCCAGCCCTCGTCCGCGGCCGTCCCCAGCAAACCCAGCGTCGTCACAGGATCAGCATTCGAAATCGTCACCGGGGCGGGAATGCGTTCTCCACCAGCAAGCACCACGCCTTCACCCGGAACCATTGCGGTCACCGGCGTCCCTGTCACGACCACTGCCCCCGCCTCCAGCGCTGCATCGCAAAGCAGGAACGACACCATGCCCATGCCGCCCTGCACATACCCCCACGCCCCGGGCAGCCCGCCCAATCGGCCTGACGCATGATGAAACCGAATCGAAGCCGTTCCCGGGTCGAACGGGCTTGCGTTGGTTCCGATCACGCCCTGCCCCAGGTACGCTATCTGCAAGCGCTCATCCTCAAGGTAACGCGCGACAAACTCCTCGATCGACCATTCGAATAACAGACCCATCGCATTGACATCGCCACCAACCCTGCATTCGATCTCCTTGCGAGTGGGTGCGTCACCGATCCACATGTCGCTCTCATGCGCTGGGCGCAACGCATCCCGAAGGCGGCTGATCAAGGCGGACATGGCGCGCCAGCCCTTCACGTCACGCGGCGACAAGCGCGCAATTTCTTGCTCGCACAGCTCTTCATTGTCGTATAACTGGACACTGCTGCCATCGTCAAACGGAACGAACAGACCGTTGCTCGCGGGAGTCCACTTGAACCCCCGCTCCACGAGTCCCAACTCGGCGACCACCAGCGGATGCAGCAGCCCGGCCAGGTACGCGCAGGGCGACAGACGAACGCCGGGCCAAGGCTCCTCTATTGTGCATGCGCCGCCCACTCGCTCTCGGCTTTCCAGGACCAGGACGCGTTTCTTCGCTCGCGCCAGATACGCCGCGCAGGTAAGTCCGTTATGACCCGCACCGACGACAATCGTGTCCCAACGCCTCGATGATAGCGAGGAAATGGGACCGGACAGCCCAAGCCGCCCGAGTCTTTGAGCTGTGTAGGAATCTGTTCGCATGACGCACCTCGTATGTTTCGATACCCAGACGGCTGCGCCGATCGTAACAGCAGTGCATGCTCGGTCCGGCAATCGTCAATGCTGCAACTCCTCTGCACGCCTTCATCTCATGAATGAGAGCGGATAACACCGGCCGATGGCACCAGCGATAACTCAACAGAAAAGGACGTAATCACAAGCCCGCAGCACGATGCGATGGGGCTGGAAAAGCACCACTCCGAAACGAAGATGTACATGGACGGTACAAACGCTGCAAGCACCAGTATGTCAAGCAGGATCTGATAAGTCGCTCTTACGGTCTCTCCTAATTGGGCCACCATAGAACAACCAGTGGGACTCTGAAATGATGGCTGGAACTTGGATCGTGCGACCCACCCCGGTATTCCTGCCAGCTTGGGTCTCGCCGATTACTCCCGAACTGTCGTTAGACAACCAGATCAGGCTCGCTCCGTGGCGAGACCGGAAACCATCCTGACCCAGTGTCGGGATCGGATCGCTCGGCAGCAGGGCGCATCATCTGTTCACCTCGCAGAAAAGATCACCGTTATGACCTGTCGTGCGGATATTGACAAGTTAACGGCGGAAGGTAAATCGAGCTTGCGAATCAGCCGAGTTTATTCTGCACAGGATGGGCTGTGGTTATGAGATCTCGAGCGCACGGGCCTGTACGGTCGTGTTCCACTGCTGGAAGCGTTGCCGACGGACCCCGTATATCGGGCAGCAGTGAGGCGGTGACGTCGCGGCCGAAAATGAGAGCTGACCATGCTGTGAATGGAAAGAAATCGTTGCGCTTGTTCTGGTGACTTGAACCGGCGCACCCGCCGCTCCCGTTCACGGCTTGGATGGTGGGAGTTTTCGGCCCGATCATTGTGCCAATGCCCACGCTTATGCTTGACTTTGGGCAGTACTCGCGCGAGAGCGGCGGAATAGCTGCAAGGTCGGTGACTACGGTGTGCGGCACAGTGTCCGAGCTACGCAATAGGTGACGGAAGAAGCGTTCCGCAGCGGCTCGGTCCCGCCTCGCTTGCTCCATCACAAGAAAAACACGCCTGCCGTTTCGTTAAAAGGGTGTTTGGCCACCCGTCGCTCCGTAGACCTCGCCTGTGATGTAACTGGCTTCCTGGGAAGCCAAGAAGACAAAAACGGGTGCGATTTCGATTGGCTGTGCGGGCCGTTCGAAGGACGTGTCTTTGCCAAAGCTTTTAACCTTTTCCGCCGGCATCGTCGCAGGAATCAGCGGCGTCCATACAGGCCCGGATGCGACTGCATTAACGCGCACACCCTGTTTCATGCCCAGTTGCGACAGCGTCTTGGTCAGGCTCACGATAGCTGCTTTCGTCGCGGCGTAAGGAAGCAGATTAGGACTCGGATCATAGGCTTGTATCGAAGTGGTATTGAGGATCGCACTACCTGGCTGCATCCGTGGTAGCGCGGCGCGTGTCAGCCAGAATAAGGCGTAAATGTTGGTTTTGAACGTGCGGTCAAACTCCTCCGTCGTGAACTCCTCGATCTTCTCGTGAGTCATTTGAAAGGCGGCGTTATTGCGGCGTTATTTACGAGCAGATCCAGCTTTCCAAACTCCTGGAATGCACGGTCGATCACCGTCTGACAATGCTGCTCTTCCCGCAGATCACCGGGAATCTTGACGGCCTTGCGTCCCGCTTTCTCGATCCAGCGGGTTGTTTCGTTGGCGTCTTCCTCCTCCTCAGGGAGATACGTGAAAAGGACGTCAGCGCCCTCCCGCGCAAACGCGAGCGCAATCGCGCGTCCAATGCCGCTATCCGCGCCCGTAATGATCGCCGCTCGACCCGTAAGCCGGCCCAATCCTTGATAGGACTCTTCGCCGTGATCGGGTCGGGTGCGCATGTCTTCCGTCAAGCCTGGATGCGCGATTTTCTCCTGCTGCGGGTCTGGCTTTGGTCCTACCCACTTCGGGTCAGTCGTGGCTGATTGCTGTAAGGTATTACTTTTTGGCATGTGCTTTCCTTTCGGGGCAGATGAAATTAAATGTGCTGAGTCGGAGAATTCGTTGCTACCGCAAAACCCCGAGGCTCTCATCAGCTGAAGCACGCCGTAAATTTGGGGGTGCGACGGCCGTTCCTATACGGCCCGCTCTTCTATAGGTTTCCTAGTGCGAAAATTGGGGATTAATTTGTTTCGATGCGCCAGATTGGGCCGCCCTCGTAGAGCTGACCTTCTTCTCGCATAAACGCGGGCGAGGCGCCGCCGAGGATCCATATGTGGTAATCCGGGTAGCTGCTTACCAATCATGGGAGCAATGATCCCGGTCAGGCCGACCAGCTCAACGTGGAGAACAAAATCGATGGCTTCCGCTCGATGCCGCCGACCGTAGAAGGAATTTCTCCGGCCGGTTTGATCGAGACATGTATGACCCACCCCTTCTCCGTTGGCGCGAGAAACGGAAGCTTCGTCTCAGGGGTCGAAGGAAGAACATTCATCAGGAGGTGGGCGGAAGGCCATTCGAGAGGTCAAATGGCAGGTCCAGGTAATCGTGCCTGATTTTCCCGTCCCTCGTATGACACGTAATCCGCCCGGCCAAGGCATTGATGAATCCATCGGAAGATCTTGGGAAGGCGGGCCCGCGTTGGATATGGTCGTCCCTGACGAGCCGGAATACGCTACGCTGTGTGAACACTGTAGTGTCGTCGTCGACTGGACCGTCGCGGAAGTGGAAGACAAGACGCGAGGTTACGCGATCGCCGCCAACGACCTGGGTCATGTCTCCAACGGCTATGAATGTGCCCCCAAGAGTTTCAGCGCGCTGGGCCATTCGGTTCTGCTTGGTCAGAACGAAAGTCGAAAGCAGAACGCCTTAAAGGCACTAACATGCAAAGGAGAGCAAACGGGTAGGGGTCGAATTTCCACTTCCCCCCCAGTATGCCTAGATTTATTACGACCTAAGCGCCAAACCATCCAAGGTGAAGGATCGCGAAGGGCATGCTGCCGACGAAATTTGCTATTGGGTCGGAAACTGGATCTGCCCGGGTACTCCGAAGTCGTGTTTCTTCTTCAATCGCGACGACGATTGAGCGTACTGGGTGCATCGAACCGAGATGAGAGTATAAGACTTTTGAGGCGATCCTGATGTTGCGAAACTCAACTACCTCAATCAGCGATAGTCAAGCACCGAGTGATGCCTTTTCCCTCCGCCGGTTGCGGGCAGCATCCACCGGCCTCATCCGGTTTGTCTTTCGTACGCTCCGCGAACTCCTTCACCCGCCTTGGAATTCCGCGGAGATCTCTCGTCAACTGTATGAAATAGGCTGGCGCTCCGTACCCCTTATCCTTGTTGCCGGAGTTGTCGTGGGCATCGTTGTGGCTCAACTGATCTGGACGGCACTCGTGAATTTCGGCGCGGTGGATTCTGTAATTCCCGCCCAACTATCGCGCACGATGTTCCGTCAAATGGGGCCTCTGATGACGGGGCTCTTGGTCTCCGGACGTGTGGGCGCGGCCATCGGAGCCGAACTCGCCGTCCTGCGTACCACAGAGCAGATCGATGCTCTCGAAGCACTGGCGATCGATTCGTTCCGACACCTGGTGATCACTCGCGTGATCGCGTGTATCATCGCGTTACCCATTTTGACAACGCTGATGAGCTTCGCCGAGATTGCAGGTGGGTTTTTCTGGGAGGCAGTAAATTCAGAGATGTCTCTCCGGATTTATGTCGGCCGCGTATTCGACCGGGTTGGATGGGGTGATTACATCCTGCCGACACTGACCACTGCGGTTTCGGGATTCGTGATCGGTACGATTGCTTCTTATCTCGGTTATACTGTCGAAGAGAATGCCGCCGGAGTGCGTCGTGCTTCCATGCACAGTGTTGTAGTCTCCTCCTTATTTGTAATTGTCTTGAATCTCATTCTGAATCAGATGATGTCCTTCTGGTTTCCGGGCGGTGCCGAATGAACCTGGATGTGGCCGTTCGATTCGATCAGGTATCGAAATCCATTGGTGCGACACGCGTGCTGGACGATGTCAGTTTTGAGATTCCTCGCGGCACCGCATTTTCAATTCTCGGGCGCCGCGGAACTGGAAAGACAATCGCTCTCAAATTGTCCATCGGCCTACTCAAGCCGGATCAAGGCAGAATATTTATCAATCAGGAAGAGATCACTGCTTTAGATGCTCCGGACCTTTTGCGAATTCGGCAATCAACTGGCTTTGTATTTCAGAATGCCGCCATTTTCGATTCCATCTCAGTGGCTGAAAACATTGCCTTCCCTTTGCGATACAACTGCGAAAAGCCGGAGATTGAGATTCAGGAGAAAGTTCGCCAGCAGCTTCAGCAAGTAGGCCTGGAAGAGGTCGGTCACAAAATGCCAGTCGATCTTTCTGTCGGGATGCGCAAGCTTCTGGGGTTCGCGAGAGCACTCGCGTGCAATCCTGCCATTCTTTTGCTCGACGATCCATGGAACGGCCTCGATTCCATCACCGCTGAGCTCGTTCGTAAGCTGCTGCTCGACCTGAAACAACGCCGTCGCACCACGCTTTTAGTTGTTGATAACAAAATGACTGAGGTGCGGCACATCTCCGATCAAATCGCGATTCTGGATGGAGGAAGGATCATCGCGTGCGATTCACCAAGCGAATTGGCGCGCTGCGACAACACACTTGTGAAACAGTTTGTCTCGCAGGAGGGCTTCTGATGCGTTCTTCTCATCGGCTTGGCACGCGAGTCTTCGTGATCGGAGGTTTGATTCTATTCGGTGCCGGATTGTTTTGTATCGGCAACCGGCAAATGCTGTTCAATGACAATTTCGAGGTTTACACGGAATTCGATCACCTGAGCGGCTTGCAGAACGGAGCAAAAGTCCGCGTGTCTGGCATGGAGGCGGGAGAGGTGCAGGAGACACAGCTGCCGAATGGTCCGGATGGCCGGTTTCGCATTAAGCTACGCATCCGGGAAAATCTACATCCGCTTGTGCGGACGGACTCGGTAGCAATGATCAAGACAATGGGTTTGGCGGGCAGCAGTTTTCTCGATATTCAGAAGGGAACACGACGCAGGCCTGAATTGGCTCCCGGAGGCACCATACCCAGCCAGGAGCCATTTGATATTGCAGATCTGATGCAGCAGGGTAACAACCTGCTCAAAACGACTCAGACCAGTATCGACGATCTGCGAGCCGGGGCGGATCGCACGCTCCATTCGGTAGACTCGGCGGCACATCATACCGACCAGACAATCGTCGCAGTGCGCCCTGATTTGCTGAAGATCGTAGCCGCCAGCAGAAAGGCTTCACAAGATGTGAGTGAAATAGTGGCACAAGTAAAGCAGGGCCAGGGAACCGTTGGCAAGCTTCTCACAGACCAGAAGCTCCCGGGGAATGTCGATCAAATAGTAAGTAATGCACGTCAATCGGCTCTTAACGCGAACAATGCCTCCGCCCGCATCAATGACATACTCGCCGACTTTCAGCGGAAGGATTTACTCGGCCAAGCTCAAGCGGTGCTGGAAAGCAGCCGCCGGGTCACCGAGCAGGTGAACGAAGCCATCGCTTCATTCAACCATGGCCCAACCGGCGACGAAAACGCAGCCGCAAATTTGCAGGGCGCCATCGCGAGCGCGCGGACAACCATGAGCAATCTAGCGGCCGATACCGAGGCGCTCAAACACAACTTCTTTCTGCGCGGATTCTTTAAAAGGCGTGGTTATTTTAACTTGCATCACATGACCCCAGCTCAGTACCGTTCGAGCAAATTCGTGAAAGGCCATTCTTATAAGCGGGTCTGGTTGAGTAACAACGAGCTATTCTCCTCCACGTCTGCTGACAGAGAGGAACTGACGAAAGACGGTCAAGAACAAATCGACACCGCCATGAGCGCTCTCGTTCCTTACCTACCGAACAGTCCGATGGTCGTTGAAGGATATGCCACCCCAGGATCGCCCAGCGAACGCTTCTTAAGAGCAAAGCAGCGCGCTTCTATGGTTAAAAGCTACATTGACAAACGGTTCGGCTTGCAGCCGAATACTATTGGCGTGATGCCCATGTCCGATTCGCCGCCTTCCGAAGCGGGCAAAACAATCTGGGACGGTGTCTCCCTCGTATTAATCGCTGAACGGACGCACTAATACTCAACTGAATTATGGCCGAGCTGTGGAACCATCGTTCCAGTCTCAAACGATAATGCATCCGTTCAGCGGATCAGCACGAGAGCGGTCTTCGGCACGGGGAGCCATACTGGCCGCCATGTATGCGGGCGGGAAATTCTAAAGGGAACCTGGGCCATGATACCCGGTCTGAACAAGGATTTCATTGCGACGTTTTATGGACAGCTGGGAATGGACGAGTTGGAGTGGTGAGCTGGAGTGGAGTCAAGCAGCGAGACTGAAGAGTTTGGCAATGAATCGGGCTTCTGCCACCACGTCTTTCTTAGCTACCCAGCGGACTCGTCCCTTGCGGATCATGCTCAGCGTTTCAATGCCGGCGAGCGTTCGCCAGGCACTGTGAAAGTTGTTGTACCCTTGGCCAGCCAAGTCCGTTTTTTCACGGTCCGGTGGTCCTGTTCGATCACGTTATTGAGGAACTTACATTGGCGTAGACGGACTCGCTGGGGCAGCACACCCTGGTGCTTCAGAGCGTGAATGGCCGCTGGATAGGCGGGGTTCTTATCCACGTTGATGACGCGCGGAATCGGATTCGCAGAACAGCTCCAGACCCTCAGAAAAAAGCGCTTCGCGGCTGCGGCGTCCCGCTTGGCCGTGAGTAGGAAATCGATGGTCTGCCCGGTGGAGTCCACGGCTCGGTACAAGTACTTTACTTGGCCTTTTACTTTAATGTAGGTTTCGTCCACACGGTAGCTCTTGTTTGTGGACTTTAGATGGTGCCGACAGCGCTTAGTCAATTCCGGAGCATACGCTTGTACCCAACGCCAAATACAACTGGCATCCACCGGGAGACCTCTCTCGGTCAACAGTTCGGATACGTGCTCGTAGGCTAGCGGATAAGTCTGCGCTTCATACTGCGACCTCGGTGGTGGGTTGATGGCGGTCCGCCGTAGGAGCTTCGTACAGATACTTATTCACTCCGTACGATATGCCCAGTAGCCTGCCTTGCTTTCGACGCCGCCAGGCTTCGCTTTCACTGATGCCCAGCAGAGCGGCTATTTCTGGCAGAGTCCGATATCCTTTCTCCCGTAAGCGAGCCTGGCGGCTCGGCAGATGGTGATAGCGCGCCAGATGGTCGACTCGGCTTGCGGTGAACGGCTTATCGTCACTGGTTCGCACGTTTCGGGCATTGAGCAAGAACGCAATCTCGTCGCAGTTCCGCTCCTCCAGCAAACCATCGATTTCAGCCAGCAGAGCGATTGGCCTCTTTTTTTTTTGCCAAGCGCTGGGCGGCGTCGGTATGTGCAAAGTTTCAGTCGCACCCCCACGGAACCGAATATGGATCGCGATCTGGTCTGTCTTGACCACGGTGACATCCTCCAGCAAGAGCCGGGCGACACGTTTACGCTCCCGGTGGGAAAGGCTTGGATCTTGCCAGAGTTGCCGGAAGTCCTGTGCAAGCGCTAGCACCCGTTTCGTTTGTTGCTCATCCATGGTCAGGCGATCCGCTTGCCGCTGCCGCTCATAGTCCTGTTCCGCTTCGGCCATTTCCCGCAGCTTGCCATTCCAGTCGGCTTCCAGCATGCTGGCTACCAAGCGGTTGTCGGGATCCACTTGCAGATAACGGCGCCGGGCCAGTTGCGCCTCATAGCGGATGCGATCCACCTGCGTTCGCCGCAGCCGGTCGGCCTGCTCCAGATGCTGCTGGATCTGCTGCTGAACCGAGAGCGCCAGTTCCAGGGCCACCGGCGTCACGGCCGCGACCAAAAGATTGCTGACGGCTCGGTCGACTACGTAGCCTGGCACATGCTGGCACTTCAGCCTCCCGCCCTCCAGGTCCTGACGCGGACAGACGTAATAGGGCCAGAGGCGGCGTCCATTCGTGGCGTAACGAGGATGCATACGCTGGCCACAGACGCCGCACAGTGCCAGGCCTTGCAGTAGCGCCGAGCCTTCGCGCGCCGGACCATGCCGGCTGCCGGCCTGGGTCGTGTTCTCCCGCAGTTGCGCTTGATTGGCTTCATACTGTTCCCAGTTCACGTAGCCTGGGTGCGCCTCTTTCACGACAACCTGCCATTGCGCAAAGGGTAACCGGTGCGCCGATTGGCCTTGGCCATCGGCGCTCTTCTGGGTCTTCGTGCGTCCATAAACAAACGCGCCGGCATAGCGCGGATTGTGCAGCAGACGGTTTAGCATCGAATAGCTCAACTGCTTCCAGACCACATCGGCATGGTCCGGCCCGGCCCGTCGATGGCGAGGAAATCGCAAGCCTTTTCTCTGGAACTCACGCACCACGGACAAGGCTGAGCCGGTACGCTGGAACGTATCAAAGACCAGTTGTATGCTCTGCTGCACTTGCTGATCCGGGTCGAGCACGACGCGGCCCACCGCATCGTAGGCAAACCCGATCGGCAAGTACATCTTCAGTTCTGCCCGCTTGGCTTTGTTGAGCAACCCGCCGCGCATGCGGCTTCGTAGTAAATGCAGCTCCACTTCCGACATGGTGCCTTTTAAGCCCAAGAGCAAGCGGTCGTTGAAGTCACCCGGATGATATAGACCGTCTTCATCGAGCAGCAGTGTATTGGTCAACGCACAGATTTCGAGCAGGCGATACCAGTCGCTCGAGTTCCGGGCCAAGCGCGAGACCTCCAGTCCGAGCACCAGGCCGGCGTGACCCAATCCCACTTCGGTTACAGGAGTATTTCCAGGATGAGTACAACACCGATAATGCGTTCGGCATCGAATCGCTCATCTCTGCACCGGACCGCCGTAGCACGCGACGGGAATTTCAACACCTTCTACCTAGGCGCGTTTGGGATGCCTCCACGAGTCCCGATGAAGTCGTGCTTCACCAGAATTCGTTCGATGCGGCTGCTGCTTGCCTCCAGTGCATCTATCCACCGACGCCGCGAGAGGACTCATATTTCCAGCACATCGCTGAGCAACTGGGCATCAGCCTCGAGCGGGTCAGGTCTAACGAGCTGATCACCACGGCTGAGGCCCAGCAGATCACTGCGATGTTCCCCGACCTGAGTCAAACGCCCCTGGTGGGAAAACCGTATGAATCGGCCTTCAAACAGTTGTGCTCGGCCGGGCAGCTGCGGGTCCAGTCAGAAGACAAGGTTGTCTTAACCTCGTTCGCCTTCATTTCGGCGCTTGCCGGCGTGCTTCTTTATTTCGAATTCATTAAATCGCTGAACGCTGAAGTCTTTGCACGCTTCCAGCAATATAACTATGCGCGCCTTAATCCGTTCTTCGTGCCTAATCCGGCGCTTCGGGAGCACCGCATCCAAATTGCGCTTGTTGCCGCGCCAACCATTACCGAACGGCTTATCACCAGATTTGGTCCCGCTGACAGGCCGGAAAAGATCGGTGGCGCCGAACGGTCGCCCAGCGTGGGAACGTTTGATGGCCGAGGTCTCATATCAGAACGCCCGACTCCAATTATGTCAGCTACGAGTTGCTCCGCCGTCGATTTGCGAAGCGCCTTGGCAGCAGTGGCCATTGCAAATGCATACCCCCTCGCGGTCGCCTCCCAGTAGCCCTCCTTGGGGCTGATCAATCCTTCGTTTTTGAGTTCTTTGAGGAAATGTTCTACCTCCTTGCTCGACAACCACACTGCTGCGCCACTGTTCGCGGACGAATTATCGTACCCGCGGCAGATCGCATGAAACCTCGAACGTCTCGTGCGGGTAGACCGCCTACGAACTGATTTTTTTCGATCCGCATCCTAACCTCCTCGCCGCTCGAGCAACTCGCCTGCGAACCTGAGCGCGCTTCCCGTCAAATTCGCCGCAGATTGCAGTCACGCGGAAAGACAAATTCACCTCCCGGCACATCCTGCGCGCTGTGATGCAATCCGTCGACACTCATCGATAAACTTCTCAACATCGGAAGGATCGAACCTCAGTGGACTCCTTCCAGGGCCCATTTTGACTGCAGGGAGATACGGTCTGCGTTTGCCTGAGGCGTGCTGGATGACCCACGAAATACTGACTCCCAGCTTTTTAGCCACATCCCTCGTTCTGACGAGCTGCCGTATAGGGCGGCCGTCAAACGCAACAATCGAAAGACGGTCACTCTCGGTAGTTCCATTCACTCGCTGCATGTTCGCCTCGCGCTCGATCGGCCGGTCACAGATTTTGTTTACAGCATTCCGGAGATCTTGCCAAATAAATTCCCCCACCTGGGCCGGCGAGGAACAATCTCCGCCTTCAGGCGGACTTGGCGGTAGCACCCGTGATGTGTGCATCCAGAGCGGCCACAGCCGTACGCAGACTCTCTGGGATGACCTTCGCGTAATGCCGCAGCGTGGTCTTCGGGTCCGAATGTCGGAGATGTCGCTGCATGTCCTTAACGGTAGCGTGATTCTGGATGTGTGTAGAAGAAGTGCGCCGAAACGCCTGGTGCGTAAGATCGTGGATCCCAACGGCGTCCGCGAGTGGTTTCAGATGCCGCTTGAGATAATTTCCGACGCTGAATGCGCTCCCTACTGAGTTTGGGAACAGGAATGCCCGAGGATTGTCCCGATCGGGATGCCCATTGATCCATTCCGCGATCTCGCGGGCCAAGTCTGGTGGGACCGGAACGTAATTGTCACTCTCAGCCGTTTTCGTACTTCCAATTCGGTCTTCACCCCGTTGGCGCTCCTTCAGGGCCTCGTTTATGCGCAGCTGTGTTCCTTCAAAATCTTCAATTCGCAGAACCAGAATCTCCGCTGGTCGCAGGCCACATACCGCTAGAATCCGCAAGACGAGGTGTTCGCGAGGGGATGCCTGAGCGAGCAAGGCACGCAGCTCAGGCACACTCAAGAAGCGCTCGCAGGATTTCTTTTTAATGTTTGGCATAACGAGCTTGCGTGCGGGATTCTTCTCAATGAGATCCTCATCCGCCGCGTACTCGAAACACGCCTTGACATATGTGCGGATCTGGCCGACGGCTGATTTGCAGTACCCGTCCTCAGCGAGCTTATTCACGAGGATCTGAAGTGGTGTCAGACTGATTTCGCGGGGCGGGTGATCGCCGATAATCGGAAGAACGTGTTTGCCGAACAAGTACTTCAGATCCTCTCTAGTCTTCTTCGACCAGCGCCCCGACTTTACTGCACAGAACGCTTTCCAGAGATCAGCGAACGTCACGATCGAATGGCCCTGTTTGGTGAGGCGGCCAGTGTATTCCTCAATGTAGAGGGAGAGCCTCTGCAGTGCCTCATGCTTTGGCATCGATGCGGGTCCGAGCGTCTTTTCCTTCTTCAGGCGCACGCGCGTTCCTTTTGCATCGGTTGTCCAGAGATGAAAAAACCCGACCCAGACCTTGCCCTCGCGCCGGCGCTCGATTTTCTTGATCCAGCCCTCGGGCGCTTGGCTCCCGGGCATCCCGCGCCCGAGTCGTCTGACGTCGAAATCGATCGGTTCGCCGAGGCTTACCTTCGCCCTAGGCTGAAGTGCTGAATTGAGACCGGTGATCGCGTCGCCTGCCATGGCCGCAGTATAGGCACCTTCGAGGAACGAAGCAAATCCATCTGGGTGGGCAAGTGGGTGGGCTGTTTTTGAGCCGCTTACTTGTAGGTTATTGAATAAATTGGTCGGGGCGAGAGGATTCGAACCTCCGACCTCCTGGTCCCGAACCAGGCGCTCTAGCCAGGCTGAGCCACGCCCCGATCTTTTTTAGTCTACCAAGCCTGTCAACAACTGCATCCGGATCCGCGGTTACGACGGCCGGTACGGCTGCTCCATCGCTTGAAATTCATACCGTGCGGGATCTAAACCGCGCACTTTCAATTGTTCGATGCAGGCCGCGGCGCTCGGCGCTACCGCCTCCATAATGCGCAGCGGAAGTCGCTCCGGTGAGTACCGTTCGGTTGCAATCCAGCAGCCCGCCAGAAGCCATCGCTCCGCCAGGGATAACCCTTCGAATGGACGACCCACAAATTGAGCCAGTTCATCAGTCGTTTTTCTTGCCGCCCGCACTCTCAACCTCCTATCGTCCTCAGTTCACCCGCTTCAGGTCAGCTGACAAGGCGTTGATTCCCTTTCTCCGGTAAAGGCTCGCCAGCCGTTGCTGCTCGGGCGAGTTCGTCAGTTCCCGCCGCAATACTGGATCGTTGGTGGCTCTGCTGATGTCCGCCCTGCTAGGTATCCATAACGATCCGTCGTCGAATTCCACGCTGTTAACGAAGGCCAATAGCTCCTCAATAGGCAGGGGTTCGCCGCCTTGCTGCAAAAAGCGCAGAGAGCCCTTCTCGGTCATTCGCGCCGTGCCCACCGGACCTAAACGAATCTTTGCCGGAACCGAGCCCGCCACAAAATCCCGCCCGCGGTCATCCCGCAGAATCCAGCCCATTTCGATGCTTGTCACCTGGCGTCGCGACCGATTTCTTATTTCTACGTCTGGACCTCGTACTTCGTTTCCAAGCACTCGCGCCACCCCGCTCACTGCGTCAACCGGCGAACTGGGGAACGACATCACTTCGACGGCAACAGGCTCCTGCTCAGGCCTTGCACCCGTACTCGGGCCCCGCAGCAACTCCAGCGCCAGTTGCGGCAGGCTGAAGTTCTCCAATCCAAAATCCAGTTCTCTCCGCAGCTCTGCGATGCGCCCCGTGTCGAGCAGATTTGCCAGGTAGCGCCGGTCCCTCCGCGCCTCCATTTCATACACCACCAGCGCGCGCTTTGAGCCCAGCTTGTCCGGCCCATACGCTGTCATGTCGTTAAACAGTGCACAGTCCAGGGAAACCTGCACTAAGGGCGATTGCGTTCTCTGCACGCTGAAGGGCCGCATTAGCTTCATGTCGATGCGTACCGGAAATACATCTCCGGGCTGCACATCCAGGCTCGGCATCGTCACCGATCCCCTGCCCTTCGGCGTCAGATCCTCGGCTTCCACCCGCAGAGTCAGCCCATTAATGGGCTTTGTTCCCGTATTCCGCAGCAAAAGCGATGTGTGGATCTCCAGTACAATGGATGTTCCGCGCAAACGCGCCGTGGTCGACCCGAGCCCGGACGAGACAATCAGCACGGGCGAGTCTCTCGGGAACGATACATCCAACCAGGAATTACCCCGTTCCTGAGTGGACAAGTCCTGAGCGGAAGCGAATAGCGGCAAGATAAACAAGGCCAAGCCAGCTTGCGCCAGAGTTAGCAGCAGCATCGAAAACCGCTTGCGACTACTGCCCATACACGCTCGTGATTGTCACTTCTCCAGAGTCTTCATCCACATACCGCGCCCGCACCGACGACTCGCCCGACAATGAGACCACCGCCGAGCGGGGATGCATAATCGTCAACGTTGCTCCCCGGGCGCGCACTGAAATTCCATCCGGGGTGGTCTGCAGCACCGATCCCGCTGCGCGGGGTGCGGCACTCGCACCCATCAGTTGCCGCAGCGAAGCTACCAGGTGCTCGTTCTGTTCTCGGGGAACATGGGTGAACCATCCCGCCGCGAAAAGCAAAAGAAGCCCCGCCACTGCAGCTGCTGTGCGAAGTCCCGTCGGCCGATGGTGTCCCACATGATCGATGCACCTCGCCGCCGCCAGGCCCACGCCGATGTTTCCCAACATCTCGCGCTCCAGCCGCGTCCAATCCGTAATCGCCTCGAACCCCGTCAGCGTCTGCGTCTCGGCTTCGTGCTTCAACTCTTCCGTCGCGAAGCGAAACCGCGAAACTTCGTGTTCACACAGCTCGCAGTACGCGACGTGCCGCCCGGTCTTCCAACGCTGTGGCCACGGCAAGTCGCCCCTCGAAAAGAGCGCCAGCGTTTCGGCCCCGGGATGACGCCGCCCTCCGCTATCCGCTGTCACGCCTGTCTCCTCGCCTGCAGATACTTTTTAAACTTGACCCGAGCGTTGGCAATATGGGATCTCACGGTAGCCATCGAGCAACTCATCTGAAGAGCCACCTCTTCGGCCGGGAGCTCTTCCACGTCGCGCAACAACAATGCCATCCGCTCTCGCTCCGTCAGTACCGCCAGGCCCCCGTCCAGATACAATTTACGCTCTCCACGCAACAGCAATTGCTCCGGGTTCTCCGCCTCCGCTTCTGCCGGAAATTCGCGAAGCTCGCTGACATCGGCAAACGAAAGCCGCTTGTTCCGCCTCAGGTAATCGAGGGCCGTATTGCTGGCAATCCTCGATAGCCACCCGCTGGCCTTGTCTAAATCTTTCAACTGCGATCTTCGCTGCAGAGCCTTGATAAAGGTCTCCTGCGTCAAGTCCTGGGCGTCGTCCACGTTGCCCACAATGCGGTAAATCAGAAGGAAGATACGGCGCAGATTCTGCTGCACGAACAGCGAGTGCACGTCAGCACCGGTGTGCGTCTGTGTGTCCGGTTCCTGTGGCAGCGGCTCGCTCACGGCTGTCCCCACACTAATAGACGAACCGGCGGCGTCCGATGGCACACATTGCCATCCGAAATAATTCGTGGTCTGCAGCATCCCTCGTCAAAGGAATGACGGCAGGCATTCCAAAACGTGCAGGTCCGCCCAAACATCAACGTTATCTTAAGTCTATATGAGGCCAGTGGCTATCATCGGCATCGGGAAAACAGCTTTCGGAGCGTTAGCGGACCGTGATCTGCGCTCGCTCGCCGTCGAAGCGGTCGGTCACGCGCTCTCCGACGCCGGCATGCCACCTGGGGCGGTGGAAAGCTTCTATCTGGGGAATTTCGCGGGCCCGTCGTTTGTCGGCCAAAATCACCTGGCGCCGTACGTCGCCGCCTCCGCCGGTCTGGAAGGAATCCCCTGTACGCGGTTTGAAAACGCCTGCGCCTCCGGAGGCTCCGCCTTTTTCCACGCTTGGCAAGGCGTTGCTGCGGGGATTTACGAGGTGGCCGTTGCTGCTGGCGTCGAAAAGATGACTTCCCAGCCAACTCCACGCGTCACCGAAATACTGGCGGGCGCCGGCGACATGTCCACCGAGGGCCGCGCTGGGGCGACCTTTCCTGCCCTTTTTTCGATGATCGCCAATCGTCACATGTACCAGTACGGTACCACTCGCGAACAACTCGCATCCGTGGCGGTTAAGAACCACGCCAACGGCGCAAAAAATCCGCTGGCGCATATGCGCAAGGTCATAACCCTCGAACAGGCGCTCGCCGGCAAACCGGTGGCTGATCCACTAACCGTCTACGATTGTTCTCTCGTCAGCGACGGTGCCGCGGCCGTCATATTGGTTCCATTCGACCGCGCACGCCAGTTCACATCGCATCCCGTGCGCGTCCTCGCCTCGGCGCAAACCTCGGATCACCTGGCTCTCGACAGCAAGGACGACATCACACTGTTTCCTTCCGTGAAATCCGCCGGTCAAAAAGCCTACACGATGGCCGGACTCGGCCCCGGGGACATCGACTTCGCCGAGCTGCACGATTGCTTCACCATTGCCGAAATCGTGGCCAGCGAGGATCTGGGCTTTGTTGAGAAAGGCATGGGAGGACCATTCGCTGCGGAAGGCTGTTCTGCCATTGGTGGCCGTCTGCCTATCAACGCCAGCGGAGGGCTCAAATCCAAGGGCCATCCGGTGGGCGCCACCGGAGTAGGTCAACTCTGTGACCTCGTTCAACAGCTTCGGGGCGATGCGGGCGACCGTCAAGTAAAGCGTCATCGTATCGGCCTCGCACAAAACCTCGGCGGCTCGGGAGCCACCTGTGTAGTCACCATCTTGGGGAAAAACGCATAATGGATTCCGCCAACCCAGCCGAAGGCGTCGTCTATACCGAAACTACGGTCTACTCGCCGCCGCAGCAATACGTCGCAGAAGCGCCTTATCAAATCGCAATCGTCGATCTCGGCAGCTCTCCTCCGAACGGTCCGGGCCGCATCACCGTCCGCATCCTTGCAGACTCGCCCGCCGAACGCGTCCGAATCGGTGACCGCGTTTCGTTTGTCGAGAACCGGGACGGCGTCTCGTATTTCCGTAAAGCTCCCGGGTTAACACCAGCCTGACCAGATTGCTCGTAAAGCTTCCAGTGTGCGCCCGGTAGAGAAGCACCACGGTATTTGGACCTCCACGCCTTAGCGCTGCCCGCCTCTCTCATTCCGCAACTTCATCCTGTTATCACTCCCATCAATAACGTTTGGGAACATATCGCGTCCATCAAGAGGAGGAAAAAATGAAAGTCAGGCTTTCCAAAACACTTGCCTCATGCCTGCTCTGCTTCTCGACTTTTGTTTTATCGGGAACCGCAGCACAACAAACCTCGACACAAGCACCCTCGGCAGACAGCGCGTCGCAGGCGAGTATGCTTCGAATTGCAAGGGATGTTCGGAAGTCAATTCTCACGCTCCCCGAATACGGCGTCTTCGACTACATTCACTTCGGAATCAAAGGAAGAACCGTCATTCTGAAAGGTGAAGCTTCTCGTCCCACATTGAAATCAGCCGCGGAAAACGCCGTGAAGAAAATTGAAGGCGTGGAGTCTGTGCAGAACGATATCGACGTCCTTCCCAACTCGCCCAATGACGACCGGATCCGCGCAGCCGTTTACTACCGAATTTACAGTCAACCATCATTGCAGAAATACACGTCGAACCGAGGTCCGCAATTCCGGAGCCTGACGCGCCGCACTATGGGCATCACCTACGATCCGCCCATCGGATATCATGCCATTCACATCATTGTGAAGAACGGTAGCGTCACGCTCGTCGGAGCGGTAGACAACTCCTCCGATGCCGCTCTCGCGGGTATGCAGGCTAATCTCACTCCCGGCGTGTTCAGCGTGGACAACGATCTCTTCGTGACGAGTAAAGACGGGAAGTAACTTCGCCTCGCTACTTTAGGAAACCGAGCTTTTTCAAATCAGGGGCAGGCAGCGGTGCATAAAACTGCGCCTGCCCAAATGTCTCTTTTACCTGCCCGTTTGCCAAGGCCACGCCGAAGGGAGGATCCACAAAAGGAAATGCCTTTCGCAACTTCTCCAGGTCCAGGCTGGTCGACGCCTTCAATTTGGTATCGTGCAGGAACGAGGCTGCCCACTGCGGGTTCACCGTCGGTATCGCCACGACTTTTGTATCGCCCCAGTTCAGCGTCGACATATACTTCGAGGCCGCGTCGCAGTGCATGCACGACGGATCATAGAAGAATAAGAACACTTTACCGTGCGTTAGGTCTGTTGGCTTGCCGTCCACCACGACAGGCACGGGTACCTGGACATGGCTCCGGCCCGCTGTATTCATCGCAAAACTCGCACCCGCCACCACCGCCAGGGCAGCCAGAACGATTGCCGGAATTTTCGCGCTCTTTACCGCCGGTGACCAGGCCCACGCCGCAATCCCCAGCAGAAGCATAATTCCGTCGGTGATAAAGAAATTCGGCCCCACTGCTCGCTTGATAATCGGAAAACAGCTGCAATCACGCCCCACTAGAACTGGGTAGTAATAGCCAATCCAGCCAATAAAGAAGATCAGCAACAACGACCCAAGCGCCCCGCCCCATCTCCGGAATCGCGGTGTGAACAACAAAAACGCGGCAAACAACTCCACTGTCCCCAGCACCACTGCCCCCAAGACGCCCAGCCCTGCCGGCACCTGCGCCTGCTCCAGCACCTCGCCCGTCTGGAAAGGGCTCAGGACCTTCCATCCGCCGGAAACCACGAAGATGATCCCCAACAGAATCGCGCAGACTATTGCCGTGGTTCGCTTCCAGCCAGTATTCGCCGGTGCTGCTAACGTAGAATCCTCAACCGCATCTCGCATATTTACCTAATTGTATTCCGGCTGGAGAAGTGGAAGCCCTCGAACAGAACTCCGAGGGCGTGCTGCACGTCGGGCAAAGCTCCCTCACCCAGGACGGAAGACTATAACCTTCGGCTTTACTCTTCGCTCTTGGCCCGCTGCCAAAGCTCCTCCATTCGCTCCAAGGGAGTCTCTCCCAATGCTTCTCCCGCCGCTGCGATCTCGCTTTCCACATATTCGAACCGCCGCCGGAATCGCGCATTTGTCTTCCGCAACGCCTGCTCGGGATCTACCTTGAGAAATCGCGCCAGGTTCACCACCGTAAACAACAGGTCACCTACCTCGTGCTCTATCTCTTCACGCCCCGCGCTTGCCCTGGCGTCCGCCAGCTCTGCGGCTTCCTCTTGCAGCTTCTCCAGAACACCGCTAATCGAAGGCCACTCGAAACCCGCCTTAGCCGCCTTTACACTGATCTTCTCCGCTTCTACCAGCGCTGGCAGGTTTCGCGGCACGCCCTCCAATATCGAACCTCCTTCCGCGCTTCCCTTCTCCGCGCGTTCCTGCTTCTTGATTTCGTCCCAGCGCAACTTCACATCGTCCGCAGTATCAGCAGCCGCATCCCCAAACACATGCGGATGGCGCCTGATCAATTTCTCGTTAATTGCATCAAGCGAATCCGCAATACTAAACAAACCCTCTTCTTGCGCCATTTCGGCGAAGAACACAGGTTGCAGTAACAGATCCCCGAGCTCTTCCTTCAAGCCCTCCCAGTCTCGCCGGTCGATCGCGTCCATCACCTCGTAGCTTTCTTCCAACAGATACGCCTTGATCGTGTCAAACGTCTGCTTCCGGTCCCACGGGCAGCCGCCCGGTGCGCGCAGCCTCGCCATCACGGCCACTAACTCCGCGAATTTTTCGCCCACCCTGCCGTGGTTCATTGCGCCGCCTCTCCCGCCGGGTGACAATGCATCTCCAGTCCCACTGCCCACCGCCGCTGGAATCCTTTCCAGAACTGATCTCCCTGGTCATCGCGGCCTGTGCTGAATCCTCCCGAATCCTTCTGTGTAGGAGGAACGAGCCACTTGCCCTCGTTAGAAACGATCGGTTCCACATGAAGGAACTGCGCTTTTGCCTGGTCTCCTTTTAGGTACAGATCGAGGAAAGCCGTAATGAAGTGTTGATTGATCGACGTGATCCGATCTTTCCGCCAGACCGGCTCATCGAACGCCTGAATAATTGAATACGGCAGCTGGACCCCGGGCGGCGTGGGATCGCCCCCTGTGTTGTGCCGGGCATTCTGATAGACCAGCAGACAACGTTGCGAGTTTACGGAGCGCTCGAAGGCGGGCCGAATGCCGTTTGCATAATCGGCCACGTCGTCATGGTCGCCAGCGATAAAAAGCATGGGAATGCGAATGGCCGCGAGACCAGCCGCATCCCAGGCGCTGTACGGAGGCTGCTCACCCCAAGGCGCAATCGCCACCACTGCCTTTATGCGGCTGCGGTCCACGGAGCGAAATTTTGCGCTGTCCGCCGCCATGTCCCGCAAATATCCGCCGGGCACAAACTTCATCAGGGAACTTGCTTCGCTGTACCCCGCGCCGGCGCTCGTAATCGCGCCGTAGCCGCCCATCGAGTAACCGACAATCGCCACGTTGGACATGTCAGCCAGGTCGTGAAGAAAGTGATCCGGCTGCCGCGCCAACTGCTCTAAAGCCTCAATCGTGAACAACTGATCGTTGGAGCGGTTCAGCAGCGTGCTTTCAAAACCCTTCATATCGTCGAAAAGCGAATCGGTGTGGTCAATAGCGGCAACCACATAGCCCTTCGACGCTAAGTTTGCGGTCAGATAACTCAGGAAGTAGCGGGAACCGGGATAGCCGTGCGACACAATCACCAAGGGAAACCGCTTTCCCCCGACTGCCCTCGCGTCCCGCAGAGCCTTGCCTGGCACCGAGAATGTCGCCGCGCCGGCAAAGCCATGCCCCCCCGGCACGGGCATCTCATACGTAGTACGTTCCTGCTGGCCAGGCGGAATCACCGCCGGGTACCAGACCTCCACTTTCAGAGGTCGGTCGTACAGCGGGGCCTTTCCGCTTTCTTTATTAATCCGCAGAATATTGACCTGTCCGCGATGGACCAGATCGATCGTGCGTACACCCACTTGATAGCTTCCGCGCGGAGCCAGCTCAGGCGCATCTGCGGGCGGAACGCTGAAGAAAATAGGAGGCGGTTGCTGCGCGGAAAGCGCCGCCGCAAGCGCTGCGAACAACATAACTGCTGTGGGAAGACGCACAGCAATATGTTGGCACGACCTTCCCTGGATCGAGACCTGCCGCCGGCCCCGAGCCTACAATAATGGTTTGTATGGCAGACACCGAAACCCCGCGCGATTTCCCGATTCCACCCGCCAACTTTACCTTTCTCGTCGAATCGATTCTCATGCAAACGCAAATCCAGCTTGGACTGCTGAGCTTCGGTGAGAAAGATGAAAAGCCGACCGAGCCGAACCTTCCGCTGGCTCGCCACTCCATTGACATGCTTGCCATGATCCAGGAGAAAACCAGAGGCAATCTCACCATCGAAGAGCAGCGGCTCATCGAAAACGGCCTGACGGAGCTCCGCTTCCGGTTTGTCCAGGTCTCCGATGAGTTAAAGAAGCGTTACGAGCCTCAGGCTTCCTCTTCGGAAAAAACCGATGACCGTCCGCTGATCATAACGCCCGACGGTGGCAAGGGAAGCAAGACCGAGTAGATGCTCGAAGCTTTCGAGCATGCCTCTATCCTCGTTCTTGGCTCCGGAACCAGTACCGGCGTTCCCATGGTGGGCTGCCGCTGTAAAGTATGTACGTCCCGCGATCCGCGCGACCGGCGGCTGCGCCCCTCAGTCCTTCTGCGCCTAGGCGATAAACGCATCCTCATCGATAGCGGCCCGGACTTCCGCCATCAGGCGCTTCACTACGGCATCGAACGCCTCGATGCTGTTCTCTATACTCATGCCCACGCCGACCATATCCTCGGGCTCGACGATCTCCGCCCCTTCAACTTTATGCAGCGCAGCGAGATTCCGATTTACGCCTCAGCTGCCGCCATGGACGTACTGATCCGCACGTTTCGATACGTTTTCGAAGACCGGCCATCCGAATCGAGCCGGCCCCGCCTCACGCCCCACGTTTTTCGAGACGAACCCATTTATCCCGCGGGCGTCGAAATCTTTCCCATTCCCGTCGCACACGGCAGAACTACCATTCACGGCTTTCGCTTCGGAGATTGCGCCTACTTTACCGATCAAAGTTGTATTCCGCCGGAAAGCCTGGAACGCCTTCATGGCCTTGACGTTCTGTTCCTCGACGCGCTCCGGCACAACCCCCATCCGACGCACTCCACCGTCGAACAATCCCTCCGAACCGTGGAGTTGCTGAAGCCAAAGCGGGCGTTTTTTACCCACATCTCGCACGATCTTCTTCACGCCGCGGTCGAGTCGCGCCTCCCCCCGAACGTGCATTTGGCGTACGACGGGCTGAAAGTTCCCATCGGGCGATTGGATCAGGTATGAAGGCCACCATCTTCCGTTCGCTGAACGAAGCCAAATTGCGATTCGAACCCAGTGCACTAGCCATCGGGAACTTCGATGGAGTTCACGTGGGTCACCAGGCCCTCCTCGCCCGCACGATTACGGTAGCCACCCCCAAGAATCTCGTTCCGTCGGTGCTGACCTTCCATCCTCACCCCACATCGGTGGTGGCTCCCCACCGAACTCCAAAGCTCATAACAAGCCTGGAAGAAAAGCTGCGTCTGCTTGACTCATTTGGCGCCCGGCAGATCATGGTTCTCCCCTTTACCACCGAAATTGCAGGAACGAACCCAAGGGAGTTCGTTTCGCAAATCCTGGTGGAATCCCTCAAGGTCGGCGTTGTTCTCGTAGGCGAGAATTTCCGGTTCGGCCACAAACAGGCCGGCACGCCCGCCACTCTCCGGATGCTGGGCCAGGAATTGGGGTTCGATTCGCAGTTTCTCGAGCCCGTCATTGTCCGCGGCGAGGTCGCATCCAGCTCGGCCGTCCGGAAGCACTTGTCCGAGGGATCCGTCTCCCGTGCCGCCCGCCTGCTAAATCGCTGCTTTTTTGTCGAAGGCCCGATTGTCTCGGGCCACGGCATCGGCTCCCGGCAGACGGTTCCCACGCTTAACCTGCAGCCCGACCCCGATCAAATTCTCCCGCGTGGTGTCTTCGTGACGGAAACGCTGGAACTGCCCACCGGCCGCCGCTGGCCGTCCATCACGAATGTCGGCCACCGTCCCACCTTCCAGGGAGAGGAACTGACGATAGAAACCTACGTGCTGGAATCGCTCGCCGGACCTACACCAGCGCGAATTCAGGTTCACTTCCGGCACTTCCTACGAACCGAGCGTCCCTTCCCTGATCCAGCTTCCTTAAAAGCTCAGATTCTACGGGACGTCGGCCGAGCCCAAATCTACTGGCGCCGGGTCGCAACCTTGTCGAGGCTCGCTCCTTCGATATACTGAGAGCGATCCAAGCATCCTATCTGGCAATTCCGGAGAAATATCCTATGCAGCTTTCCGAAGGTAAAATTAAGCACCTGAACGCCCTTTCCAACAAAGCCGGCGTGATCGCCGCCGCCGCGATGGACCAGCGCGGCAGTCTTCGCAAATCGATCGCGTCCGCGAAGGGAGTTCCGCAGGAGCAAATCACCGACGACATGATGGCCGAATTTAAGATGGCCGTCTCAAAGGTGCTCACTCCTCATGCCAGCGCGATCTTGCTCGATCCAGAGTTCGGCATTCCGGCCGCTAGAGCCCGCGCCAAAAACGCGGGACTGCTGCTCGCTTATGAAGAAAGTGGTTACGACAACACTCAACCCGGCCGCTTGCCCGATTTGCTGCCCCACATGTCCGTGAAACGCATCAAGGATGATGGCGCCGATGCGGTCAAAATTCTTCTATACTACAGCCCCTTCGACAAACCGGAAATCAACGATATTAAGCACGCCTTTATCGAACGCGTGGGCGCCGAATGCGAAGCCTACGAGATTCCGTTCTTCTGCGAGTTCGTGGGATACGATCCGCAGGGCGCGGACGAGAAAGGCTTCGACTACGCCAAGAAGAAGCCGGAAGTCGTGCTGAAGTCCATGCAGGAGTTTAGCAAGCCGCAGTATAAGATCGACATGCTGAAGGTGGAAGTGCCCACGAATGCGGAGTTCGTGGAAGGCAGCAGCGTATTCAAAGGACAGGCCGCCTACAGCCGTCAGCAAGCTCTGGAATACTATCGCAAGGCCGCTGAAGTCGCAACGAAACCCTTTATTTATCTGAGTGCCGGAGTCAGCAACGCTCAGTTTGTCGAGTCGCTGAACATGGCCGCCGAGGCCGGGACGGATTACTCCGGCGTGCTTTGTGGCCGCGCCACCTGGAAAGAGGGCATCCCTGTGTATGCAAAACAGGGTGTGAAGGCTTTGGAAGATTGGCTTTCAAAAGAAGGCGTAAAAAACATCAACGCCGTCAATCAAGCCATTTCCTCGGCTAAGTCCTGGCGGGAGAAGTACAGCGTAGCGGCGACCGCATAGGTGGTCGCCGGCTCTTCCCAATGACATTTGCTTCCATTCCCGAAGCAATCGAAGACTTTCGTTCGGGCAAAATGCTCGTTGTGGTTGACGACGAGGACCGTGAGAACGAGGGCGATCTAACGATTGCCGGCGAGAAAATTACTCCTGAAGTCATCAACTTCATGGCCACGCACGGCCGTGGCCTCATCTGTCTGGCGCTGGACCCGGACATCTGCACGCGCCTCGACCTTCAGCCGATGTCGCCGGTAAACACGGCTCGTTTCGGCACGGCGTTTTGCGAAGCGATTGACGCCGCGGACGGGGTGACGACCGGAATCTCGGCAAGTGATCGCGCTCATACGATTCGGGTGGCTATGGACCCGAAAAGCCGTCCTCAGGATCTGGCGCGGCCGGGACATGTTTTCCCCTTGCGCGCTCGCCCGGGTGGCGTCCTCGTTCGTTCGGGCCAAACCGAGGCAGCCGTTGATCTGGCGCGACTGGCGGGTCTTTCCTCTGGGGGCGTGATCTGCGAAATCATGAATGAAGACGGTACGATGTCGCGCGTACCGCAGCTCGTTCAGTTCTGCCAGCGGCACGGGCTGAAAATGATTTCGGTAGCGGATCTCATCCGGTACCGCCTGCACACGGAACGGTTCATCGAACGCGAAGCGGCCGGGCAGATCCGGACCGCATACGGCGAATTCCGGACCATTCGTTACCGCAGTCGGCTGGACGGTGAAGCCCATCTGGCCCTGATTCACGGCGAGATCGCTGACCAGGAGAACGTGCTTGTCCGTGTTCATTCGCACTGTGTCTATGGCGATGTCTTCGGGTCGCTTGATTGCGATTGTAATCAGCTCGTCCATTCCGCACTGGAGACGATTTCCCGAGCTGATTGCGGCGTTCTCGTCTACCTCCATCAGACAGGACCTGGCGTGCAGGCTGTTTGGCACGAGGGCAAACACGAGCTCTTAACTCATGGCCGTAAACAACCCGCCTTTGTGCCCACAGAGGGCCAGCAGCCGCTTCAGCACGAAAGCGGCATCGGCGCGCAGATTCTATCCGACCTGGGCCTCACCAGCATCCATCTTTTGACCAACCATCCCCGCCGCGTCGTGGGTTTGGAGGGTTTTGGCATTGTCATTACCGAGCAAGTCCCGTTTGCGGAAGCGCTTCACCACGAACGAGTCCTGTAGTCCATGTCCATTCCCTTCACGCTCCCCCGTTTTTATCCGATTCTCGACACCACGGTTCTAAATGACCGCGAATATCCTGTACTGCTTGCGGCCGAAGCGCTTATCGAGGCCGGCGCAAGAATCCTGCAGTATCGACACAAAGCTAACTGGACCCAGGCTCAGTTTGATGAGGCCCAGCAGGTCAATGAAATGTGCAATGAAGCGGGTGTCCTATTTGTGTTGAATGACCGCGCTGACTTCGCCCGGCTGTTGAATGCAGCCTTGCACGTGGGACAAGAAGATCTTCCGCCCGTTGCCGCGCGTAAAATCATCAGCGACGAGGTGATGGGCCTTTCCACGCATAACCGTCAGCAACTGATGCGCGGAAATGAGGAGCCGGTGGAGTATCTGTCGCTGGGCCCGATTTTTGCTACCGCCTCGAAGCAGCGCCCCGATCCTGCACTCGGCATTGAAGGACTGGCGCGCTTGCGGCCCTTGACCTCCAAGCCTCTGTGTGCGATTGGCGGCATTACTCTTTCGAGTGCGCAGGACGTGTTGAAAGCGGGAGCGGACTCAATCGCCGTTATCTCGGCCATCTTGCCGGAGCAGTTCAATCGTCACGAGCTGAAGAAAAGAGCCGAAGAGTGGATCGCAACCTTAGGGATCGGCCCCTCACTGGAACGGAACAGGTGCCCTGCTCCATGAGTAGCAAACGTGTCATTGTGGCGATCGATGGGCCGGCGGGAGCGGGCAAAAGCACTATCGCGAAACGCATCGCGGGACGGCTTGGATATTTATACATCAACACCGGCGCCATGTACCGGGCCGTTGCCCTTTGGGCGCTGCGTCTCAATGTGGATCTAAGCGATATGCACCGGCTGGAGCAGCTCTCGAAAGAAGCCAGAATCGAATTAACCGGCGACGGACGAGTACTGCTGAACGGCGAAGACGTTTCGGAGGCTATCCGCGACGAGCAGGTTTCCCGCGCAGCGTCGCGGGTCTCGGCCGTGAGATCGGTAAGGCGCGCCTTGGTAGACGTGCAGCGCGCGATGGCGGAGCAGACCAGCGTGGTGATGGAAGGCCGGGATATCGGATCGGTTGTCTTTCCGAACGCCACGGTGAAGATCTTCCTGGATGCGGACCCCAAGGAACGCGCCCGGCGACGCACGTTGGAGCTCAAGGAAACCGGGCAATCCACCGATAAAGAAAGCGTAACCGCAGACATCAAGCAGCGGGACGAGAGAGACCGTACACGTCGAGAGTCTCCGCTCGTTCAAGCTCCGGATGCGGAATTTGTGGATACGACCGGCTTGTCTTTGGAGCAGGTGGAAGAAAATGTATTAAGGATCGTACGAGCGCGTACGTCCAACGGGAAAGAAGCAGTACGGTGAACAATCTTCTGGTTATGAAATTCGGTGGCACCAGCATGGGCAGCGCCGAACGCATGCGGGTAGCGGCCGATATCATCGCCCGGCAGAGGCAGAGTCAGCCGGTTTTAGTAGTAGTCTCGGCGATGTCGAAAGTGACCGACCTCCTGCTTGATACTTTGAGACGGGCAGAACTGGGAGACCGGGCCGCGGTGGATTCGCAGCTCAGCGGCTTGCTGGACCGGCATGTAGCAGCTTGTGAAGATCTGCTTGGGGCGGCTCACAGCACAACAAAGCTTCGCGAAGCGGCTTACAGCGCGATCCAAACCCTGGTCTCGGAGTTTCACCGTATCGCGAACGGCGTCCTGATGCTGGGCGAACGGCCACCACGCTCCGTCGATGAGGCAATCGCCATTGGGGAGCGGCTTTCGTCAGTCTTACTCGCCTATTACCTGGAATCCGTCGGTGTAGATGCGCGGTCGGTGAATGGCAGTGAGATTATCGTCACGGATGCGGTTTTTGGCAACGCTACCCCGCAGATGGAAGCAACGCGGGAACAATGCACCAGCCGGCTGCTGCCTCTGCTCGAAAAAGGAACGGTTCCCGTCGTCACAGGCTTCAATGGCGCGACGGCCGATGGACGGCCCACAACGTTGGGGCGGGGCGGCTCCGACTTCTCGGCTTCTATTCTCGCATCCGCGCTGGATGCGGGGGAGCTTTGGATTTGGACGGATGTGGACGGCATTATGACCGCTGATCCGCGACTGGTCTCCAACGTAGCAGTGCTAGAGCGGGTGACCTACGCGGAGGCGGCAGAACTCGCCTACAACGGAGCCAAAGTGCTGCACCCACGAACCTTGGCACCGTTGGTGGAGAAGAAAATCCCGGTGTGGAGCAAAAATAGCTTTGCCCCGGACAAGCCGGGCACAAAGATCGTGTCGCACCTGGAGGAGCCGCGTGGCGTCCGGGCGGTAACGTCCATGTCCAATGTTGCTTTGATCTCTATGGAGCCGGCCAATTCCGTTTTGAGCGGCACACGGCTAATGGCGCGGGCGTTGGATGCACTGGCGCTGGCGAATGTCGAAATCCTGGTTTTTACCAGTTCCAGTTATCGGCAAAGTTTCTGCATTCTAGTGCGAAAAAGCGATATTCCGGCGGCTTTGGAGGCCCTTGAGGCAAACTTATCGATAGAACTGGCGCATGGCTACTTAAAGCCCATTGATGTGGATGAGAATGTCGGGTTGCTGGCGGTTGTCGGTGAAGGAATGCGCGGTACGCCTGGCTTGGCCGGGCGCGTATTTACAGCTATTTCCAGAGAAGAAATCAACATTATCGCCATCGCGCAGGGATCGAGCGAGATAACGATCGGCATTATTGTACGGCTGGATGGACTGGAAAAGGCCGTACACAGCGTACACGAAGAGTGCCGACTGGCCGAGCAGAGCGCCGCTGCGACCATCGAAAAGGCATAAAGTTCCGCTATACTTGCAGACGGGTGTCGCTTGCGGCCCGCGTGCCGCCGTTTCCCTTTAGAAGTTTCCTTAGGAGTTTCCGTTTCCCTTATGTTTGATTTGTTCCGCAGCCGAGATAAAAGTGTACGCATTCTGCTGGGAGTGCTGCTCGGCCTGGTCGCGCTATCCATGTTGGTTTACCTGATTCCGGGCGGACCCGGCAGCACGGGAGCCACGGGCCAAAACGTGGTCGCTGTAGTGGGAGATGACAAGATTACGGCTCAGGATCTGCAACGCACCGTGCAGCAGATTGCAAGCAGACAGCAGAACATGCCGAAGGCGCTGCTGGCCTTTTATATTCCTTCGATCGTTAACCAGATGGTAGACGCCAAGGCGATGGCATACAAGGCTAGCGAACTAGGACTTAAAGTCTCCGATCAGGAACTGGCGAACGCAATTCAATCCGAATTCACCTCACAGCTCGGGCAACAATTCGACATGAACGTGTATCAGCAGATACTCGCGCAACAGGGCATGACCGTGGCCGATTTCGAGAAGGGGCGGCGCGAGGCAATGCTCGCCATGCGGCTCGAAGACCTGGAAGCGCAGTCGCTCTTCGTTTCCGATAAAGAGGCCCGCGCGGAATATGCCCGCAAAAACGAAAAAATCGGATTACAGTACATTGCTTTCAGCGACAAGGATTTCGCTTCAAAAGTCAACAAAGATCCCGCGACCGTAAAGGCCTACTTTGAGAAGAATCGGGCGGAGTTCCGGATACCGGAAAAGCGCGATTTCAATCTGATCGTTGGATCCGTGGCGGATTTCATGCCGTCGGTGCACGTTACCGACGCAGAGCTCCAAAAGCGGTACCAAGACAATCTGGACAGCTACCGCGTTCCGGAGCGCGTGGATGTCCGTCACATATTGATCAAAACGCAGGGTAAGCCGAAGGATCAGTGGCCTCAGTTGAAGGCTAAGGCGGAAACCATTCTGAAGGAACTGCAGCACGGCGGAGATTTCGCCCAGCTGGCTAAGAAGAATTCGGAGGATCCGGGATCGGCGGAGAAAGGCGGAGAGCTCGGCTGGATTACAAAGGGCCAGACCGTGCCGAACTTTGAGAAAGCGGCGTTCTCCCTGAAGCCAGGTGAGTTGAGCGGGATCGTGGAGACCGAATATGGCTACCACATCATTCAGGCGGAGCAAAAGCAACCCGGCCATGTGAAGTCGTTCGAAGAAGTGAAACCGCAGTTGCTGGCGGAAGCGCAGAAGGACGCGGCGACGGCGGATTTGAAGAAAGCTGCCGACGACGCGCGGGCGGCCATCGCCAAGAATCCGGCCCAGGCCCAAGCGATCGCCCAGAAATATCACTTGCAATCCTTCAAACTGAACAACTTTGCCAGTGGCGAGCCCCTGCCCCAAGTAGGAACGCAGCCTGAGTTGATGACAGCGGTTTTCTCCACATCCAAGGGCAGCGTCAGCAACGTAGTAAACCTGGATAACCAGGGGAAGGCAGCGTTTAGCGTGGTCACCAATGTGGTTCCGGCGCATCCGGCGCAGTACGCGGATGTCCAGAAGGAAGTTCTGCAAAAATATACTGCCACAGAGTCGACTCGTTTGGCGCAAGACGCGGCGAAGAATGCCGCGGCACAGGCTCGTAAGGGCGAATCGCTCCAGAACTTGGCTAAGCAATATGGCTTGGCGGTAAAAACTGCCGCTCCTTTTACGATCGACGGAGCAGCCGAAGGAATCGGCTCGGCCACGCTCTTCCCTGAAGCGTTCAAAGATAAAGTGGGTGACATCGTCGGCCCGATAACGGCGCAGTCCGATCAGTTCGTCTGCAAGGTTTCCGAGAAAATTCCGGCTGACATGAACCAGTTTGCGAAAGACAAGACTTCCATCATCCAGGGCCTGACAGGGCAGAGACGCGCGGCGCAGCAACCGCTGTTCCGCGAGAGTATTGTGTCCGAACTGAAGCGCCGCGGCAAGGTAAAGCTGAACCAGGACACGATAAATCGAATTGTGTCGGCATTCCAGGCTTAAGAACACTAAGGGTACTGATTGCTTACACAACTTCTCGACTTCATTCACAGCCTTACCGATCCGGATAAGCTAATTCATCTGCTATCGACGGTAATGACGGGCTGGATCGGGTACGTCGTCCTCTTCGGCATCGTGTTTGCGGAGAGCGGATTGCTGGTCGGCTTCTTTCTCCCCGGCGACTCGCTCCTGTTTACGGTGGGAGTCGTCGCCGGAGCGGGCAAATTGCCGATCGGCGCGATGATCGGCATGCTGGCGCTGGCTTCTATCCTGGGTGATGGGATAGGCTTCTTTTTGGGAAGCACGTTGGGTTACTCGCTGTTCAGCAAACGTGATTCACGTATCTTCCGGCGCGAGTATCTGGACCGCACCCATGCGTTCTACGAGCGGCACGGAGGAAAGACGATCATCTACGCCAAGTTCGTACCGATCATTCGAACCTTTGCCGCCTTTATTGCAGGCGTGGGCAGAATGCACTATCCGCGCTTTCTGGCGTTTAACGTTATCGGAGCCGTCGGATGGGTGGCGCTGATGATTACGCTCGGCTACCTGCTCGGAGGCATCCCGGTGATTCGCCAGAACTTTGAAAAAGTGGTGCTGGCCATTATAGCCATTTCTCTGATCCCGGTTGCCTTGCAGGTCTTCACCAAAAAGAAGGTCGCTTCGTCGGTTTAGAAGTGTACACCGCCGCCGCAGATGAGCACTTCTCCGGTGACGTAATCGGAAAGCGGTGAGCAAAAGAAGAATACGGCATCCGCCGCTTCTTCCGGCGTACCCAAACGGCCCAGAGGAATAATCTTCTGCATCTGTTCACGCACCGCGGCTTGCATGCCGACCCGCACCTGCTTCTCCCCCACTGCGATTTGAGTTTCATTGCCGTTCATTGGCTGTATTAACCGGGTATCGATCAGGCCAAACCCAACGGCGTTCACGGTCACGTTGTATCGGCCCCATTCTTTTGCCAACGTTTTAGTCAGCCCGATGACGGCCGCCTTGCCCGAAGAATAACCCACCTGGCCCGGGTTGCCGTCCACGCCCGAAATGGAAGTGATGTTCACGACTTTGCGGGTAACGGGCGAGGGTTGCTCGCTTTTTGCCCTCTCACGCAGCCACTGGGAAGCGGCCCGAAGCAGGCGGAACGGCGCGGTTACGTGTATGTCGAGCATTGCCTGGAACTGCTCGTCCGTGGTCTTCTGTATCACGCTGTCCCAGGTGTAACCTGCGTTGTTGACAATGATGTCGATACCGCCAAACTCGTTGATGAGCTTCTGAGTGATGGCTTGCGGAAACTCGGGATGCGTCAGGTCGCCGGCAATCGTGGCGGCCTTTCCGCCTTTGCTCTCCACGAAGGATCGGACTTCAGTCAGCGTGCTCTCATCGACATCGGCGAGAAGTACGGAAGCGCCAGCCTCGCTAAGTCGCGCGGCGACTGCCCGGCCAATGCCACGCGCCGCGCCCGTGACGATGGCGGCCTTACCCGCCAACGAGATGTTCACGCCTGGGTTATTCGCCAAGATGGCAGCATATCAAAACAATGAGAGCTGCCCTCCGGGAGGAGCTACCGGTTGAACGTAGCAAGGTGTGCGTGAAGCGAGTCCTGTCCGCTCGCGGATTTGACAGACAAGCTGAGCGATGCGGTCGGGGTACTCGCCACGAAGGTAAGCGCCCGCACGATAGTTTATTTCATATCGGCGGAGATGCGCCGGGAAGTGTTGTTCCAGGAACGGAAAGAAGGTGCGCTGTGCCGCCGGCTTCAGAAAGAGCACTCCGGCAAAGAAGCATTCAGCGCCGGCCTGTTTCGCCGCAGTCGCGACCGATTGGAGGTTCTCTTCCGAGTCAGTTAGAAGCGGCAACACCGGGGAAGCGATCACCCCCACCGAGACCCCAGCGCTCGACAATTCCCGGATCACTTCCAGGCGGAGGTCCGGGCGCGGAGCATAGGGCTCCACCAAACGGGCGAAATCGCAGTCGAGTGTGATGAGACTGACCGTCACAACAACTCGGTTGTGCTCAGAAATACGCCTGAGCAGCCCTGCATCCCGTCCCGCCAGACTCGATTTAGTTGTGAGGTAAAGGGATGTTCCCCGGAGCATCGTCATGGCCTCGAGTATCTGCCGGGTCCGCCCAAAACGACGCTCGGCCGGTTGGTAAGGGTCGGTTGCGGTCCCTAACCCGATCACCTGCCCCTGCTTCACATGCGCGAGTTCTCTACGAAACGAACCCACGTCCAGGTCTTTGGCGTAAATGTCCGTTTCAAATGCATCGGCTTCACGGCGCTCCATGAATTCATGCGTGAATCGGGCATAGCAGTACTTGCACCCAAATTCACAGCCTCGATAAGGATTGATCGTGTAATGAAACGGGACACGAGTGGAGCGACACCGGGTAAGCCACTTACGGGTTGGGAGGCTACGATACTGGACCCGGCGCTTCTCCTCCAGCATGTGCCCTTCGGTCGCGAGTCGAGCGATGCCGACGAGTTGGACAGTCCGGCCCAAGTGATCCCCTCACCCATCTTTCGCTCTTTCTTCTCCTTTGTCAAGGAAAGCCCTTTGAGAGTTAGATGAATGGCCGAACGGCGGACAGGAATTCTGCGGGAGCAGTACGAGTGGCGCAATCGTGAAACGTCTCCGACTCGCCATTCCAAGAGGAAATGGAACCCGTCGAGACGTTCAGTAGTACTCGATGAGGCGATAGAGAACCGAACTTTGATGGAGGGCGGCGAATGAAGATTCGCCTCGAGATTAGAGCTGGTAGCTAGTTGGCGAAGCGTCATCCCTGCCGGATTGTGCGCCGCCGTGCAATCCAGCCCTGGACTTAGACGGAGTCCGCAGCGCTTACGAGGCCAACAGTGAAATGACGCCCTTCTGGCGTAATCCGTTCAACGCGAGTCCGTGACGTCCGCGGACACCGGTCTTCTCGAAAATGTGCTTCAGGTGAATTTTCACTGTTCCCGGCCGGATACCCAGTTCCTGTGCGATTTCGCGGTTTTTGAAGCCTTGTTCGACTAGTTCCATGACCTGATGCTCTCGGGGAGTGAGGTCCGTGCGGACCTGCGTTTCGGCAGCGGCGGCTTCGCGAAAGACGGAGTCCTGCATCCAGCTTCGGCCCTGCGAGACGGCGCGTAGGCACGCTAAAACTGTCGCTTCATCGGCGGACTTACGGATGATTCCCTTCGCTCCTACCTGTAGGAATCGAAGCGCTTCGGCTTCTGTGATCGACATTCCCCAGATTACGACGGCAGGGACCTTGGGCTGCGCGCCGGAGGATTCGGAGGGAAGCTGGGAGAGGGCATCCAGAACGGAGTTTGCACCTAGCCCTTTATCAATAATCAGTACATCGGTCTTGTCCGCAGCCGGACTGAGCATCCATTCGGCCGGCGAAGGATGCGATGAGCCGAAAGCCAGATCCTCTGTCGAGTTCAGAAGATACTTCAAGCCATTGACCGTAAGTGGCTGGCTTTCACAGATCGAGACAGTCTTTTTAGTTGTGCTATTACTCAGGTCCATATTTCTGCCTAAGCTCCTTATCGGCAGATTCTCTGTCTCTTGAGTGGAAATCCTAAAAGAATCCTCTCTCATCCGAAGACTCTTTCGGTTTAATCCTAGGTATGCCGTGGGGATTAGATGGAACTGAATTCGAGAGTGCGCCAGTTGGTGGAGCGAGACGGGAGTGGGCGCCAGCGAAGCGCGCCTAGTCCAGAACGTTAATCGTGCCGCGGCACTTAACGGCTCCACACTTACAAGTCACCTTTTCCACTTTTTTGTCGAAGTGGTAATCAATGGTAAGTTCCTCACCCGGCTGGATTTCGCGAAGGCTGACATATAGGATGTGACCTTTCACGATACGGGCGGTTAAATTGGGCTCACAGCAATGGTTGATGTATTGGGCGCCCGAGCCGCCTACCGAGCCATCGATGGTCCAATACTTATCAAGCGTAAACAGGTAAATAAAATCGCTCGATTCACCCCGGCGCTTCGTCTCCCGCCGGCTAATGCGTTCGCCTGTGTACTCGATCACCTTGCGATTAGCAGGGATCAATTCGGTAGCGTACACGCCCCAGCGATGAATCTTCGATGGTGCAAGCCGCAGTCCGAAGCAAGCTTGTTTCGGATCGATGCGGGCAGACTTATTTGCACCAACGGGCACAGGTCTGGCAGTCTTAGAGCGCGCCATACGTAAGTTAAAGATGTACGATCGGTTGGACGCGAGTCGAAGAAGTTATTGAACCTTTTGCCGGAGGACGCCGATCAGTTCTTGCACGGCGTCGGCGCTCTTTTTCAAGGCCGCGGCTTCGGCGGCGTCGAGCTTAATCTCGTAGACCTTCTCGACACCTCCCTTACCGAGTTTGACCGGTACTCCAACGAAAAGCTCTTTAATGCCGTATTCGCCGTTCAGGTAAACAGCGCACGGAAGCACTTTTTTCTTATCCTTCAGGATGGACTCCACCATTTCCACGGTGGAGGCTGCGGGAGCGTAATAGGCGCTGCCCGTTTTGAGATACTTGACGATCTCGGCGCCGCCGTCCCGGGTGCGCTGGACCATGCGGTCGATAGTCGCCTGATCCGTGAGTTCACTGAGAGGAATGCCGCTCACGTTGGTGAAGCGTACGAGCGGAACCATCGTGTCGCCGTGACCGCCGAGCACCATGGCCGTCACGTTCTCAAACGAGACGTTCAGTTCTTCGGCGATAAAGGTGCGAAAACGGGCGGTATCGAGAACGCCGGCCATACCGATGACTCGTTCACGCGGAAAGCCGGATACCTTCAGAGCGGTCCAGCACATGGCGTCCAGCGGGTTGGTAACGAGAATGATAACCGCGTTAGGTGAGTACTTGGCGGCCTGCTCCGTCGCGGTTTTCACCACTTCGTAGTTAGCCAGCAAAAGATCATCGCGGCTCATTCCCGGCTTGCGCGGAAAGCCAGCCGTGATCACGACAATATCCGAGTTGGCGGTCTCCTCGTAACCATTCGTGCCGACGATCCGAACGTCGTAGCCTTCCACCGGGGCGGACTCCAGCATGTCGAGACCCTTGCCCTGCGGCACACCCTCGACTACGTCCACCAGGACCACATCGGCCAACTCCTTCGCGGCTATCTTCTGGGCCGTGTTGGCCCCTACGTTGCCTGCGCCAACTACAGTTACTTTCCTTCTCATGTTATTAATCTTTGGGCTTGAAACCGCTTAGTATACCAACCGCACCTGCCTGCTTACTTCGCACGATATTGTTCGTCCAGAAATTCGAACTGTTCGCGGTGCTGGGCCGGAGCGGCGTGGGAGCTGAAATTCAGGTGCATCACCTGATAGTTGTCACCGGCGTTATAAGTAGGCCAGTGCGGAAGACCGCGGCCGTTGGGATCGCCGGTCTTGGCAAAGTTCGTCCAGTAGCTGGACATCTGGTCAGCAAGCTTGAAATCCTGCGGCCGCCAGGGAAGTTTCTTCGACTGAAGCACATTGAAGACAAACTCGATCTCCGCCGAGTGGTAGGCGCCCCTCGACTTACCGTCGCTTCCAGACTCCGCCGGGAGCGCGTCTTCGAAGCGATATCGGTACACCGGAGAGTTTCCAGTCTTGAGTTGCATTTCGATCCACTTCCACGTGGGATAGACTGTAAACTGCTCGCCCGCCAAAGCATGCGCCGACTCGCGCGCCTGCTCATCGGTTTGGGCCGGAAACGCCTTCAGAAACGCCTCCGCCATGTCTCCATACTCCTTTTGGGCCCAGTCTTTGAAGCTCTGCGCGGTCGGCGGTTGATTTTTGAAGGCGGCCGGATACGTGGCTTCGTCGGAGTTCCATCCGGCCAAGAGTGGCACAGCGCTTTGTTTACCGTCGGCGTAGATGGAGTCAACGCTTGAAGGCAGGAAATACCCATCTATATCGGGGGCAAATCGGACATCATTTCGCTCTTTCAGCGCGGCGGCCATAAGCTCAGCGGCCGGCTTGGCGCGTAGCGCTTCCAAGGAATCGGTCCCCAGCGAAGCTCGTGCGAATTTTTCATCGGCTGCTTCGGCGTCTTTCAAAGATCGTGCCTTCAAGGTTCTACCAAAGAACGCTCCGCTCTCGCCGATGGCACGCTTGAATAAGCCTTGCGAAAGCGGAGACGCCATCAGGGCGCTGACGGAAAACGAACCAGCGGACTCACCGAAAATCGTGACGTTATTTGGATCCCCGCCGAACGCGGCGATGTTTTGATGGACCCACTTCAGCGCGGCCACTTGATCCAGCAGCCCATAGTTGCCGGATGAGTCGTGGCCGGACTCCTTGGCAAGATCAGGATGGGTAAAGAAGCCGAAAATGCCGAGCCTGTAGTTCAAGTTCACAACCACCACGCCCTTCCGCGAGAGATTTTCCCCGTCATGGCGCGGTTCCGAGGCGGCGCCGGCCGCGAAGCCTCCACCGTAGATCCACACCATTACAGGAAGGTGCGCTTCCGCCGAAGCCGCCGGCGACCAGACGTTTAGATACAGACAGTCCTCGCTCGGGCCGGGGTCCCGAAAAATCATGTCCGAATAGATGCGTCCCTGCATGCAACGCGCGCCGAACTCCTTGGCCGCCCGGGCTCCTGTCCAGTTCGGCGCCGGTTCCGGAGCTTTCCATCGAAGTGGGCCGACAGGAGGCGCGGCAAAGGGAATGCCCTTGAAGATATGTATCTTCGAGTCGGCGCTAACGGTGCCTTCCAAAATCCCATTGCTGGTACGGATCTGCTCGGCAGCCAGGGCGCTTAAGCTCAGGAGCACTAGTCCAAAGCTCAGAACCATGGCCTTGTAGGGGAATTTCGGGCGATGGGTGTTTATCATACGGAATCGTTTTGCCCAAATAAAGCGGGCACCCAAGCATACTATCAGCGGGAGCCTTCAGTACCGGGGCGACAGCCTGAAGGGCAAGTCTACAGCAGGCGTTTAGCCATTTGAGTAAGCCTTACCAGGCTTCGAATTACCCACTAAGGTAGCGGTCCATGATGTTACTAAGCCGTTCGCTCCATCCGTGAGGACTTACCTGCGAGCCGTTCGAGACGCACCACGACTCCGCAAACCATAGTTCTGGATAGGACTTAAACAAAAGTCTTGACCGGGTAGCATGATCCCATTAGGATAAAAATCGCTTGTAGAGGAGTTAGTCTAAACGGCGTAGTCTCGCAGGTTCGCCGACCGGACGCTCCTCCCGGAGGGGATGTCCATGTCGAGATCACACCGACTTTCACTACTCAAGCTTTCAGCAGTTCTCATAGGCTTCGCTGTCCTGTTCCCGAGCCACTTGAGAGCACAGCAACAAGGGTCGATTTCAGGGTTAGTGACCGATGCCTCAGGTTCAGCAATACCCAATGCGCAAGTTAAAGTGACCGACGAGGCGACGGGACTAACCAGAACATTTGAAACTAACGCCTCCGGTAACTACAATGCGCCAGCCTTGAGCATTGGAAAGTACACCGTGGAGATTTCTGCCCGCGGGTTCGCCACATACAAACAAGTAGGAATACCGGTAAATGTAAACGACCGTCTGCGCATCGACGGTCACCTGGAACTTGGCAATGTAAAAGAGACAGTCGAGGTGCAGGCCAATGCCGTGCAAGTGCAGGCGGAAGACGCCACAGTCGGCCAGGTGGTGAACGGCAGCCAAGTGGAGGCGCTCTCCGTTAACGGGCGTAACTTTACCTCCCTGGCCGCCCTCGTACCGGGCGCATCCTCTACTCAGCCCTCCCTAAATACCCCCGTCGGTGTAACTTCAAACACCAGCATCTCCTTCAACGGAATGCGCCAGAGTAACAACGTTTGGCGGATGGATGGGCAAGAGAATTATGACCGTGGATGCGGAGGTTGCGTCACCGTTTTGCCTTCCGTCGAAGCGATCAGCGAGTTCAAAGTGGAAACGGCGAATTCGGCCGTGAGCACAGGCTTTGGGAATGCCGGACAAGTCAATGTAGCCACTAAATCTGGCACACGCCAATTTCATGCCACCGGTTGGGAGTACGTCCGAAACGAGAAGCTGGACGCAAACAACTATTTCACCAATCTCAACGGTCAGCCCAAGCCGCCGCTGCGTTTCAATGTCTACGGCTATAACATCGGCGGCCCTTTCTTTATTCCCAAGATCTATCCGCGAAGTAAGTCAAAAACGTTCTTCTTTTTCAACGAGGAGTGGCGAAAGCTGCGACAGTCTTCGATATTTAACGTGCCAACGCCGAGTCTGGCGGAGCGCACCGGTGACTTCAGCGCCCTGAAGACCCCCATTAAGGATCCCGTTACGGGCATACCCTTTCCGGGGAACATTATCCCGTCAAACAGGCTGGACCCGAATGCCGTGATCCTGGCCGCGCCGAATTTCCTCTTTCCGGCTCCAACGAATCCAAACGGGAATTTCACGATTTCCGCCAGTGTGCCGACAGACCTTCGAGAGGAGATCGTTCGAGTCGACCATAGCTTCACGGAAAAGGAGCAGGCGTTTTTCCGATACATTCAGGAGAGTAACAACCAGAATTTCACCAATAATCTGTGGTCTTCGAGCAGTTATCCAACCACGACCACGCTGCTGGTCAATAAGCCCAAGCTGTACTATGCGAGCTTGACCTCGACGCTCACGCCCAGCACTGTAAACGAAGCGTCGCTAGGGTACCTGGATCAGCCTTTAAACCTGTCACTCAACGGAAACTATCAACGGCCGTCCAGTCTGAATATTCCGCTCGTTTTTCCGGCCGCGAATACGGCGAACAAAAATCCGAATATCTTACTTCAGCAATTGGGAACGAACTATGATCTGGCTTCCTGGCCTTGGAAGAACGAACTGGAGACCTGGACGATCCAAGACAACCTCACGATGACGCGCGGTAGCCATACGTTCACATTCGGAGGAATGTGGATGCATTTCAACAAACAGCAGGATCTGTTCGGACCCACACAGGGCGCCTTTACCTTCGATGGTAGTGCCAGCGGGAATGACTTCGCCGATTTTATGCTGGGGAGGGCGTATGAGTTTCAGCAGCTTCAGCAACAGACGGAGCCCAATTATATGAGTCGCAGCGGCGCGCTCTGGGCCGCGGACACGTGGAAGGCCTCTTCGAGGCTGACGATTAACTTGGGCCTGCGCTGGGATGCGTTCCCGCACGCCTATGAGGAGAAGAATCGCGTTTCGTCCTTTTACATAGACCGCTACAATCCTGCTAAAGCGCCGCAAATCAACCGCGCGGGCCAGATTGTGCCCGGTACCGGCGACCTCCTGAATGGGCTCGGCATCGCGGGTCAGGACGGCGTACCTCGGGGCCTGGTGCAGAATCACTGGCTTCTCTTTGAACCCAGGGTTGGTCTGGCATGGCGGCCTTTCGGCGATGATACGGTGCTGCGGGTCGGATACGGCCTGTACTTTGAACGGGTGCAAGGAAACGACATCTATAATGTGGCTCCGAATCCTCCCTTCAGCAGCACAGTGACAATCTACAACACGCTGCTCAGCAATCCCGGCGGAGCTCCCGGCACACTTCTTCCGGCTGCCCTAACGGTGTACGATCCGGCTTATCCGATGTCGTACACGCAGCAATACAACTTCGGCATTCAACGCCGGATTGCAGCCAGCATGGTCGCCGACATTTCGTATGTCGGTACTAAAGGCACTCACCTCTCCGACACTCGCAATCTCAATCAACCGTTCCCGGCCGGTGCCGCACAGGTTCTTACCGGAACAGCCAACGTCAACCAGGTAAGGCCATTTCTCGGATACGCAAACATTAATGAGTATTTCAACGGGAGCAATTCCAACTACAATGCGCTACAGGCAAGCCTGCGAGCCAACGCCTTCCACGGTTTAACGCTGCAGGCGTCCTATACGTATTCCCATGCAATTGACTACGTGAGCGGCGATGTCCCCGGCAATGCGCATCAGAATGCCTATGCGGCCTACCTGGAACGGGCAAACTCGAACTTCGACCGCAGGCAAATGTTGATTCTCAGTTACGTGTACGACATTCCGGCCCCGTCGTCCCAGGCTTTTGTGAAGGCGGTTTTTGGAAACTGGCAATTGTCAGGAATCACTAGCTTCCAATCAGGTACGCCAATCAACATTACACTTCCCGGAGACAATGCAGGAATCGGTGGAGCGCCGTATCGGCCCAACTTGACCGGAGACCCGACTCAGGGCGGGGGCTCGCGACAGGTCTGGTTTAATCCAGCCGCCTTTTCGAAGCCCCCTCTTGGCCAGTTCGGCAACTCGGGCAGGAACGTTGTACGAGGCGCCGGTATTAACAATACAGATGCTTCGCTTTTCCGGAATTTCCCCCACATACTAAAGGTTGAGAGCAGTGGCTTGCAGTTCCGTGCCGAGTTCTACAACATCTTCAACCATGCCAACTTCGCCACTTACGGGACGACCTTCGGTTCGCCTAACTTCGGGCAGGCAATCTCGACGCGGGATGCGCGGACCATCCAGCTTGGAGTCCGGTTGTTCTTCTGAGTTGTTGGCACTGATCCGGCGCAAGCTGGCTAGTGCGCTACTCGTGGCGGTCAGTGGGGCTTCCGCCTTTTGCGCTCAAAGCCCCACGCAACCCAGTGCGGACCAGATCGATGTACAGGCGGTGCATGCGATCACCGCTGGACACCTGGACAGCGCCATCGGGGAACTTCGCAGAGCATCCGTCCGTTTTCCGGGCGACAGGCGTATTCAACTTCATCTGGGCTGGGCGCTCGTTCAGAAGGGGCAACTCCATGAGGCACTCGCCCCCCTTCAAAGAGCCAGACAGGACCCGTCGCTTGCACCGGAGGCACGGTTCCTGCTTGGCGCAGATTACTTCGAAAGCAAACAATATTCACTGGCCACGCAGGAGCTTCGCGGTCTCCAGGACTCCGCTCATAGTGAGCGGGTGCTGTACATGCTGGAGGAGAGTAGCCGCCGGACAGGGCACGTGGAGGAGGCCAAGGCCGCCTTCCACGAACTCATAAGCCGTTACCCGGATTCAGCCTGGACTCATTACCTGATGGCGACGGCCTATGAAGATCAGCAGAAATTGGATTTGGCGATTGGCGAGTACAAACAATCCCTTGAAAAAGATCCAGCGATTCCAAACGCCGACTTCGCCATCGGCTATCTGTACTGGCGGCAACAAGACAGTGAGAACGCCCGGGAGTGGCTGCAGAAGGAAGCTTCGCGCGGCTGTCATGGGTTGGCGAACTACTATCTCGGCGAGATCGCCCGTATTGATGGAGAGTTGGGGCAGGCGGAGGCATCCTATCGCCGCGCGCTAGCCTGTGACCCCTCCAATCAGAATGCACACATGCACCTCGGCATGGTGTTGCAGGACCAAAAGCATTATGCGGATGCCATCAGGCAGTTCAAGGAAGCCATCCGCCTCGAACCGAATGAGTCGTCTGCTCACTACCATCTTGGGTCGGTCTATAAGCAACTGGGCCGCACTGCAGAGGCCCGCGCCGAATACCGGAAGGTTCGCGAAATTCAGTCGGCTAGCGACAAGGGAACGGACGTCACAAGGGCTGACCGTTGAGAGGCTTGCGTCGCATCGGACATACCCTGTTAATAGCAATCTGTCTCGCGGCAAGCGTTTGTCCGGCGGCCGATTATGTGACTGCGGCTGTTTGCGGCGAGTGTCATAAGACGGAGTACGACAGACAAACGGCGTCACGCCACGCTCATTCGCTCCAACCGATTCAGGGCAGCATCGCACGCACCGCCATGTTACGCTCGGCGCAATCACCGGACGGCCGCCTGCATTATGAAGCCGACGGGAATAAAATCCTGGTTCGCGAGCCAGGCGTTTCCGAACCTGTCACTATCGACTGGGCGTTCGGTGCCGGCGCGCAGGGAATCACGCCGGTAGGCCACTTGGCCGGGCAATATTTCGAGCACCGCTTCTCGTATTACTCGGCCGAAGAGAAACTCGGCATTACCTTTGGCCACCCACCGCACGTGAACACGCCGCTTGCCGAGATTGGGATGCCACAAGACAATCGAACGATCTTTCGATGCTTCAACTGCCACTCGACCGGCGTACGGCTGAGCGTGAACGGGCCGGATTTGGCGGGCATGGAACCAGGCGTGCGATGCGAGCGATGTCACGGACCCGGCAGCACACACGTGATGCTGGCGCGGGGAGGCGCACCCGCAGAGGCAATAGCCCGGGAAATTGTTAATCCGGGACGCTTTCCTCCGAAGGTCCAAGTGGAGGTTTGCGGAGAGTGTCATCGCCTCCCCACGCGCGACATGGGTGATGAGCCCGAGCTGGAAAATCCTGTCACAGTCAGGTTTGCTCCCATCGGACTGTCGGCAAGCCGCTGCTTTCGAGCGAGTGGAAAGCTCTCATGTCTCACCTGTCACGATCCTCATGAAAACGCTTCGAAGGAGAGCACTTCGTACACGAACAGGTGCTTGTCCTGTCACGAGAATGATCGAAGACCGGTGAAGCTATGCCGCCGGTTGCAGACAGCGAATTGCCTGCCGTGCCACATGAAAACTGTTGCGCTCGGGCGGCACCTGCGGTTTACCGATCATCGTATCCGCGTGTACTAGAAAGGGCCAGAGCTTTCCTTATTCCGCAAGCGCCCGTACGTGCGCTTCCACGCCAGCAGCAAGGCCCTGCAGACTATAGCCGCCCTCCAGGACAGAAACCAATCTGCCGGCGCAGTGCTTCGCGGCCAAGTCGCTCATGAGCCGTGTGACATCGGAAAAATCGGAATCCGTCAGCCTGAACTGACCGAGCGGATCACCTATGCGCGAGTCGAAACCGGCAGAGATCAGCACGAGCTCAGGCCGAAATGCATCGGCGGCGGGTAGCAAAATGTCCAGAAACGCCCGCTCTATTTCGGCCCCACCTGCGCCAGCGCCGAATGGACAGTTGATCGTCTTCCCCTCCCCGGCGCCCTCTCCTCTTTCGGACGGCGCGCCAGTGCCGGGATACCAGGGCGCCTGGTGCGTACTGAAAAACAGAACGGATCCGTCGCTGTAGAAGATGTCCTGGGTACCGTTGCCGTGATGAACGTCCCAATCGGCGATTAAGACCCTCTCGATGCCGTATCGAGTCTGGGCATAGCGGGCCGCGACAGCGACCGTGTTGAAAAGGCAAAAGCCCATCCCGCGATTGGCGCTGGCGTGATGACCGGGAGGACGCACCGCGCAGAACGCGTTCGTAACTTCACCCGCAAAGACGGCATCAACTGCCTGCAATGCACAACCCGCGGCAATATGGGCCGCGGTGGATGAGTGTGTCCCAATCGCCGTATCGCCCGTGCTCAGCTGCCCTCGGTCATACGCAACTTCCCGTTCAACCAGCTCGATGTAGGACCGCGTGTGAGCCAATGCGAGTTCGTCATCGGTAGCGGTCCGGCTTCCCAGAGAATGCAGTGCGGTAAGGAGCCCCGCCGACTGCAAGCGATCCATCACGGCCTTATAGCGGGCGGGCTGCTCCGGATGTCCCGGTCCGGGGTCGTGCTGCTTTACAGCGGGATCGGCGGCAATGCCTGTTCGACGCATGATGTTCCCAGGCTGTGGCTTTCGCGGCGCAAGTCTCTAAACGCCCGCCATCTTGATGGAAACGAGTTGATCCTGTTCCTGGGCCACCGGGGTAACGGTGCGCGTTTGTTCGCCACGGAAAAAGTCGAAGTAGGAGATTTGATGAACGCAGGACACGGTGCAAAGAGGCGCACACGATTTTTCGGTGTAGTATTCACGGCGGATGTCGCTGAGTGTGTAATCCTCCAGCGGTTTGCCGGGAAAGCCACGCTGCTGGGAGCAGTAGTGGACCAACCCGTCCTCGCAGATGTATAGATAACGGGCCCCCGCACGGCAACGCCAGTGGCTGGGCTTCCCGTTGGCGATGTTGTCCTGGAAATAATTCAGTCGAGAGAAGTGCTTCTTCTCAAAACCCTTCATCTCGAGAAATACTTCGCGTTCACGCTCGGCCAGGGGACGCAGTTGGCCATCGCCATCGTGGATAATACCTACCGTAGACGTAAAGCCGAGTTCCATCGCGCGCCGGCCGACGGTCAACGCATCTTCCGGATTGTGAATTCCACCGCCCAGAACCGAGTTGATATTCACATGAAAGTCGGCATGTTCCGCCAGGATTTGCAGTTTTTTGTCGAGAACCTTCAGGCTCTTCTTTGACACGTCGTCGGGCATGATGTTGTCGATGCTGATCTGCAGGTGATCCAGGCCCGCGTCGTTTAAGCGCCGGACGCGATCCGCTGTCAGCAGATAGCCGTTCGTAATCATGCCGGCAATCGCGCGGTTATCGCGAATACGGCCGATAATGTCGTCCAATTCGGGATGGAGTAGAGGCTCTCCACCGCTCAGCGTGATCACGCCGGTGCCAAGGTTCCCCAGCAGATCAATTCGGCGGAGCATAACATCCAGCCCGACCGGCTTGGAGAAATCATCGTACTCGTTACAATACGTGCAAGACAGGTTGCAGCGCCGAATGGGAATGATGTGCGCCATGATCGGATGATCCGTATCGAGCACACCCTTTACGACAAGCTTCGCTTCACGCAGACGCCGGTTGAGCGCGCGACGTCGTCGTTCACGATAAAGGTTTCGTTCGGCCATGAAGCAGTTTACTTTTATTAAAACATAGTGTTTACTGACGTTCCGTTAACCGGGAGCGTCGAAGTCGGGCTCGTGCCCCGCTATATGACGCCACAATCGGTGTTGTAGATACAAACAGACAGAGCTGAGGAGCAGGCAGTCCGGCAGTTCGCTGACCGCCGCCTAAGGGCATTGCCGCAGCGGAAAGCGACGGCCTTCCCTAGTGTTTATGCGCCAGTGGCGGCGCCAGATTGTCATCGGGCTTCTTGTTTGCAGACTGCGGGTCCGTGCTCACAGCGCCCACCTCGCCGTATTGAATCGTCGAATGTGACTTAAATTCGAACTTCTTGTAGTTGTCGTACTTGATAACCACCTTGATCCGCTGCGGGCCGGACGAGAAATTCAGAGTGTCGTCAGCGTAGGTGTAGGTCGGGAACCAGTACTTTCCGTCGATCTGCTCGCGGTAGGTTTGAAACTTAGGGAAGCGCTGATCGTCATGCCTGCGAAGGTATCCCGTTGACCGGCCGAAGGTCTTCACGATCTGCAGGTCCTGATCGTCCACCCAAATCTGTCCTTCGAAGTAACGCTTCCCGTTCTTGGTCAGTGTCTTCGGCTTTACTGAAAAGACGTAGCAGGAAACTTCGTCCACCGGCTCCCGGCCCACATAGGTTACATCGTAATCGTTGGCCGTATCACTGGTCATCACGAACGGCATCACGTTGCGCATGTCCTGTTCGTCCTCGGGAGTCATAATGATCTTCACCAGGCTGGGCACGGGCGCACGGAGCACGCGCTCCGTACGGCGGTCGCGGTCGTCGAAACTGACCTCCTCCACCATTTCGTAGCTGCCGCCTGATGGCTGCCCGTCCGGGTCCAGCTCAATGATCTTATTGGTTTGACGGTAGGTATAGTTTTCGCGCGCGGTAGCAAACGCCGTTTCCTTCTGCGTGAACTTCTTGATGATGTCCTGAATCTCTTGAGGGCTCGGATCGGGCTTGCTGGTAGCCGCTGTCAACAGCAGACCCGCTCCGAACAGACACACAATCAATGCACAACTACGTCGGACCATATTGGTAAATACTATTGTGACGCGTTCCAGCGGCCAATGGGTTACGATGCGCCGCAAGGTGCCCGAAAAAGTTGATCAGCAAACCGAATCCAGCAGCGCCTTTGCTATGGTAAGCCGCTGCATGTTGCTGGTCCCCTCATAAATCCGGCCAATTTTGGCGTCCCGGTAAAGCTTTTCCACGGGGTAATCTTTTACAAATCCAGCGCCACCCAAGACCTCAATGGCCCCCGAGGCGACCTCCTCGGCGTTAATCGCGCAAAAGTACTTTGCCATGGCGGCTTGCATCACAAACGGCAGCCCTGCATCGCGCAGGCGCGCCGCGTTATAGACCAGCAGGCGGCCGGCTTCGATACGCGTTGCCATTTCGGCCAATTCGAATCGAATCCCCTGAAACTCGCTGATCGGCCTTCCGAACTGTTTGCGCTCCTTTGCATAGCAAATGGCGTGATTGAGTGCCCCCTGGGCCAACCCTACCATCTGCGCTGCAATACCGATGCGCCCCTCATTTAATGTCTCGATCGCGACCTTGTAGCCTTTCCCCAGTTCCCCCAGAACTTGCTCGCGCTCCACGCGGACGTCTTCCAGGATCAACTCACAGGTGGAGGAGGCGCGGATTCCAAGTTTGTCCTCCTTCTTCCCGACCTGGAATCCACGCGCATTATGTTCGACTATAAAGCAAGTAATCGCCCGATGCCCCGCCGACGGATCAAGAGTTGCGAATACAAGAAATATTTCTGCTTCCGCCGCATTCGTGATCCAGAGCTTGCGCCCGGAGAGGCGATATGCCGTTCCGTCCCGGGTAGCCCTCGTAGCCAAAGCAAACGCGTCAGAGCCAGACTGCGCCTCGGATAGTGCGTAGGAACCGAGGCAGACGGAAGCCAGACGAGGCAGATAGAGTTTCTTCTGCTCCGTGGTTCCCCAACGCTCGATCGCGTTATTTACGAGTGTGTTCTGGACATCGACGATAACGGCGGCTGTGGGATCCACCTTCGCCAACTCCTCAATGGCGAGCACTGACTGGAAGAAGGTTCCACCCTGCCCTCCATACTCCTCTTTCACGTCGATGCACATCAGTCCAAGCTCAAACAACTCAGCTAGAAGACCGGGATTAAACTTTGCCTCCTCGTCCATAGAGCGAACGTACGGCGCTAACCGTTCGCTGGCAAACTGTTTCACAGACGCTTGGAACATCCGTTCCTCGTCCGACAAGACGGTCAGGGGCTGAGCGCCACCCGCTTCAAGTACTGACGGCATAAAGGCCTCCTCATTAAATCGGCCGGATTAACACCCGACCGGAGCGCACCGCGTTCGAGCCACGGGCCGCATGATGATGGGCCGCTCCGGACTGAGCGTTATGCCGGCCATGGGAAGAACCTCTGAACCGGCCTCGTTTACCAGCCGCCAGCGCTTTGCCAGAACAGCCAGCACCAGCACGCCTTCCAGTTTTGCAAACGCATCGCCTATACACATTTTCGCGCCACCGCCGAACGGGAAGTAGGCAAATTTCGGCGGCGACATGCTTTGCCAGCGCTCCGGTTCGAAGGCGGTGGGGCGTTCGAAGTAGCGAGCGTTGCGTTGGGTGACGTACGGGCTGAGAAAGACGCTTGCCCCTTTTGGAATGGTGTATCCAGCGAGCATCACGGGTTCAATCGGACGGCGTCCAAAGGCAAGCGCAGGCGGATATAGACGCAGGGCCTCGGCGAACACCATCGAAGTGTAAGGCAGTCGCGGCACATCCTCCACTGTGGGCGCCCGCTCACCTAATACGGTATCCACTTCCCGGTGCAGCCGTTCTTCCACGTCCGGATGCATTCCAATCAGATACCAGGCCCAGGTAAGAGCAGTCGCGGTGGTCTCATGCCCCGCCAAGACCAGCGTCACGGCTTCATTGCGCAGGTCCTCATCGCTGAGTCTTCCATCTTCCTCATCCCGAGCATGCAAAAGCATCGACAGCAGATCGGGACTCCTCGAATCGTCGGTCGAAGCGCTCCGATGCCTTCCGATGACAGGTGAAAGGATGCGCTCCAGTTGCGCGCGTTCTTTGCGGTAGAAGAGGCTCGGCGCATGTGGAAACGCGCGGCGATAGGCACGCATCAGGGGCTCAAAAAGTGCCGCGAACGGCGCGATGTACCGGGAGCGTTTCACCACCCGCTGCAGCACCTGAGCGATCTCGGCTGCACTGTCTGTAAAATCCGTGCCAAACAAACAGGCGCCAACAACCGCTAGGGTCAGGCGCTTCATTTCGGCGCCGACATCGACACTGGCCCTGCCGGCCCATTCCTCCGAAACGCGCTCGGTCTCCTGCACCATCGTGTCCGCATACGAGGCGATCTGCCCGCGATGGAATGCGGGCTGCAACAACCGCCGGCGTACTCGATGCTCCGGTTCATCGCGCGTCAGCAATCCGTCACCCACCAGCTCACGCAGAATCGACGCTCCATTATCACGTCGAAACTTGTGCTGCTGCGTGACCAGAACCTCTTGTATCAGCTGCGGATCGTCTATTAAATACACCTGCTGATTCAACAAGCGGAAATATGAAACCGGCCCGAAGCGCCGCGCCGTTTGCTCCAGAAAAGTCAGCGTGCGGGAAACGTCTCCAAAACCGGCAAAGCCCAGTACCTCTCGGCCTCGTGGTCCCGGCGGTCTCTTCATACTTTCAATTATTGCGATGATCAAGTGAGAACGATGCCGGCTTCGGAACAAGAGAACAACTTACTTATTCAGAACCAGACGACCATCGAAAGATTGCGCGAAAGCTTTCGTCCGCTGGAGTGCCGCCTGACACCGGAGGTCGAGCCCGCAGTTATTTATCGTGTAACCATTTCTGACGAGGACAAAGCAGAGTGACCATCCGTGAAATCGGCGGGCTGCTCCGGTCGCGGCAGCTTTCGTGTGTCGAACTGGTCAAAGAATCGCTGGACGACATCAAAAGGCGGGACGTCTTCCGAACCCTGATAACCATCACTGAGGAAGAGGCGCTGGCGGAGGCGCGCATGTTGGACGCAGAACTCGCACAGGGCAAAGATCGCGGTCCGCTCCACGGTATCCCAACCGCTCACAAAGATATCTTCTATACACGGGGCATTCGCACCACCGGCGGCTCTCTCATTTTTCGTGATTTTGTGCCCCAATACAGTGCAACGGCCGTCGATCGTCTCGCGACCGCGGGAGCCATTTCGGTCGGCAAGACCAATTTGCACGAACTTGCTTACGGAGCGACATCGAAGAATCCGCATTATGGATTTGTATTGAATCCGCATAACACCGCACAGGTAGCGGGCGGATCCAGCGGAGGCTCGGCTGCCCTGATAGCCGCGAATTTTCTGTCTTACTCGTTGGGAACCGACACAGCAGGGTCCATTCGGATGCCCGCCTCTTACTGTGGCGTGGTCGGCCTGAAGCCCACCTACGGCCGCGTGAGCCGCTACGGAATACTGCCTCTGGCCTTCAGCCTGGACCATGCCGGACCGCTAGCCGCAACGGTGGAAGACTGCGCGTTGGTGATGAACGTAATCTCCGGTCCGGATTCCAATGACCCAAGCTGCGTCGCCCGGCCCGCTCCAGACTTTACAAAGACCTCTCTAGCCAACCTGAAGGGTGTGCGTATTGGCGTTCCTCGCAATTTCTATTTCCATCACGTTCACGAGGAGGTCGCCTCAGCCGTCAAGCGGAAAATTTCTGAAATCGAGTCCCTTGGCGCATCTGTTTCGGAGGTACATCTTCCCGACATGGAGGAAGCCAACACGGCGGCGCGCATCGTTCAGTTATCCGAGGCGGCCTCGCTATATACGGGCCGTGAAGATCCGACGCAATTCGGTGACGATGTATGGGCGCTGATCGAACAGGGCAGGATGCTGCGTGCCCATGAGTACGTGAACGCGCAGCGCGTCCGTACCTTGTTCCGCCGCGAGTTCGACCATCTATGGGAAGGCGTCGACCTGCTGGTCACGCCCACCACGCCCATGACTGCTCCAGGAGTAGACCAGACCACTGCGAGATTCGGCGATTACGAGGAAGACGTTCGCATCGCGTCGACGCGGCTCTGCCGGGCCACGAACTTTCTCGGCGAGCCTGCTCTGTCGATGCCCTGCGGCAAAACAGAAAAAGGGCTGCCGATCGGATTGCAACTGATCGGAGCCCCCTTTACTGAGTCCAAACTTCTGGCTATCGCCAGGCTTCTCCAGAACTAGCGTGATCTCTCGAGCGGCAAGCCCGAAATCTCAATGGCGCGCCACCCGCCGTCCAGCGAGATGACGTTTTTGTAACCCATCTTCTGCAAATTATCGGTGGCCAACGCCGACCGGAAACCTCCTCCGCAATACAAGACCAGCTTTGTGCTCTTGTCGGGAAAAGTGGTCTCGATGTCGCGCTCGATCACGCCTTTGCTCAGGTGGACGGCACCAGCGGCGTGCGCGGCGTCCCATTCGTTATCCTCGCGAACGTCCACAAGCTGCCCCGCGTCGCCCGATTCGCGGAGGCGCTTGTACTCCTCGATGTCGATCTCGCGAATGCGCCGCTTGGCCTCGTCTACGATCCGAAGAAAACCGGGACTATGATGCTTTTCCGCTGAGCTCATGGCTTACTGCACTCGTTCGATTTTGGCGCCGGCCGCGGCCAGTTTTTCTTCAATCCGCTCGTAGCCGCGATCCATGTGATACACGCGATCAATAAGAGACTCACCCTGCGCCACCATCGCGGCCAGTACCAGCGAGGCGCTCGCCCGAAGATCGGACGCGATTACCTGAGCGCCGGTCAACCGTTCCCTGCCCGCCACAATCGCCTGCCGTCCCTCGATACGAATATTTGCGCCCATTCGCGCGAGCTCCTGCGTATGCATGAAACGGTTTTCGAAGATCGTCTCCCGAACCAGGCTGATGCCGTCGGCTACAGTCATGAGTGCCATGTACTGCGCCTGAAGGTCGGTGGCAAAGCCGGGATACTCTTCGGTCGTGATATCCACTGCCTTCAGCTTTCGCGAGCCGCTCACGCGCAACGCATCGGCGCCCGCATCCTCTATCTCAATGCCCGCCTGTCCCATCTTCAGAGTAAGCGCCGCAATGTGCTCGGGATTGCATCCGGTCACAACTACGTCGCCTTGCGTGATAGCTCCCGCGAGCAGAAATGTGCCGGCTTCGATTCTGTCCGGAATGATGGTGTGCTCGGCTCCATGGAGTCTCTCGACGCCTTGAACCTTGATAATGGAGGTCCCGGCGCCCTGAATTTTGGCTCCCATCTTAATAAGCAGATCTGCCAGATCCTTTACTTCCGGCTCGCGCGCCGCATTTCGAATGACTGTTTCTCCGCGGGCCAAGACAGCCGCCATCAGGACATCTTCCGTTCCCGTGACGGTAATCCGGTCAAAGTGAACGGTTCCACCGCGCAATCCTTCGGGAGCCTGCGCCTCCACATACCCATGCTCCTGCTGAATGGTGGCGCCCAACTGTTCCAGCGCGACCACGTGTAAATCGATAGGCCGGGCTCCGATGGCGCAACCACCCGGCATGGACACACGCGCCCGCCCGGTTCGCGCCACCAGCGGCCCCAATACCAGGCTGGAAGCGCGCATCGTTTTCACCACGTCGTAGGGAGCTTCAGGACGGTCCAGCGATTTCGCGTCGATCGACACCTTGCCGTCCACGTCGCAGATCTTCGCCCCAGTATGCGCCAGCAACTGTTCCATCGTGGCGATATCTTTCACTTGTGGAATGCGATGGAGCGTGACAGGCTCATCGCTTAAAAGGCAGGCTGCCAGAGCGGGCAGGGCGGAATTTTTGGCGCCACTGACGGGCAATTCACCGCTTAAGGGCGTACCGCCCACAATTTTAAATTTATCCATCCGTACCTAAAATCAAGAATCTGCGGGAAAGGCGCTTTCCTGCAAGGCGACCCGCAAGCGGCCCTTTGCCGCCGCAAGCCGGGCTTCTGCTTGGTCGCGCGACAGTTTCCGGTCGTGCATCAAAATCGCCGTGCGCACCGAGCCAGCGTCGGTCAGCAGCCTGGTCGCCTCATCATAGGAGACGCCTGTAATTTTCGCAATAATTCGGCGGGCCCGATCCGTCAGCTTATCATTCGTGGGCTGCACGTTCACCATCAGGTTTCCGTAGACATAACCCATCCGAATCATGACGCCGGTACTGATCATATTCAGAACCAGCTTGGTGGCAGTTCCCGCTCGCATTCTGGTTGATCCCGTCACGATCTCAGGACCAGGCACCGGGGTGACCGCGATTTCCGCCGCCGAAGCGACCTGAGAATGCGGCGTACAGCTAAGGCCGATGGTCAGCGCGCCGATTGATCGCGCAAATTGCAGGCCACCAAGCACGTAGGGCGTCCGCCCACTGGCCGCGATCCCCACCAGCGCATCCCTGGCGCTAAAATTTCTGTCCTCTAAGTCGCGCCTCCCCTGGGATGGGTCATCTTCCGCCTGCTCCACCGAATGCCGCAGCGCCCGGTCGCCCCCCGCTATAATCCCTTGCACCAGTTCCGGAGGCGTATGAAAGGTGGGCGGGCACTCGGAGGCATCCAGCACGCCGAGCCTTCCGGAGGTTCCAGCTCCCAAATAGAACAGTCGTCCGCCCTTCTCCAGTCTCTCTACAATTCCATCCACCGCTTGGGCAATTTGGGCGAGTTCCCGGTTCACAGCCAACGGAATCTCCTGGTCTGCCTCATTCATCACCCGCAGGAGTTCAGAAGTAGACAAACTATCTATGTCTGCCCACGACGGATTTTGCGTTTCGGTTATCGATTCAGACCCCATACGTTGCACAAACTGTCCTTAAAATAGAAAAGGCCGAGGGGTATTCACCCGCTCAGCCTACAAAATCTCAACCGTCTAAAAATCTAAAGAATCAGGCACTGAAGGAGCTGCCGCAACCGCATGTGGATTTCACCTGCGGATTGTTGAACTTAAACCCAGAGCCTTCAAGCGTTTCCACGTAGTCCACCTCTGCGCCATCCAAATACAGCATGCTCGCCTGGTCAATAAACACCTTCAGATCGCCAAAGCTATATGTCTTGTCCAGCATATTAGGCGCGTTTTCGAACGCCATCGAATAACTGAATCCAGAACACCCACCCCCCACAACGGAGATGCGCAGTCCCGCTGGCTTTGGATCCTGCATCTGCAAAATCTCATTGACCTTTCCGACGGCTGTCTCGGTTAGCTGAATCATTCCAATCTCCTTACCAATATGGCTGCATTCTTAGTGTACAACCAAAAATCCCTGTCTAAAAGATGCAATCGCCCTAGCCCAGGCTTCATATCACCTCCCGCCATCCGAAAATACTGAGTTGTCGCCCTGGGCGCCCGGCACTTGCGATAATGGGCCAGATACCGGCGCCAGGAACTTCAAGTTTCTGGAACCCGTTCCATAAGGGGCACGTCTATCGCACCGTATGAGCGGGCTAAGCGCAGTTCTTCCTTTTCCGGCAACAGCCGGGGAGACCAACCGGGCGAAAACCAAATTGGATCATCGAACCACCGAAGAGGCGGCGTTAGTCCGGCGGGTGCAGGGCCACGACGAGTTGGCATTCCGCGAAATCGTGGAACGCTACCAGGCCAAGGTCTTTTCCATCATCTATGGAATCCTGCGAAATCGCAACGACGCGGAAGACATCGCCCAGCAGGTATTTGCAAAGATCTACTTTTCGATTAAGAACTTTAACTTTCAGAGTTCCCTGCTGACCTGGATCTACAAAATCACCGTAAACGAGTGCTACGACTACCTTCGTAAGAAGAAGGTTCGCAAGCTCGTCTACGAAAGCGATTTTTCTTCCGACGACTCCCTTCGCATGGAGAATTCGGAACCGGCCACGGATCAGGCGCCTGCTGTGGACCAGCGCTTGGCGCAGCACGATCTCGTATTGAAGCTTCTCTCCAAGATTTCGGAGGAAGACCGCTCGCTGATTCTGCTCAAGGAGGTGGAAGGGCACTCGGTGGAGGAGTTGTCGGAGATGACCGGAATGAACGAGAACACCATAAAGGTGAAGCTGTTCCGGGCTCGGCAAAAGCTGATGAAAGCGGCGGAAAGGCTGAATAAAGGCCCCCTAACGCCCATAGCCGAATAGGTTTTACTGTGTTTGCAATTGGGTGTACATTTGAAGTTAAGGCGGACATTTAGATCCGCCAAAAGTTGTAGAAAAGTTTAAAGCTGTTGAGGGAATCATGCACGGGTCCGTTCGGGATCGGTTAGAAAGTCTGCTTTCCGAGGGCAGTTCGACGATCGAACGCCGGGAGGTGGAAGAGCATTTGTCTTCGTGCGCCGAATGCTCGTCGGAGCTAACGGCGATGAAGACGCAGTCGGAACTATTACATTCGCTTCGCGCGCCACAAGAGGTGGAACCTGCAGTAGGTTTTTACGCCCGAGTGGTTCAGCGCATCGAGGAACGCGCGAATACCTCCATCTGGTCTGTTTTCATTGATTCACCTTTCGGTAAGCGGCTCGCTTACGCTTCGCTGGCCGTCGCGCTACTTCTTGGTACGTACGTGGTCACGGAAGAATCCCAGGATGGCCACCTGGGCGGCAGAGTAGTTGTAAGCCAGAACAGCAGTTTTACACCCGTTATTGGCGATCAGCAGGAGCAGCGTGACGCGGTCCTAGTGAACTTTGCTTCTTACCAATCAGGAACTGGGCAATAGTCACATTGGGAATTAAGCAACGCCGCTCTATGTTGCGTCAGGATGACACGGGATGGTCCAACCCTAAAGTTCTCTCCATCCTCGCCCTTGTCTTTATCTGCGGGATCACCGTAGGCTCGGTTGTAACCCGCCAATACCTGCATTCGAAAATGCACTTCCGGCGGGAACTGGCCATTGAAGATGCGAACCGGTTTGGACTCCAGCGTCTTCAGCGGGAATTAAACCTGACGGCCGCCCAGGAGAAAACTGTCGCAAGAGAACTCGACGATTACGCCAAGTATTACCAAAACATCGAAGAAGAGCGGGAAGATGTGGCTGAGCACGGGCGTCAGCGTATTCTCAGCGTCTTAAACGATGAACAAAAGAAGCGCTTTAACTCTATATTTCACACCCGAACGCAGCCCTAAACCCTTTACGGGACGTTAGGAGCCTCTGCCTCGGAGCGCTTCTTTTTACACTTTTTCTGAATCGCCTCTAATAGCCGTGCTTCAATCGCCGGTGGCACCGGCTGAGCCTCCCGACCCTTGAAAACCTTCAGCGTTTTTTCCGTCGTATCACAAACCACCCAGCAATTGGGGCACTCACTCACGTGCTTCTGCAATTCACTACGTTGCTGGGGATCGAGCGATTCATCAAGGTAATCGCTAAGTTCTTCCAGAAACTGTTTACAGGTAAGCAAACGCGTCGTCCCCTTTTCGCCTGAACTGCCGGGTCAGTTTTTCGCGAAGCTGCAGTCTAGCTCGCAGCAAGCGGCTCTTCACCGCTGAAATCGATAAATTCAAAGCCTCTGCGGTCTCCTCTATGGACAGCTCTTCGATGTCTCTCAGTATGAAAACGGTGCGGTAGGCTGGCTTCAAACTTTGAATCGCCTCATCCAGAACTTCGGCCAACTCTTCTCGTGAATACCGCTCCTCGGGATTCTCATCCCAAACCGCAATTTCCCGGACAACAGAGTCTTCACCTGTATCGATGGGGTCATCGAGCGGCACAGTCCGGTCGGACCGCCGCTTCCGCAGCTTCATCAGCGCTTCATTTACCGCAATCCTCACCAGCCACGTGTAGAATTTAGATTCGCCGTGGAAGCTGTCCAGGTGCGTGTACGCTTTCAGGAAGCTTTCCTGCAGCACATCTTCCGCGTCATCATCATTCTGCGTGATCTGTTTCGCCATGCGGAACACACGCCGGTCATAATGCTTCACCAGCTCGGAAAAGGCGTCCAAATCGCCGGATTTAGCCCGGGCGACCAGCGCCGATTCGTCAAAACCAGGACTTACGCTTGATGTGCTCACGCGAGGAAGTAATTTTAGTCTAGCAGCAGCGAAAGCGATTCTCCTCGTACCCGGGCCCGTGGAGGGAATGGCTTCGCCCGTGCACGGCCGGACATTTATGGACGCACTGCCTCGTTGCTCCGGCTTTCTAGCCCCGGTCGGTCAACTGGGGCTCCGGGGGCCTGCAAAGCCGGGTCAGCATACCTGGAAAGTACTGTCCATTTGATACCCTCGTAATGACCCCGTAATCATGAGCAGTTTGACCATCACCCTGCCCGATGGCAGCCACCAGACCGTCCCGCAGGGCACTCGGCCCATCGATGTTGCTGCCTCCATCAGTCCCCGGCTCGCTTCCGACGCGATCGTCGCACGCGTGAACGGCGATCTTTACGACCTCACTCGGCCGCTCGAATCCGACGCACAGCTCGAAATCCTGACCACCAGGAACCCCGAGGCTTTGCACGTGTTCCGGCACTCCACGGCGCACCTGTTAGCCGCGGCCGTTCTGGAGCTTTACCCGGAGACCAAACTGGGCATCGGTCCACCCACCGATTCGGGATTCTACTACGACTTCCAGCGTGACGCGAAATTCACCCCCGAAGACCTGGAAAAGATCGAAGCCCGCATGAGGGAACTGCAGGCCAAAAATCTGCCCTTCGAGCGCAAGCTAACGGTGAAAGCGGACGGCCTCGCCAAGTATAAAGATGACTGGATGAAGCACGAACTCATCGAAGAACGTGCTGGGGACGTTTTCACTGAGTACACGCTGGGACCGAATTTCATCGATTTCTGCCGTGGCCCCCATGTGCCCTCATCTGAAAAGCTGAAGGCATTCAAACTGCTCTCCATTGCCGGCGCCTATTGGAAAGGCAGCGAAAAGAATCCCCAGCTTCAGCGTATCTACGGCACCGCGTTCTTCACCCAGAAGGATCTCAACGATTACCTCAATCGTCTGGAGGAAGCGAAAAAGCGGGACCACCGTAAATTGGGCAAGGAACTCGGGCTGTTCGCCGTCAATGAACTCGTGGGAGCCGGTCTGCCGCTGTGGCTTCCCAAGGGCGCGACCGTAAGGCGGGTGCTCGAAGAGTACATTTTGGACCTGGAGCGCAAGACCGGATATCAGCACGTCTACACGCCCGATCTCGCCAAAGTCGAGCTATATCAACGGTCAGGCCACTGGGAACACTATCACGAGGACATGTTCCCGCCCATGGATCTTGAGACCGAACGCATGGTGTTGCGGCCGATGAACTGCCCGCACCACATTCTTGTTTACGAGACCAAGCCGCACAGCTATCGTGAACTGCCCGTGCGCATCGCCGAACTCGGCACCATGTATCGCTACGAGCGCTCCGGCGTTCTGAGCGGTTTGAGCCGGGTACGCTGCATGACCTTGAACGATGCCCATATCTTCTGTACGCCGGACCAGATCAAGGAAGAGTTTACGAAGGTAATGCAACTGGTCGAGGAGGCTTACCGCGCCCTCGGAATTACGCAATACCGCTACCGGCTCTCCCTTCGCGACAAGGCCAATACCGAAAAATATGTCGCCAACGACGAGATGTGGGAGCTCGCGGAGCGCGTCCTTCGTGAAGCCATGGATTCACTTGGACTGCCTTATATCGAAGCGCCCGGCGAAGCGGCCTTCTATGGGCCGAAGCTCGACATTCAGCTGGCCGATGTGATGGGCCACGAGGAAACGTACTCCACCATCCAAATCGACTTCCACCTCCCGAATCAGTTCAACCTGAAGTACGTGGGAGCCGACGGGCAGGAACACCGGCCCGTCATGATCCATCGCGCCATCGTCAGCACCATGGAGCGCATGGTCTCGTATCTGATTGAACTCTATGGGGGCGCATTCCCGGTTTGGCTTGCTCCCGTGCAAGCGGTAGTACTTCCCATCACCGACCGTCAAAATCCTTACGCGAAGGATCTGCATCAAAAGCTTCTGGATGCCGGCATCAGGGCAGAACTCGACGAGCGCAGTGAAAAGGTCAACTTCAAAATACGGGAAGCGCAATTGCAGAAAGTTCCATTTATGCTTGTCGTAGGAGACCGCGAGGCGCAGGCTGGCCAGGTCTCCGTCCGCAACCGCAAGCACGGCGATCAGGGCGTCCAGGATGCGGAAACCTTCATTGCCCGGCTCCGGGAAATCATCGACAGCAAGGCTGTCACCGAGTAAGGAACTAGTTGCTCACAACAGTCATCACCCTCCTGCTTGGCTGCAGCCTCGTCTACTGCCTGCTGATGATTGTGGCGGCCCTGCGATATCGGCCGCAGACTCATGCGCCGTCAACGCGACAGGCGGCCATCCCTGTCTCTGTATTAAAGCCGCTCTCCGGTATGGACGACGGGCTTCGTGAAAATCTGGTCTCGTTCTTCGAACAGGATTATCCGCACTTCGAGATCATCTTCGCCGTACGCCACGAACACGATCCGGCCCACGACCTTGTCGTCTCCTTGATGAAGCAGTATCCAGCCGTCAGAAGCCGGATCTTGATCACGGGCGAACCGCCCTACCCAAACGCAAAGGTGTACAGCCTTAGCTTGATGACGGTCGCAGCTACTTATGACCTCCTGGTGATGAGCGACAGCGACATCCAAGTGAGCAAAAGCTTTCTGCGGGGGATCGCCGCAGAATGGGAGTCTCGGCGTTACGATATCGCCACCTGCCCTTACCACGCCGTGCCTGGTAATACGATCTGGTCACGCCTGGAAGCCGTTGGCATGAACACGGAGTTTTGGGGCGGTGTATTGGTTGCAAAACTGGTGGAAGGAGTCCGCTTCGCCATCGGTCCCACCGTTGTTGCCCACCGCAAAGTGCTCGACGCCATTCCCTGGGCCACGTTAAGCGGCTACCTGGCAGAAGATTTCGTCCTCGGGCAGCGTGCCGCTGAACTGGGTTTCCGGGTCGATCTGTCGCAACAAGTAGTGGAGCATCGCCTCAACGGTGAATCCATGCAAAAGAACCTGGCCCACCGGTTGCGCTGGGCCCGAAGTACCCGCCGCTCCCGGCCAGCGGGATACATTGGGCAACTCTTTACTTATCCCCTACCCATGGCATTAATTCTCGTGGCCGTTCACCATGCCGCCTGGCCGTTGTTGGCCGCTACAGCGTTGCTTCGGGGGCTTGCTGCGCATTCCGTATCCCATCTGGTCCTCAATGGCAGCCTGAGCCTGCGCAGTTGGCTACTCATTCCACTCCAGGACATCCTGGGCCTTATATTTTGGTTGGCCGGCTTCAGCGGCAACCATATTGACTGGCGCGGCCGCCGCTATCGCCTCCACCGGGACGGCACGTTTGAGCTGGTAGGTTAACCGTCATTCCTTCTTGTCGTTCGCTTTGCGCTCCGCCGCTTCCCGTTCGCCTTCCCGATAGGCTTCCTGCTGTATTTCCTCCGACGCTTCGCGCTTGTTCATGGCAGCGTATCCTTGCAGCGTCGCATGCGAATCTACTTCGTCCTGCAGGCTTCTCGCCTCGTGTTCCGCCTCATGCGGAGCCTCCACCAGATTTTCAGGCTTTTCGTGTTCTTCTTGACGTGGCATATTTTGTTTCTCCAAAGAAGACTGCGGCCGGCGGTTAGCGGTTTCTATTTGCTTGAGGTCCGGAACCCTGAGTCTCCTCAAAGATGAAGCCGGTACCGCAGCTGAACATAGATCTGCCTGGGCTCAGCATAATGAGTACCTCCGAACGTCTCGCTATTGTCCAGCAAGAATCGCCGGTTCGCGATGTTCAGCCCATTGACGGACAGAGATAGGTTTTCCCCGATCTCCTTGCCCAGCGACAAGTCCACCGTCGTGTGCGGTTCCAGGTGAGCTCCCGGATTATCTCCGTCGGTAAAGCCAGACCCATAATAGACGTTTGCCGCAGCCCACGTTCTACGCGGCAGATTCACTGAAAAGTTTCCATTCAGCGTGTGACGCTGGTCATGGTCCAGAAAGAAATAGCCGTTATCGGGAGGCGAGAAATCGGTCAGGCCTCCCGTGATCGGGCCCTCGGCCTCCGCGTGTTGATACGCGTACGAGATGGATACTTCGCCCCGCTGAAAGAGCCGCGGAGAACGAATCGTAATCTCTTGTCCGTAAATCCGCGCGCCCGCAATCGAGAGCGGAAAGAAGACGTTAGAGTTGCCGATCGCGTTGTGGTCGAAGTAGTTCCGGGCCCGTTGCCGGAAGCTGTTCACGTCGAACGTCCAGCCCCGCACTGGAATGGTTAGTCCAACCTGGTTTTCTTCGTCCCGTTCGCCCTTCAAGGGAATGATTCCCAATCCCTGGTCCACGGCATAGCTGAGCAAGGGGCCTGCTACGGTCGAGAGCGGAGGAGCCTGATAATAGCGCCCGTAGAAGCCCCGCAAAATCCAATTCAGGTGTGGAATGCGAACTGCTGCGCCGACGCGTGGGCTCGCCGCGTTTTCAGATACCGCGCCCGTAAAATGCGTCAGCCTTATGCCTCCGGTCAGCGTCAGCCAGCCTGTCAGTTTGTACTGGTCCTCCAAAAATCCCGCTGCCAGATATCCGGAAGTGTACTTTTCCGCTATCACCTGGCTGCCGGAACCATCGTTCGCCAGCACGTGAACAAACTCGTTGTCGTGCTGGCCGAAACCATATACTCCGATCCGTGCGTTGTGCTTCCGGCTCACCGCATTCAACACAGCTTGTGCCCCGGCGTATGTGGAATCCAGATGCTGGGTAGTGCTAATCGGCGCATCCGTTGGATCGCCGTCATAGTTCGCGCGATTGAAATGCATAAAGGGAGAAGCAGTAAACAGCAGGCCGGGAGAAAACGTGTGTACCCAGGTGAACGTGGAAAGCACATCGCGTTCCCGCTCCACATCTCGAACGCCCGCCTCGGTCGCCGCCTGATCGTTAGGTATCTGATAGTCGTCACGGCGCAGCGACGTCACCAGGCGAAGTTGGTCCGAAGGGCCGGCGTTATAGATCAGCGAACCGAACCCGCCCAGGCCCCAGACACGGTCGTGCGAGACCAGTGGTCCCGGCGTCTCCAGGCCGTAATTGCTCCGGTTTCCATTGATGCTCCCGAAGTAGGCAAGCCGCTCCGTATGGTCGCCGAAACTAATTTGGTTGTTGGTCTGCTGAAACGTGCCGTAGGTCGTATTCAGCTCCATGTCTCCGTTACGCTCAAAGCCCGTTCGCGGCACAACATTGAAGACGCCGTACGTGCGGTCTCCGTACTCTGCCGAGTATCCGCCGCGCTGCACTTCGAGCACATCGATATCCTTCGGGTCAATCTGTGGACCGACATTGCTAGCGATATTCGTATTTGGAATCGGCACGCCATCAATGGCCCATGTCAGCTGGTGGCCACCACGCACATGCAGTTGATCGTGCGTGACGTAAGCGCCCGGCACGAAATTTGTGATCATCTTCAGACTGTTGCTGAGACTTGCGCCAGGCGTTTGTTCAATCTCTTTCCGATCCACCATCGTTGTCGGCGTCATGGACTGCGGATTCACAGCCTCCGGACTCTCCGCCACTTCGATAGACTGTCTCTGCCCCGCAATCGCCAACCGAAAGTGCAGGACCGGCGCGGTTCCCGAGACAACTACGAGTGGCTCCTTCTCTTCGGAGAAGCCGGAGTGTGTCACGCGAACGGTATACTCGCCTGCTGGAATCGACGCGAACTCGAACCGGCCATCTTCCTTGGTCTGTAACGTCCGGGTGTAGTCAGAGTTTTTTGCCTGTACCGTAACTTGCGCATCGGGAACCGGCCTGTGGCTCGGATCATGCACGATGCCGCGCACGGTACTGAAAATCGTCGCGAATGCAGGCACGGACAGCAGGCAGCAGCAAAGAACTCTCAGCCCGATCCGGCTAAACGAGTTGTTCATCGTATCTCTCCAATAACGTTGTGAAATGTAAAAACTTACGAGCTGGCGAGCAAGCAGCGCGGTATAGCTGGCATAGGAGGGGCTGCTGCTCGCGGTGGTTCTGAAGTTGTTAGGAGAGGAACGAAGGAGGACCGCGCTTTTGGCGGGAGCGGCTGAACGAAATACGATAACGCGCTTCGGTTTGCGCCTGAATCGCAGGGTGATTTAAAATGCAGCCGAAAAATATCTGCCCGCCAGACAGCCAGATAGTTTGTGAATGAAATCCAAGCATCCCGCCTTGAAAAGAAATGGGACACTTTTCATCCACTGCGCTCACCGACGGGCCGGACTCAGCGCTGGAGTGTTCGGCCACGGTCTGCTTCATCGCGCAGTGGTGTTTTCCATGCATGCGGCAGCAGGCCGGCAACTGCGAAAGCACGTCGGCCGATACTGCGGGGGCGATCAGCCCAAAGCTGATCAGGCCCAACAGGAGAGCTGCGAGTACGCGCTGCATCGCCTAATTATACTCGGCATCTGTTCGAATGTAGCTGAACCTGTATATACTTCATAGCCCTCATTGCGGCTTGACCTGCAGCACGTCTTCAGCATTTACGTGCTCGAACTCCATCGGAAAGCTACGTCCCACGTAGTACGCCGGCCACTCGTCTTTGTAATGGCCCGACGCTACATTGCCGGACTCGCCCACGCGTAAATTCATCCGGGAATTATCCAGGCTTCCCAAGTCCACCACCATTCGCTCGGATGGCCCCAATGTCGGCGTCGTTTGTTTCACGGTCGTATCCGATCCGCTCATCTCGATCGGCCCTATATCGAAAAAGCTGCTTACCAGCGGCAGATGCTTGCCCACGGGATGCTCAAACTTCCAAGCCGATGTCCGTCCCCAACGCCACTTCGACAGACGCCCGCCCTCCAGCCGTCGGCCTTCCTGAAGAGCCGAACGCATCTGCCCAATCAGCCAGTCATCCCAATCGTTATTGGGCACCCATCCCTTCGGCTGTACCCGCAAAAGATCTTCAATCACTTGCGGCCGAGGCCGAATGGCGGGATGCGCAGTGCCAATTCCCGGCTGCAGTACCGACGCGACCAATGCATTCGCCACTTGCCTGTCTATCAACTGCGTGATAAGCGGAGCAGCCGCGTCTTTATCCATCTGCCCGTTCCATGCCTGCAGGATCGGAACTGCCTGCACCACCGACGAATCGCTGCTCGGATGCTTCGCCAGCGCTTTCAACACTTGCCTCGCGAGAAAAGAATCGTACGCCGAATACACATCCTTTTCCACCGCCAGATTATCCTCCACGGTCAGCTTGCTCTTTCTCGTTAGCAGCGCCCTGATCTGCAGAATCCGGTATTTGTCTGCGAAATTGCCGTCGACAAAGTACGGGTAATCCGGCGGAAACGGATTCTGGTTTGCCGTCGCTATCATGCCCGACTGCGGGTTATAAAGCATAGGCATCTGCTCGTACGGAATGTATCCGTCCCATTCGAATCGTCCCGATGTGCCATCCAGCGGAACATCGCCGCTAAAATTTCTGCGTACCGGCACCTTTCCTGCCGCCTGGTATCCAATGTTCCCCGCCCTGTCCGCATAAACAAAGTTCTGCGCCGGCCCCCAGTAGCCGCTCAGTGCCGAGCGGAACTGCTCCCAATTTTGTGCCCGGTCCACCGCAAAAATGGGGAATCCCGAGCCGTCCGCCGCGCTCCATCGCGCACTGAATATGATTCCGCGGTCCTCGATCGCAATCGGGCCGTGCCGCGTGATCCATACATTTACGGTCACCGGCTTGGCTCCCTTCACCGGGATCACCTCTTTATCCATTCGTGCTTGCAGCACCTCGCCTTTGAACAAGTAGTGCCCGTTGCGGACATCCATCTGCTCCCTGTAAAGGTCCACGCAGTCGGCCTCCAGGTTCGTCATTCCCCACGCGATCTGCTCGTTGTGCCCGATAATTATGCCCGGCAAACCCGGTACGGTCGCGCCAGAAACGTGCAACCCGGGCGCCTTCAAGTCCGCTAAATACCAGATATCGGGAATGCTGTAGGCGAGGTGTGTATCGTTTGCCAGCATCGGTTTTCCGTCTGCCGTTCGCGCTCCGGACACCGCCCATGCATTCGATCCGGCGCTCACCATAGCACCCTGGACCGGAGGAAAAAGAACGCGTCCCTTCGCCATGTTGGAATGGGCCAGCAGCCATCCTTTGTCGAACTCGAACCTCGAACCATCCGTCAGGTCCCGGAAGAGCATCAGTTCCACTAAGATGGAATCCACTGGCGTCCAATGCCGCGGATCGTATGCACGTCCAGGCAGTGAAAACTCCAGGGCATAGTTGCCCTTGTGCCTATCGATGTAGTAATTCACTCCGCGCGCATACTGTTCCAGCAGCGCACGCTCTTCCGGAGACAGCCTGTGTGCCGTTTCTTCCGCAATAGCACGCACCCGCAGACGCCGGGCACGCACATCGGCCGGTATTGTGCTCGGCCCGAAGACTTCCGACAGATTGCCCGCGCTAAATCGCCGGAACCCGTCCATCTGCCACAATCGGTCTTGGGCCGTCACATATCCTTCGAGAAAGATTGCATCTTGCCAGGAAGCTGCCTCGATATGCGGAACGCCGCGCGCATCCCGCTTGATCGTGGCCGCGCTATGGACAGGCGCTTGGATCTCTCCGGATGTTTTTGGCAGCGGCCGGAACGCGTACCAATAGGCGGCAGTCAGAAGAAGCAAAGCAAGAACCGCTATGCTCACATTGATGAGGCGCGTCAAACGCGTTAGCACGAACCGATTTTACTCTGGCAGAGAGCATTACCATTCCTGCGCTCCTCCACCGAGAGTCCCAATTCGATGAGCCTGCATCTGGCCGCTTTAGTTCTGATCCTGATTACCAACGGATTCTTTGCCGCGGCGGAGGTTTCCCTTGTCTCCGTCCGCCAGTCTCGCCTTCGTGAACTCGCCGAAGACGGTCAGGCGGGTGCGCAAGCCGCGCTGAATCTGCTCGCCAACCCCGGGCGCCTCCTGTCCGTCACCCAGGTGGGCGTTACACTGGCTAGCCTTGGACTCGGTTGGGCCGGCGAGGACACGCTCTATTCCATTTTTCGCGGCGCCCTCGAAACATTCAATCTCACCGTCTCAAGAGTGATCGTGCATGGCGTGGCATTCACGTTATCGTTTCTCATCATCAGCTACTGCCACGTCATTGTTGGCGAAGTCGTTCCCAAAAACCTCGCGATTGAAAAGGCCGACCGGGTAGCCCTGCTCTCCGCGCCCGTTCTGCTGATTTTTTATCGCATCTCGCAGCCCTTCGTCATCGTCATCGAACGCACATCGGCGCTCATCCTGCGCGTCCTGGGACTGTCCCGCGGTCACGCGCATGGCGGGCACACTCCGGAAGAGCTGAAGTACATCATCGAGTCCAGTCGCCGTGAAGGCCATCTTCAGCAGTTTGAGCAGGACGCTATCCAACGTTTGATCGAACTCTCCGACTACTCGGCCCGCCAGATCATGACTCCCCGCCACAGCATGGTTTCGCTCCCGGTCGATTCCGACCTGGAAACCGTGCTCGGCGTCATGGAGCAGCATAAGTTCACCCGCGTGCCCGTCTACGAGGACCGCCCCGAGCACATCATCGGAATCGTCCACTACAAGGACCTCATGCGGGTAGGCGAGGAACGCCGCTTCGCGCACGAACGCCGCCGCGGGCACCGCCCTCTTCGCCTGCGCCGTTTCGTTCGTAAACCGCTCGTCGTACCCGAAACAAAACCGCTCAATCAGCTCATCGACGAGTTCCGTACGCATCATACGCACATGGCCCTGGTGGTCGATGAGTTCGGCACCGTGTCCGGACTCGTCACGCGCGAGGATGTTTTGGAGCAGATCTTCGGCGATATCGGAGATGAGCATGACGTCATCCGGCCCATGCCTTCCTACGAAGAAAAGGTGCTTCAACTGGACGGAAGCACCACCATCCGCGACCTGGAAAATCGCCACAACCTGGTGCTGCCCGGTGAAGTCGGTTTCGAAACCCTCGCCGGCTTTATGCTCTTTCAGTTCGGCCGCATTCCTCATGTGAAGGACTCGGTCGAATATGCCGGCCGCCGCTTCACAGTCACGCATATGGATCGCAACCGGATCGCCACTGTGCTGATCGAAAAGCTCGATCCCAAAGAGCATCCCGACCCGGTGAATGAGGGTTAAGGCGTTACCTTTCGTATTTGCTGGCCCGTCAGCTTCGGCAGTAATTCGCGAAACAGCTCGCCGGTCCGGGCGTCTCGCAACTCGGGCGCAATCTCGGCTAACGGCTCAAGAACAAAACGCCGCTCCAGCATGCGCGGATGCGGAAGCGTAAGCTGCGGCAGCGTCATCGTCACCTCGCCGCACAGCAGAATGTCGATATCGATCACCCGCGGCCCACGCCGCACTTCTCCCGCTCCCCGCTTCCGTCCTGCCTCCCGCTCAATGCCCTGCAGAATCGATAAAAGCTGAAGTGGAAAACACTGCGTCTCACATTCGGCAACCAGGTTGTAGAACCACGGTTGGTCCGGCACATCCTGCGGCTCAGTTTCATAGATGGACGATTGTTTTACAACGGGAATATGCTCTGCGCCGAGCAAATCAATTGCCCTGCGCAGATTCGCTTCACGATCGCCAACGTTCGACCCCAGCGAAAGATAAACACGTCGCTTCCACATCTGCGCGTTTGCATTGTATGTCATGGTCTTACCCGGTTGTGGATTGACGCTGGTAGGCGGGGACGCTGCCACGGCCGCCGGATTGCGCGGTCACAAGCAAGACTCGGAGTTTACGCTCCGGTTCGCCGCGCTCTTCCAGCACACCACAACAAGCCTAAGCCACAGGCCAGAAGATCCAAGCCCCGCGGCTCCGGCGTAGGCACACTCGCAAACGAACTCGGATCGGAAGGAATCGGGCCTAGCTCTGCTCCAGGATTCACAGGCCCGCTTGAAGATTGCTGCTGTCCGGCGGTAAGCAGCGATGCTCCCGGTGGCTGGCCAGGCGCCGTCGCCGCAGGAGCACCACTCGTTGATTGCGGAAACCATGCACCACCGCCACCTCCGCCGCCTAGGAACGGCATCGCTTGAAAGCCTGTCGCCCCTTCCGTGCTGCGCATAGCAGCTGGCTGCGGCACTTTGGCCAGCAAATCCGACGTAAACGGGTTGCTCGAGGACGGCAGCACCGAATAAAGCGGCTCGGATTCGGGAGGCTTCAGGTCTGCCAGATACATCTCGCCAGGAGGCTCCGGAGTACCCAACCGCTCCTCGCCCGGCTCGCCTGCGTTCATCACAGGTTGCTGCGGAGTAACGGAAAGCCGATTCCCGCACCTCGCGCGCGCAAAGTCTTTCCCATCCGTCAGCACATAATCGCCGCTGGGAATCTTGTGCTTCGTCCGGGTCCAATAAACGTGATCTTCTTTTCGGTACGACACGTACATAAACATGTCCCGCACCGTCTTTTGCACCCTGATCGAATCTCCGAAGCCTGCGTAATGTTTCGCTACAACCGAGTCGAGACGTCGTGAACGCGCCAGTTCCTCAGAGGAGTAAACGCCTCCCGGGACAACGGAAAATGCAAAGACTTTCCGCTGTTTGGCGTCGGCACGGTTCGCATGCCCTGGCCTGCTCGATACCGAAATGGAACGGCCTACATGTGAACGGGCCCGGTGGCGAATCTGCGTTCGCATCAGGATGCCCGCCGTCAGCACAAAAATCACTACGACCGCGGAGCAAACGGCGAACTTTCCTACATCCCGCATTAGCTTTCGCCTTTCATCACCCGCACCGCGGGCTATTGGAAAGGTGCCAGCCTGCCAGCGAAACTCTCAGAATGCTCCAGGGAAACTCTCAGGAATACTTCAGCCACGCATGGCACATGATCGGATCGGACTTCCTGTCCTTAATTCCGTTTAATGCAACCGATTACACTAATTGACGGCGCAAGATTTCTCTTCCCATGGGTAGATGCCTCTTGCCAGCTAAGCCATGAAACTCTCCGCCACCTTTCTCTTATTCGCTGTCTCCATGCTGTCTGGCCTGGCCTCTGCCGCGGATTTCCGCCCGCCCGCCGTGCCGCTCGTCACCCACGACCCGTACTTCAGCATCTGGTCGATGGCCGACCACCTGACGGACCAACCCACCAAGCACTGGACCGGTACGAATCAGCCGCTCGCCAGCCTCGTCCAGATCGACGGCAAGACCTATCGCATCATGGGGGCCGAACCGAAAAATCTGCCCGCCTTGCCCCAAACGCATCTTCAGGTACTGCCCACTCACACCATCTATCAATTCGAGGGCGCTGGCATTAGCCTCAGCCTGACGTTCATGACGCCCGCTCTCCCCGATGATCTCGATGTGCTTTCCCGTCCCGCTACCTATCTCACCTGGAACGTACACTCCACCGGGGGGAGCCACAAAGTGGCCGTGTACTTCAGTGCCAGTTCGCACATCGTCAACAACGTCCCCGAGCAAAAAGTTGTATGGTCCCGCTATCGCCTCGGCGATCTGCAGGTCCTCCGCATGGGAACTCAGGAACAGCCTGTTCTTCAGGAGTCCGGCGATAACCTCCGTATCGACTGGGGTTATCTGTATGTCGTCGCGCCTCCGGGCAACGGAACATCGGAATCCGCAACCACCACCGCCGATGCTGTGAAATCCTTTACGCAGAACGGAACTCTTCCCGATACCGATGACCTTCGCATGGACCAGCCCTACGCTCAGTCCGACCCGGTCCTCGCCTATGCTTTCAATCTCGGCGAAGTTTCATCGGCACCGGTTTCCCGCCATCTTGTCCTCGCTTACGACGACATCTATGCCATCCAATACTTTCATCGCGATCTGCGCGCCTACTGGCGTCGTGATGGCGCAGGACCAGCCGACCTGCTCCAGTCTGCGCTCCGCGACTATGACTCCCTCGAACAGCGCACCAACGCCTGGGACAATTCGCTGATGGCAGACCTGCGGCAATCCGGGGGCGACGAATACGCCCAACTCTGTGCCCTCGCCTATCGCCAAACGCTTGCTGCTCACAAGCTCACCGCCGACATCGACGGCACTCCGCTTCTCTTCTCGAAGGAAAACTTCAGCAACGGATCTATCGACACCGTCGACGTCACGTACCCCAGCTCACCCTTTTTTATTCTGTTCAACACCAGGCTTCTGAAGGCCCAACTAAAACCGGTTCTCGATTACGCGAGCCTCCCGCGCTGGCGTTTCCCATTCGCTCCGCACGATCTGGGCCGCTATCCTTTGGCGAATGGACAACAATACGGTGGTGGTGAAACCTCCGAGGTGAATCAAATGCCCGTCGAAGAAAGCGGCGACATGCTTCTTATGATCGCGGCGGCTGCCCAGGTGGACGGAAACGCGCAGTTCGCCGGCCAATACTGGCCGCTCCTTACCAAGTGGGCTGACTATCTGAAAGCAAAGGGGCTCGACCCCGAGAATCAGCTCTCTACTGACGACTTCGCCGGTCACTTGGCCCACAACGCTAACCTTTCCATCAAGGCCATTCTTGCTCTCGGCGCCTACAGCCAGCTCGCCGGAATGCTCGGGCACCAGGACGTTGCACAGCAATATGAACAAACGGCCCGCGCGTTCGCGAAGCGCTGGATTCCCATGGCCGACGATGGAGATCACTTTCGTCTCGCCTTTGACCGCCCCGGCACCTGGAGCCAGAAATACAATCTCGTCTGGGATAAACTCCTGAACCTGAATTTGTTTCCCGACAGCGTCGCGCAAAAGGCCCTAAGCTTTTACGCCACGCACATGAACAAATACGGCCTGCCGCTGGATAATCGCGCCGATTACACCAAGCTCGACTGGCTGGCCTGGACCGCCTCGCTTTCCGGTTCAACCACCGGCTTCGAAAAGCTTTTCGACCCTGCCTATCTCTTCGCCAACGAATCCCCCAGCCGTGTTCCGTTGACCGACTGGTACGACACCAAAACGGCGAAACAGGTCGGCTTTCAAGCCAGGTCCGTGGTGGGTGGCATCTTTATTCAAATGCTCTGGAATCGCGATATTTGGAAGAAATACGCGGCTCTTTCTCAGCGCCAGCATTCCCACTAGATTTCTAGTATGCTCTTCTGATGGGAACCGATTAGATGATGTACGTGATCATTGGAGCCACGGGAAATACCGGTGCACCGATCGTCGAAACGCTGCTGAACAGTGGCAAGCGCGTACGGGCTATCGGTCGTCATCTCGATCGCTTGCGGCCACTGGCCGATAAAGGCGCGGATCCCTTTGTCGCTGAGGTTGAAAACAGGGCGGCGCTCATCCAGGCTTTCGAGGGAGCCAAGGGCGTCTTTTTGATGACGCCGCCCAATCCCACCAGCAAAGACTACCGTTCTGACCAGGACAGAATGGTTGCCGCCATGACCCACGCCCTTACGGTAGCCAAGGTGCCCTACGCTGTCACGCTCAGCAGTATCGGCGCGGACAAACCGAACGGCACGGGACCCGTCGCCGGACTCTATCATCTGGAACAATCGCTCAATCGAATCCCCGGACTGAATGTCCTCCATCTGCGCGCTGGCTACTTTATGGAAAACCTCTTGGCGCAAGTGCATGTGATCGCCGCCATGACCTCTACCGCGGGACTGTTTCATCCCGATCTTCGGATACCCATGATCGCCACGCGCGACATTTCTGCGGCTGCCGGGGAGGCTCTCCTCCGGCTCGATTTTGAAGGATCCAATACCCGCGAACTCCTGGGCCAGCGCGATCTCTCCATGAACGAAGCGACAGAACTCATTGGCCGCGCCATCGGCAGGCCCGATCTCACCTACAGTCCCGCGCCGGAAGATGAGTTCAAGGTAGCGCTGACCCATCTGGGAATGTCGCCCAATGTCGCCGACCTCATCACCGAAATGTGTGCCGCCATGAACTCCGGGCACATGCGCGCTTTGGAGCCCCGCTCTCCCGCCAACACCACTTCGACGCCGTTTGAAACCTTCCTGTTAGAAGAATGGATTCCCGCATGGAAGGCGGCTATCCGTGCCGAAGAAGCCGCGAAAGCTGAATAAGAACAAGGAAGTAAAGGCCATTGCCCGGGAGCGTGTAGGCACCCCTCCGCCCGCACGCCCTATACCCGAAAAAATGGTTCGCTCCAAGCCAAAACACAAAAAGCCAATTCTCCGGGACGATGAAATCTGAATCGCTCCCAGCGTTTCTCCCCGCTCGCTACTGTCCGGTATTTGATTCTGCAAACTGGCTGCCCGGCGACCATCGTGGTCGATTCGGTTGATCGGCAACGGCACTCACCAGCGCTGCATGGAACCGGTTGAATTTCGCGGCCCCTTGTGGGTTCCACAACTGTTGTAGCTCATCTGTGGGACCGTGATAACGCTCGGCGTACCAGGTGCGGTAAATTTTTTCTTCCGGGCTGCCCTTCTGATACCCGAACACGAAGTTTACTGCGGGAACTCCGATCTGCATAAAGCTGAAGTGGTCGGAACGCCGAAGGAGGTTTCGCTCCGGTTCAGGATCCTCCTGAACGCGTATTCCGAAGCGGGAACCGACACTCTGAACCGCCAACCCCAAACTGGATTCGTGCAGCGCGAGCACCGTGAGCGTTTTTAGCGGGAAAATCGGCCGCAACTGATCCAGGTTGAGATCGGCAACAAGATGCTGCTTCGGCACTGTGGGATGAGCGGCGAAGTAGCGCGAACCGAGCAGGCCCTTCTCCTCTCCCGTTACAACGCAGAAAAGCAGCGAGCGTTTCAATTTTGTACCGGAATCGTGCAAGCTCTGGGCAAGGTCCATCAGCAGCGCCACATAAGCCGCGTCGTCGAACGCCCCGTTGTAAATGCCATCCCCTTGTCGCTGTCGAGCGCCTGCGTGTACGACCACCAGCGGCCGTTGGTTTTGTCGGGCTCGGCAGGGCCGAGTAGGAGCAAAAAAGCAGCAGAGCGGGCTACACGCGCCGCAGCGCTACAGAGCAGCAGTGTTTTAGGTACGCGCATCGCCCGGGTTCCGTCGGCGTACTCAACGGATGGAAACGTCAGCCATCGCCGGCGTTAAAGCTACATGCCGGTACTGCGGTTCAAAGCCCAGGTCGCGCGCCACGTCCAGAATCTTGCCGAACTCCAAATCGATCGTCGCCCCCGCCTTCTGCGTAACCTCATCCTCAATCGGCAAGTCGAAGTCATCCGCGCCGTACAGCAACCCCCGGAGTGCATCCTCATTACGCGTCAGCACCGACGTCCGAATCCGTGGGATGTTGTCCAGATAAATGCGCGACAGCGCCAGATGCCTCAAATACTCCGCAGTTGTGATTTCAATTCCACCGACCTGTGTGAAGTAAGGCTTGTAAGTCCAGCAGAGAAAACTCGCCAGGCCGTGTGTTTCGTCCTGGAACTGGCGCGTCCGCTCCAGATGCTCCAGACGCTCCTCCAGGTTTTCATCGAATCCGATCACCATGGTTGCCGTCGTTTTCAATCCGGCATCGATAATCGCCCGCTGTGCCTCAAAGTATTCGGCCACCGTGTACTTGAATTTGCTATGCCGCGCCCGGAAATCCTCCGTGAGAATCTC
>DATIMM010000075.1:0-13122 GCA_035475295.1 Bryobacteraceae bacterium
GCAAAGTCATCGGTCATCGAGACCTCTGGGCCCTTGCCGTCGTCCTTGGAAGAGAACCAAACTCTAGCGCCTCCTCCGAGAAGGTAACGTAATATGAAACTCAGCCCCCCTTCAACCTTCAACTACCCTCGGGACACCCTCGTCAGCCGATGACGTCGGGATCAGAATTGAGAACTGACTGTACTGCGAATGGAGAGGGATGGCCTGTAGCCGTTCTGGCGATCTCGGGGCCGAACTTGCCGCATCATAAGCGAACTGCCTCGCAGTTGACCATCACGCCTCTCGCGGCAAGCAGCTTTTCAACATCTCGGGCCGGGAGAGCGAAACGGTAATAGCGCCAAACCGCTCCCAGCGACGATGGCGGGCGACACAGAGAACATCTTGAACGCACCGAATTCTCAACGCTAAAGCGGCAGATGCTGGAAAACCTCGGCGAGTCAGGCAATCCGTTTTGACGTTTAGAAACACCTACGGCCAGCTCGACGAGGAAGAAAAAATGAGCCGTTCAACTGAAAAATGAACGGCTCATTAGTTGCACAGAGGAGGAATGCGGTGCCGATTACTTCAACTTCTCCCAATTTTGGTCGGCTTGTTTGATAGCAGATTGTGGATCCTTGTCGAAAAGCTTTTGAGCTCCCTTGCTCGAGTTCAGATACAGCTTGCTATCGATGACGGTCCAGGATTCGGGATCGATATCTGCCTTGTGGCCCATCGAGGTCCCGACAGTGCAGTAACCGCCGTATTGCGGCAGATAAGCCTGCGGATTCTTTGCGAAAAGATCAAGGTGCTCAGAGGAAACAAAATGATACTTGGCTCCGTTGTACTGATACGTGTATCTCGGATCCCCTCTCATCGGCTTCTTCTGGTCAAAGTAGGCGATGACGTCATAGCCCTTGACTGCGACACCATCCTCACTCTTATTCACGGAGCCGCCGGGTTGCGCAGATTCTGCTTTCGATGTATCGTGTCCTGCTTCTTGCCCGTAAACAGCAGAGAGCACAAACTGGCTGCCGCTCACCGAGGCGAGGAGCAGCAGAATTTTCGGCACAAATAGCTTCATGGGTTTTGGAAAGTGTCTCCTTGCCCTATTCTTCGGGAGACACAGAGCAGGAGTCACGGCGAGAACACTCTATTTTATAGCCCGATCTTGCAGCATAAATCTGCAAGCCTACCGTAACCTTTGGCTTCCTGCCGCGAACTATGTAGATAGAGTGGATGCAGATTGGGCCAATCGTGGAATCGCCTTTAAGGGAAGCCAGCCTCGAAGCATTATTCGAACGTTACCAAAAAGCGGACGCCCCGGCGGCAACCGAGCTGATTCAGAGGCTGAGTCCTGACTTGTTGCGGTTCTTTCTGGCCCAGGAGGCTACCCGGATGGAAGCGGATGACCTGTTGCAAAACACCTGGTTGCGGATCCACAAGGCGCGGCATACGTACCGTGCGGGTGCACCGGTACTGTCATGGGTCTTCGCGATCGCCAAGCACGTGAGGGTAGACGGGTACCGCAAGCGCCGCCGGATCCAACAGTATGAGAAAGCGACGGAGAACCTGCCAGAGTGCTCATCGTCCCAAGATGTGGCGCCTGCGGAAGTACCTATGTTTGAATCGCTGATTGCAGATTTGCCGGAGAGCCAACGCGAAGTGCTGATCATGTTGAAGGTAAACGGCTTGAGTCTGGAAGAAGTAGCGCTGGCGACCTCCTCCACTGTCGGAGCAGTGAAACAGAAGGCGAGCCGTGCTTACGCCAAGCTTCGAAAATTGCTATCCAGTTCAGGGTCGTGGGGAACCACGCGAAAGGAGGCAACGGGAACCAGATGAAGTGTAGAGAAGTGGAACAAGCGTTGGCGACATCCAGCGCAAGGGGAGCGGACGTCCTCATGCAGTCCGTTCGAACACACATAGAAGAGTGCAAGAACTGCCAGGATCTTGCCCGCGTTCTTGAACTTCCTTCGGAAGACGTACAGATGGAATCGAGCCAAATCGAGCGCCTACAAAAGCTGGTCACTAGCGACCTTCACCCGGTGCGCCCACTGCCTCCTTCCTGGGTATTCCTTGTGGCATTTGCGTTTATTTTCGTGGGGATCAGTTGTGTGGGCTTCTCCTATCTCGGAGCGTACGGATGGTTCCTTCTGAGGTCGATGCAAAAGATCGCAGTTTTTTCGACACTGGCGGGAAGCGCCGCGCTTTTAGCCTTTTCGCTGGCAAGGCAGATGGTTCCGGGTCAGAAGTCGCTGCTCCGTCCAGGATTGTTGCCGGTTGCCATCTTTGTATTGTTATTTTTGGTGATAGCAAGCGTATTCCAAGTCCGCACAGACTCCCACTTCCTGCGAGCAGGGGAAGCGTGTTTGAAGGCAGGCGTGCCCTACGCGATTCCGGCGGCGCTCGCGTTCTGGCTGATTTTAAGACGGGGTGCGATTTTGTCGCCGCGCGCCGTCGGAGCAATCACCGGTACGCTTGCTGGATTAGTAAGCACAACCGTGCTCGAAGTACATTGTCCCAATTTAAACGTCTGGCACATTCTCATCTGGCATGTCGGGATTGCGCTCCTTGGAATGCTAGTTGGACTGCTCGTCGCGATTCTCGGCCAAGCGATTCGACGCCGACTGGCGTAACTTTATTGGATTTCGGGCGCAGTTCTGCATAGAGGACTGAAGATTTCCAACTTCGACGAGTGTTGGGAGGCAAACGGTCCGAAGAGCAAGAAGAACACAACCATGAAAAGAACACTGATGCGAGTCGCCGTCCCCGGCGTACTAACGGGACTCTTAGGGGTTTGGATACACACTGATGCAGCTACCAGCAATTCGAAGATACCGGTCGTGCTGGAGTTGTTTACCTCGGAGGGTTGCTCAAGCTGCCCACCCGCAGACCGGCTTTTGCAATCGTTGGATGAGAAACAGCCCTTCAGCGGTGCAGATCTGGTTGTGTTGAGTGAACACGTCGATTATTGGAATGGCGGCGGTTGGTCAGACCCCTACTCGTCGAGGTTGTTCAGCGCACGACAGCGGATGTACGCTGAGCATTTTGGGCTTGAAAGCGTGTATACACCAGAAGTGGTCGTAGACGGCCAACGGGAAGCGGTAGGTAGTAACGCTGTGGAGATGCGGAATGCAGTCGAGGCATCCTCACGGGATCAGAAGGTTGGCCTGACACTTGCGAACACCTTTCGAGACGACTCTCGGATCAATTTTCATTTGACGTCAGCGGATCTGCCCGGGGCTGAGGGATCGGTCACAGTTTACGTCGCACTAGCTGAGAACAAGGTGCGGTCCAATGTCGCCGGCGGCGAGAATGCCGGACGGTCCCTCGCGCACGTGGCAGTCGTACGCGCACTCCTCCAGGTGGGATCAGTGAAGGGCGGGTCCTCGTTTTCGAAGGACATCTCGGTTCCGATGCCCTCAGCTGTTGGATCAAGTGGATTTCGCGTCCTGGCTTTTCTGCAGGACGACAAGTCGCACAAGATCATAGGCGCAACGTACCAGAAAATTCAGAGTTGATGGTGGACCGGCGAAGAGGATTACCATGCGCCTGTTTTCTAAGCTAAGTACGCCCGCCAAGTTTGTGGTGCTCGGCGCGGCGCTGATACTGAGTCCGATATACCCGAGAAATCTCAACCCCGTGCAATGGTCGCTCCGTGCAGAGCAGGAGAAGGTCACCCCTGGTTCGCCGGTCACGCTACACTTGCACGCGCAGATTGCGGACGGCTATCACCTGTATTCCTTCACAACTCCCGCCGGCGGTCCGATAAAAACCACGGCCTCGGTTCAAGACAATCTGGCTATCAGGGACTTCCGTATTTATCAGCCGAAGCCCAATCGTCATCAAGATTTTACTTTGAATGTTCCGGTAGAAACGTTCAAACGCAGCGTTGACTTCTTACTCAGTGGAGAATTGCCGAAGAATGCGACCCTAGGGGCCGCGCTCATAACGGCCAGCGTCCGCTATCAGGCGTGCAGCGATCGAATCTGCCTGCCGCCGGTGACGAAGATAGTCTCGACGTCTGTAATAGTGCAGCCAGGCGCCGTTTTGGCCAGGGCTTCTATCCCGAGCGGCTACTACCTCGTCAGTGGTCCCAAGCTAGGACGGGCCAAGCAATAGAACGCGGCAAAAACCTCGATCGGTTGGCACCTCGCACTTCTGGCGTTTGGCTTCCTGCGCACCTCCGCCATCGTGGAATCTGCGTCAATGCGGCAAGCACGAGGCGCCTTGCTTGTGACGAATCTCACTGTCGCCCTCTAATCTATCCCCGATCCGGCTGTACCCTGTGAGTGCCAATTCTCGAAGTAAACACGTTTCATTTAGCAGTCTGGTTCACCGTGAAGGCAAATAGGGTATCGCCTGCACAAACCAACACGTACTGCTTGCCATCCACCATATAAGTGATAGGCCCGGCGCTCGGGCTCGCCGTGAGACCGGCGTGCCAAAGTATCTTTCCTTTTGTCGGATCGAACGCGATGAAATGAGTTCCATTACTGGTAAACAACAGATTGCCCGCCGTCGACAACATGGACACTACACCGTTGCCACTCGGCCAATCGTGTCTCCATGCAATCTTCCCTGTCTTGTAATCGATGGCGAGTAGAGCGCTGTCGTCACCGCCGACGCCCCGATCGACACCGCCCCACCCTTCCGGGCGTTCATCGGTGTCGGTCAAGTAGTACATGCTGTAACTTTGGTTCGAGCCCACGTACAACAGTCCTGTAGTGGGATCAAAGCTGGGCGAGGGCCAGTTGGTAGCGCCTCCTGAGGGTGGCGAGACCAACACACCGTCTGTTGTGGGAAACTTGGCAGGGTCCGGAATTGGCTGCCCTTTTGAATTGAACCCCTTCGTCCAGTTCAGAGTGTCAATGAACGGAGTCGTGAGGATATGCTTTCCGTTAGTGCGGTCCAGAAGAAAGAATAGGCCGTTGCGACTAGCCTGTGCAAGCAGCTTGCGAGGCTTTCCGTCGATCACTCCGTCAATCAGGACCGGAGTCTCCACCGCGTCCCAGTCGTGTACGTCGTGCGGCGATACCTGGAAATGCCAGACCAGCTTACCCGTATCTGGATTGAGGGCGACAATGGAGCAGGTGTAAAGGTTATCACCTCGCCGGCTCTTGTCCGCCATCACCGGATTCGGGTTTCCGGTGCCGATGTAATACAGATTTAATTCCGGATCGTAAGTCCCGGGTATCCAGGTCTGCCCAGTGCCGTGTGCGGCGGCGTACTCGTCTGGCCACGTCTCGATTCCGGGCTCGCCTTTGCGGGGTGTGGTCCACCACTTCCATTGCAAGGCGCCGGTTTCCGGGTCACGCGACTGAAGAAAACCAGGGTTGTCCAGATGATCGCCCCCAATACCGATGATGACGTGGTTTCCCACGATCACGGGCGCAACGGTCGAAGTATAATCCAGCTTCGGGTCGGCAATCTCCACCTTCCAACGCTCTTTGCCCGTTTTCGCATCCAGGCTGACGAGGTGACTGTCTGGGGTTTCGAAATAAAGCCAGTTCTCGTACATGCCGAGGCCCCGGTTCCCAATGGTGCTGCCCGTATTCGGCGGGTACTCATAGTGCCATAGCTCGCGGCCAGTTCGGACATCGGCTGCCCAAACGTTGTTGGGCGACGTGAAATAGAGAACGTCGTTCACCAGCAGAGGAGTCGATTTGATTTGCACTCTGCTGCCGGGAGTTTCGGCGGTGAAACGCGCTGCCCAGGCGAGTGATAATGCATGGACATTTGTAGAATTGATCTGCGTTAGCGAACTGAATCGGCGGCCCGAATAGTCACCGTTGTACGTAGGCCAGCTATTCGGTGGCTGCTTCCGCAGCGCGGCGGGGTCGAGCTCTTGGCCGAAGCAGGCGATAGGAAGAGTGAATAGTAATAGCGAAAGAAGAAACCTGCAAATTTTCATTTAAGCGTCACCAGGTAGGCAGTCACATTGTGTATATCCGCGTCTGTGTATTTGCGGAGCATCTCAGTATGGGCCTTAAGAGGATCTTGAATCTCCACTCGCGGCGGGTTCGCGGTGTCGCGCGCGAAGGAGCGGAAGTCGCCACCGGAGTCGCGCAAGGATACGGTGAAGTCGTCGATCTGGTCGAGCTTGCCCGAGAAGGACTGGCCGGAGGCAAGCGTCACCGTAACGGTGGGCATCGTACCACCAGAGTTCTTCGACGCGCTACTCCTGGCTCGTCTCCCTCTGCTTTCGCGGGGCTGCAGCCATCGGGACTGAAGCGACAGTGGGTCATATTTGCGGCCAATGCCGGCCAGATCGCCGGTGACGGAATGACACGAGCTACATTTCCCCGCCCCGTCGAAGTAGGTTTTGCCCTTTTGGGCGTCGCCCGTCACAATATTTTGAAACGTATAAGTCCCTCGGTGGCCGGCGGCATAGGTCTGGAGATGCAGCCAGGCGACAACGTCTGAAATCTGCGCTTCGCTGAGTCCCAGCTTCGGCATGCCCTTATCTGGCCGCCCTTCTCGCACCACCGGAGCAATCAGTAATCCCTTCTCGTCGTCGAGGACCAGGATAGAACGTACGAGGTCAGGAGCGCCCGGGCCTCCCTTCGCAGCCGGCCCATGACATCCAGCGCAGTTTGCCGCGAAGACTTTTCCCCCGCGTTCCACGGCAGCCGGGTCCTGTTTAGAACCGGCGAGCGCGGCGGAGTTAGACAAACCCTTCGAGCCGGATTGAGCGGTGTTGGTCTGCCCGGCCATGTTAGTGGGCTCCTGGCCCCATAGACATGCTGCAGTCGCGAATACCGCAGTCTGCAGAAATATCAACATCGAGTAACGCATCGTCTTGTTCGGGATCTCAAATTGAGTATAGGGGGTGGGGGTCAGATCGGCTGCGCGGAATCAAATGAGGAACGGGCAACTGTCTGGTATCGTTGCCCGATATCGCTACGTCTCCATCTCGTTCGTGGCGGGGCCAGCTATGACAAAACAGCCCGTGAACAATCCGGTCGGGTTAGCTGAAGCTAGGATTGACGTGCTGCAGTCATCCACCAGGCAACATCTTTTGGCAGCCATTGTGGCCTGTAACCCCGACAAATCCGAGGCGAAACAAGTCGCTGTCGTAGCGTTTTCCGATATCGGGTAGAAGAGAGTACTTCGTTGCCACCTTGCCCAGCCCACGGTCAATCGGACACTGTGCAATCCTCATCGGCAGTCCAACCCGATCCCCCCGGTGGCAATTTGAAACCTTCCGCGGGGATGTGATCCCATTTTCTATGTGAGTGACTACAATTGTCGATGATGAGTCAATACTTCCCAACCTCCGCTGTTACCGACGAATTCTCGCAGGATATCGAGGTTGCTGCTCGCTCGATGGTCGAGCTTGGCATGACCGGTGCCGAAGTACGAACGGTATTTGGCAAGAACATCATCGACCTCACTGACGTCGAACTGGATCGCGTTATACAGACGCTTCGCAGCCACGGGCTTGAAATTGTCTCGATAGCTTCTCCGCTGCTGAAGTGCGTGCTGCCGGACGCTCCTGAACTCGATTCCCGGTTCCAGCAGGATAACTTTGCCTCCCAACATACCTTTGAAGATCAGCCGGCGCTGACCGAGCGCGCCTTTGCGATCGCTACTCGCGCGAATGCACGGATCATTCGGGTCTTCTCATACTGGCGCACAGTAAGGCCGGAAGAATGCGTAAACCGGGTAGCGGCGGCGCTGCGACAGCTTGCCAATCGGGCGTCTGAGCATCGCCTCCTCATTGGGCTTGAAAATGAACACGCCTGCAACATTGCCACGGCTGCCGAATCGGCTCACCTGCTTCGGATTATGGATCATCCGAACCTCCGGTTGATCTGGGATCCCGCCAATGCATTTGTCTGTGGCGAGAATCCCTTTCCGAACGGCTACAGATTACTGCCGGTTCAACGCATCGTGCACGTACACGCGAAGGATTGCCACATGCGCGACCACCAAGCGGAGTGGACCGCGTTAGGAGAGGGCGCCATCGACTGGACAGGACAGCTCCGAGCGCTTTTAAATGATGGCTATCGAGGTTATATCAGTCTTGAGACCCATTGGTCTGGCCCGAACGGAGACAAACTTTTGGGGAGCATGATCTGCGGGCGGAATTTAAGAGCCATGATCACACCACCATCAGCAGCTGACTCCCTTCCATTGTCATCCCCACCGAGCGGAACTGAGCTTTCTTAACTGCGCTCACGCTGAAGAGTTTCGCTTCGACGCTCGACATAAGCGAGGAGGTAACGGCCGAGCGTTTTCTCCTCGCTTGGCATGGAGGCGGTACTACATTACCGACGGTGGTGGTCAGCAGCAGCGCTGACTGCAGCGCCGGCTACGCCGCCGACCACGGCTCCAATCACCGCTCCCTGGCCGTGGCCAGCTGCGGCTCCAATCAGAGCTCCCGCAACTGCGCTTCCCCCAATAATGGCTGCCGTCCGGCCGTTGTGACTGCGGTGATCGTAGTAGCCGTCGTTGTAGACGGGTCCATTATAGATCGGCGCGGACTCGTAAACACGTGAGGGCGCGTATCCATAACCATAGCCGTGACCAGCTCGATAATCGCGGCCTTGATCGCGCCGCTCGTAGTCACGGCGATCACGATCTCGTCGCTCATCTTTTTGGAAGCGATGCATTTGGCTGTCGTTCCGTTCACGATAATCTTGGTGATCGGCAGATTCGTAACTCATTCCTCCACGGTTATAAGCGTGATTTCCATCTTGCGCCGCCATCGCTGGAATACCAGTGCCAATAAGCGCCGCAATGACGTTGACCGCCAACAACTTTTGAATGCGTTTCATAACTGCCTCCTGCTATAGAGACGAGAACGCCGAAGACGAAGTTGCCCAGGTTGACGGGCTTTAATGGGTTTTCCGCATTCACAGGATCCCCGTGGCGGCCAGTGGCGAATGATGACAGCAATGGTGAACGTTGCTGACGTTTTTCAGAACCTATAACGGCTAGGATGATCGGCAAGTGAACGCAATGCCGAAGCCGGCCCGGTACCGCCACTCGCAGTTTGATGCCGGTGTCAGCTTAGTTTTGCTCCAGCAACCACGATATACAGTTGAAGGAGTCTAAAACTGAAAAGATCTCAACCTGACCCATACGATCCTTATGTCTAAAAAGTTTGTGGCTTTTTTCATTACTGCTGCGCTGCTCTGTTTCTGTGTATCTCGGGAGGCGCGAGGACAAGATTCGCAGAACTCCCTTATAGAGGGATTCAAGCTTGTAGAAGCCGCTTCTGTCGCAGATGCAATGGAGCAGCTTTACGGGAAAAAGGCCTACATGCTGCACGACGAGAGGCCCATTTTTCCGACTAAGTTTGCTGGCCCAGCCGTAACAGTCCTGCTAAAAAAAGAAGAGAACAGGGAAGGATCAAAGGCCCTCCAAGGTATGCTCGACACGATAGACGAGGCGCCAACGGGCTCGGTTTATGTGATGGTTGTGGAGGATGGCCTCGATTATGCGGGCGTTGGGGGTCTGATGAGTACGGCTATGAAGTATCGAGGCCTGGCAGGTGCAATTGTCGACGGCGGACTTCGCGACACACCGCAAATTACCAAACTCCAATTTCCTGTCTTCAGCCGTGGAATTGTGCCATCCACCACAGTGAATCACTACAGGTTCGCGGGGAAAAACATTCCAGTGACTTGCGCGGGTGTAGAAGTGCGCCCTTCCGACATAGTCGTGGCGGATATGGATGGCGTGGTGGTCGTCCCGAGAGAGAAGGCGGCGAACGTTTTGAAAAAAGCCCAACAGCTGGACCAGTCCGAGCACAGCATGTACCCTTTCATTGAAAAGTACAAATCAATTCGCGAAGCGGTAAACAGGTTTGGGCGCCTCTAGAGTCTGGCCACAACACCCAGCTTCACTAAATCTCCTAGGTGAATTCGGACAGCTCTTTATTGCTGAACAGAGCGGACGATTGGCGATCAAGGTACGACTGGAATTCCGTCGAGTGACACTTACGGAGGACGGAGCCCTCGACCCCTGCTAGAAAAGCTCGTGATACGCTATTTTGACATTGCGGCCGTCGTCAGAATTCGTCGACCAAACTGAAAGTACAAATAATGAATCATTCGAGCACACGCCGTGATTGGATGGGTTGGGCACGAAATCTATTGGGAGTCGGCCTTGCCACACAGGCCCTCCCTCTTGAAGCAGCAGCGTCACTTGCTGTGAATCAGCCGGCTGAAGTCGGCGCAGACTACTACGAGAAGCTCGGTGTCACGAAAATCATCAATGCCGCGGGTACATACACGATCCTGACGGCATCCACCATGCCTCCTTCGGTACAAACCGCCGTAGCCCAGGCCGCCAAGCATCCCGTTCGCTTACTGGACTTACAAAGGAAGAGCGGGGAATACTTGGCCCAGCGGTTGCGTTGCGAAGCCGCGATGGTGACGGCCGGCGCATCTTCAGCGCTCACGCTGGGTACTGCAGCGTGTATCGACGCAATGAACAACGCTCCGATCCAAGCGGTGCCAATGCAAGTGGGTAACTTGCGAAACGAAGTCATCATCCAGAAGGTACACCGGTATGGATATGATCATGCGATCGAAAACTGCGGTGTCCGCTTCGTGGAAGTGCAAACGCTGGAGGATTACAAAAAAGCTTTTACAGACCGGACCGTGATGGCGCACTTTTTCAACGCGGCTGAAGGGGGCCAGATCAGTCGCGAAGATTGGGTTCGCATCGCACATCAGCACAGTGTGCCCTGTTTCAACGATGCGGCTGCCGACGTTCCGCCCATCTCGAATCTATGGAATTACACGCAGATGGGATTCGACCTAGTTACCTTCTCTGGGGGCAAGGGAATTCGCGGACCACAGAACGCGGGCTTGCTTTTGGGCCGCAAGGATCTGATCGCGGCCGCAGCAGCGACCAATAATCCATTCGACGAAGGGGTTGGCCGCGGTATGAAGGTAGCCAAGGAACAGATCGTCGGAATGGTGGCGGCTGTGGATTGGCTGCTCAGCCAATCCGATGAGGAGATGGAGGCTGAATTTCGGCGTCGTGCCGACAGGATCGTGGCTACTTTAAAAGACATCCCGACCATCGACTCGAGCATTGTTGTGCCCGCGATTGCCAATCACGTACCACACTTGCTGATACGGTACGATCAACAGCGGGTAAAAATCGCGCCGATCGATGTGGCGAAAAACCTGCGAAGCGGAAATCCGAGCGTCGAGCTCAATCCGTCCACCGGCAGAAGAGAAGGAAGTAGCGGGCTGCATTCCGACGAGAATACAATCGTCGTGGGAGTTTGGATGCTGGAACCGGGAGAGGACCTGATCGTAGCCCGCCGCCTTCGCGAAGTTCTTTCGAACGCGGTCAGCGCCTAGTCAATTTGCTTCATGCATTCCATCCGATTTGGTGTCGTTTTCTGCTTTTGGCCGTTTTTAGCAAATGCACAACAACCGTGCGTGGTAACCCAACCGACAGCATCCTTTACGATCAAGCATGTGAAGGGAAACCCGCCGCTAACGGATGATCCCGCAGCAAAGCTTTGGCGGAAAGCGGCAGTCCAGACCATGGACAAGGACTGCCAGCGCGAGATCGATTATCCAAAGCTGAAAACAGAGATCCGCGCCTTTTGGACCGACACGGATCTGTATTTGTTGTTCCGGTGTCCCTACGATGTACTAAACCTGTGGCCGGCAGATAACTCGAAGCCACATCCTAAGCTCTGGGACCGCGACGTTGTAGAAATGTTTATTGGCTCAGACTGGCAGAATATTCGCCACTATCGTGAATTCGAGATAGCTCCCACCGGTGATTGGATCGATCTGGCCATCGATTTGGATCACAAAAGCTTCGATCAGACTTGGCGCTCAGGCTGGAAGACTCTGGCGCACATCGATAAGGAGAACAAGATCTGGTACGCCGCATGTAAAATTCCTCTTTCGGCGATTGGCAGCGGGAAAGTAAAGCCCGGCACCAGATGGCGAGGCAATCTTTATCGAATTGATGGCGCGGATTCTCAGCGTCATTTTCTTTGCTGGCAGCCGGTCTGTGTCCGGAAGCCTGGCTCGAATCATACGCCGGAGCACTTTGGCACTTTCATTTTTGAGTAGGGCGGTTTTGCGAAACGAACCCATACGAGCCGCAGTCCGGAAGCGGTGTCCTCTGGTGGTTGTGGTCTTAATCGGATGCGCTACCGTGGTCGCTGCAAAAACCTCAAGAGATCCTATTCATCTGGAGCGTGTAACCGAGGCAATGGGGACCACCTTCACGATCGAGATGTACGGCACCAACCGGACTACGATGGACTCCGCCGCCAAGAATGCTTTTGCAGAAGTCCATCGTCTGGACAACCTGCTCTCCAATTACATTCCCAGCAGTAAATTGAGCATCTTGAACCAACGAGCCGCGGAAGCTCCCGTCAGAGTATCGAGTGAGCTGTTCGATCTTCTCAAAATCTGCATGGAAGATAGCCGGCAGAGCGAGGGCACCTTCGATATCACGGTCGGGCCACTGATGAAGGTCTGGGGATTCTACAAGGATTCTGGGCATCTGGCCAGCCCGGAGAAGGTTCGGAGAGCCATGCAAGCCGTCGGATGGCGAAATATTGCCCTCGATCCCACGACTCTATCCGTTCGCTTCAAAAGGCGTGGAGTCAATCTCGATTTAGGCGGGGTTGGGAAGGGCTACGCAGTGGACCGGATGGTTCAAACTTTAAAGCGGGACGGGATGAAGTCGGCCCTGGTTTCGGCCGGCGGGAGCAGCATCTATGGTATCGGCGCTCCCCCCGATGATCCACGTGGTTGGTCAATCCGCATTCGAGATCCCAAGAACGGAGAAAATACCGCCGGACAGGTGAAGCTGAAAGATGCGTCGATCTCTACATCTGGAGGCTACGAGAAATTTTTCTGGGCGGACGGCAAACTGTATAGCCACATCATGGATCCGCGCACCGGCTTTCCAGCCGAAGGTGTGCTTTCGGTTTCAATCGTGGCTCCCAAAACCCTCGACAGCGAAATTTGGGCAAAGCCATATTACATTCTCGGGCGCGCCTGGACTCAACAGCACAAACCGAAGCAGTTCCGCGTGTTCCTTTGTGAAAACAAGGCAAGTGCAAATTGTTCTTGGTTACCCTGATGTTAGGACTTACACTAGTTCAAGCGCTAACGCAATCAGGAGGCATACTAGCTGCGTGAA
>DATIMM010000076.1:0-19522 GCA_035475295.1 Bryobacteraceae bacterium
GCCGCCGGCCTGATCTCCGCCACAAACTTCTCGTAGGTCTCGGAGTATTGGGCCAGGAAGTGGCGCGCCAGCAGGCCGATATCTTCCGGTCGCTCGGCGAGCGATGGCGAATGAATCGTCATCACGTTGATCCGATAGTAAAGATCGAGACGGAACCGGCCTTCTTCCACCATGCGGGGGATATTCCGGTGAGTGGCGAACAGTACACGCGCCTTCAACGGGATGGCTTTGCCGCTGCCGAGACGGCTGAATTCCTTCTGCTGTAGAACCCGCAATAGCTTTACCTGCGTTTGGGGGCTCAATTCGCCGATTTCGTCCAGGAACAGGGTGCCGCCGCCCGCCTGTTCGAAATAGCCTGTGCGCGTGCCGGTGGTGCCGGTAAAGGCGCCTTTTTCATGGCCGAAGAGCTCGGACTCGATCAGCGTTTCCGGAATAGCGCCGCAGGATACGGCGACGAAAGGCTGGTGCTTGCGATCGCCCTGGTTGTGGATCGCCCGTGCGATCAATTCTTTGCCGGTACCGCTTTCCCCGGTAATCAGAACCGAGGCATTCAAGCGCGAAACACGATGAATCAGGTCGTAGACCGTCCGCATAGGGGCGCTGGCGCCGATCAAGGCGTCGCACCCGACGGGTTCGGGCTCCACCGGAGCGGGCTGGTGAGGCTTTCTGCCCTGCAGTTCGCGCTTCATTTGGGTATGCTCCGCCGCGCGCCGCAGTACCGCCTTCAACTCCCTCATGGCCGGGGGCTTGCGGCAGAAATTGTGGGCTCCCTGCTGGAGGAGTTCAATCGCGGCCTCGCGGCCAAGGTCGTCCGCCATCAGCACGGCGGTGACTCCCGTATCGCTCACACCGGACAAGATATCGATATAGGCAGCGGTAGTAAAATTTTCCGGATCAATGTCGACTAACAACACGTCGAAGGACCGGGCATGCAGGACGTCGCTTAAGCAGTCTGGCCGACTCTCGGCCAGCAGCTCGAACTCGCGGCCGAGCGCGGGCGCGAGCAGGCTGTGGAGCTTTAAGTCCTGGGAAAACAGGGCAACACGGGTCATAGGCGGCATGATGCGTCGATCACGGTCCCTTCTCTGGTTAACTTATCGGTTCTTAGAGGGTAACGTTCGGTGGAACCTGTCGCAAGGGACTCCTGGTACTCTTTTGTCACTAGGACCACGTAAATAGTACCAAGGAGGGGCGTAAGTGTGGGAAAAATTACATATGGAGTGAGAGAAAAGGGGCTGCGCCTACCGGGAGACCGTCTCGGCGTGGGTAACGGCTCCATCTTGGAGAGTGGCGACGGTTATTTGGGACTGATCCTCACTGAGGTAGTAAAACCGCTCAATCATGCGACCGTCCCGGCGTGCGGCGACGTCTAATGTCGGGTCGCCGTAACGGGCGCGCAACTCGGCTCTGCTCGTGCCCGCCTTGATACTGCCTGCTTTAGGCATGCCGGGCAGCGGCACGACTACTACCGTGGAGCTATTCTGCTCGGCTAGGAGACGGTCTACCGCCGCAAACTCGGGCTTGGTGGATTTGCCATGGGAGAGCCGACTCTTTTTAACCCTTACTTTGGGATGGAGTTCCGTGGCTGGCTTGGCCGTGGACGAGAGCGGGGCAGGGATCGTGTGACGCAGTATACCGGGCAGCCAGTTCCGTCCCTGCCAAATACCTAGTCCCAGCAGCGCGACCAAGGCGGCGAGCATTAAGGATTCTAACCCTCGCATTGCAAATCCAACTCCGTTCCTAAGACTTCGCCTCCACGCGCATTGCACCGTTGTGAGCGAAGGAGTATGGTACCGCAAATTCTGCCCCGGTGGCGATTGGAAGAATTCAGCAATCACTCAGGCCCGGGGCAAAACGTGCGGGAGGATCGTGGAACCTTATGCAGTATCCTTCAACAGGGATTTCTCTGCAATCAAAAGAAAATGGCGATGACGGATACGAGAGATCGGAGGTCGCTTCTGAAGGTAATTGGTTCGGCAGGGCCCGTGTCGGCACTCCCGGAAGCCATCTCGGATATTCAAAAGCGTTTTGGGAGCGTGAAGGTCGCCGGGAGCGAAGACGAGTGGCTGGCAATCAGTTCGCCCATTATGCCGTGTGGCTGAAAGTGAGGCCCAAACAGGAAGTTTAACCAAAGTTCCATGCCACCTGATACAGCGTTCATGTCTCAGCCGCGCGAGTCCGAAACAAACGTTTCGGCCCTCCGTTGGCTGATGATCGCCCTAGTGTTCGCCGCTACGGTTATCAATTATCTCGACCGGCAGACGTTGTCGGTCATGGCCCCTGTGCTCCATCAAGAGTTCCACATGAGCAACGAGGCATATAGCCGGATCGTATTCGCATTCATGCTCGCGTACACGGTCATGAATGCCGTTTGCGGACCGATTATTGACCGGCTCGGCACGAAGAGAGGTTACGCGTGGACGGTAGCCTGGTGGTCCGCTGCCGAAATGCTCCATGCTTTGTCTCACGGGCCGTTGAGCATGGGCGTATACCGGTTCTTGCTGGGCCTCGGTGAAGCCGGGAACTGGCCGGCCGGGGTAAAAGTTGTTGCGGAATGGTTTCCTGTAAAGGAGCGAGCGCTCGGGGCGGGGATTTTTAACAGTGGTTCTTCTGTAGGCGCTGTTCTTGCCGCACCGTTAGTCGCCTGGATCGTTCTTGAATTTGGCTGGCGGCCCGCATTCGCCTCCATCGGCGCACTCGGTTTCATATGGGTTGCTCTCTGGCTCGCCATATACCGCCCGCCTCAAAGCACGGCTACGGAATCGAACGAACCTCCCGTGCCGGTTCGGCGTATTTTGTCATCGCGCTTTCTGTGGCAGTTTACACTGTCGAAGGTTTTCAGTGATCCGGTGTGGTACTTTTACACATTCTGGTTCCCGCAATATCTAAAGACCGGGCGCGGCTTCGATTTACGAACGATTGGAGAACTTGCGTGGATTCCGTTCTTCACGGCCGGCCTCGGTAACTTAATCGGTGGTGTGCTCGCACGCTCCTTACTCCGGAAGAGCACTCGCCCGAGAGAAACGCGCAAACTGATCATCGTCGGATTCTCACTGCTTATGACAGCGGGCATTCCAGCGGGATTCGTTCACACAGCCGCGGAATCCATTGCGTTGGTTTCCATCGCGACCCTGGGATATACAGGCGCCTTAGCCAACCTGCTCGCCGTTCCTGCCGATCTTTACCCGAAGAATACAGTGGGTTCCATCTGGGGCTTGGCCAGCACCGGCGCAGGATTTGGAGGAATGATATTCAGTTTGTTGACCGGGTGGATGGTGGACCGCTGGTCCTTTACTCCGGTGTTTGTGCTCTTCGGAATAATTCCCATTGTTTCCGCCCTGCTAATTTGGCGCCTCCCGGACCGCGCCGACTGAGAATACCGTTGCCGTGCTCTTCGGACAAGGCCTTTCCTGCTCTGAAAAGGTTATCTCCGCCAAACGTGACGCTATCATTACTTAATTTGATGTGACCGCAGCATCGAGGTTCGAATCCACGCCATACGGTGCTGTCGGGCCAGCTTTATCCTCGTGAGCACCTAGCGCCTATAAGATGAGAGTCGGTGGCAGAGCGGAATTCGAGCCGGTTAGATCATGATCTTGGCTTTATTGCTCGCGATGCTTGTCGTGGCAGGCTGGGCCCTTATAGATAACCTGAAACCGCAGAAATGAGGTGACGATAGTGAGCAGCGTCAGTAAAGGCCGTCAGTTGTCCCGGTCTGAGCTAAACGAGGGCTGTGAAGTGATCGTAGAGTGCATCAGCAAGAATAGTTGGCCTACCGATGTGCGGGCCATCGTCGAAGAAGATGGCGTGTTCCGTTTCACCGATCCGGATGGCGGCTTCGAAAACAGTATCAAAGCGGCTCACTGGGATGGCGACACGCTGGTACATCCCGATGGAAATCGATTTGTCTTTTACGAACTCATGCGGGGTGAAGCCTAACTCGGAATGCTGGAGAATGACATCCAGGAGAACCGTAATGTATAAGGTGATGTTGGCGGTCGTACTAATGCTGGGAATAGTGGCCTGCAAACCTGATCTGCCTGCCAAAAACAGTTCGCAGGTAGACGCGCAAAAAACAAATTCGAAAGACACGGAACTGAAGACCGACGGCGGAGCTTCACAAGAGCAGCCGACGAAGCGTGCGGATGACAAACAATCCTACGGAGAGAAGCCAAACAGCAACGCTTCCCAAGGCCAGACAGGTAAGAAGTAGACTCGAGTGCGCACGTACGTCCATGCACTCCCAGCTGAGTAGCCCAACATCTTCAATGTGGGCACTCGGCTGGGAACTCGCATTATTGCACTGCGGTCAAGACCAGGGCGAATGCCTGGTTCGCACCGCCGTTGCAGATCCACTGTTCGAGGGGCGTTCCGTCGGCTGTGGATAAACCGCCAATGTCGAAGCATGAGCCACTATGTTTCGCGACAACGGTAAAACTACCGTGTTGATCCGCATTGAGGGCGAAGAGCTCATTCGGCGTATTCGTGGGCGGGTACAGGCCGATAGTCGCTCCGTTCGCCGTTGAGGCCCCCCAAACATTCATGCTCGCATCTACGGCGCGGGAATGGACTTGATAGCCGAGCAGGCTGTTGTTCGAATCATACGAAGGCACAAGTGAAAACATCTGTGCCGTGTTCGTCGGTGAACATGAGTACTGTGCCAAAGTATTGTTGCTCTGCACTGTTAGACATTTGCCACTGTTTCGATTGGCGATCTCGAACCACATCGTAGGCGAAGGGCTCGTGCTAGCTGTCGAGGCAGGGGCCGAAGGGGTAGGTGTGCTCGCTCCGCTCCCGGCTGAAGAGCCGGAACTGCTGCTGGAGGAGTCGGATTTGCCGGACACGGCAACTTGCAGCATCGCATTCAGGGTATCCATGTTCGCGCCTGGATCTGTGCCATCGGATGCTGTTCCCTTGTAGAGGCTAGTCGAGGAGAGATGATAGTCTCCGCCGCTTCCGCCGTTGTAGTTCACAAATGCTACCTGGCTAAAATCTGATGGAAAGGAATTCCCCGAAACCTGATACGGTCCCGGGTCACCCGCCCATACATTGTGGCTGAAGGTCAAACCGGTTACGACCTGTGTGATTGCGCTATAGGATTGCCCCAATCCGTTCACATACCAGCCATACGAACCCTCGCCGAAAACATTGTTAGTGAACGTCAAGTTCTGCATCTGGTTTCCACAACAGTTTCCGAGATCGGCGAAGTTGCCGTTCTGAAATACCGTGTTGTGATCGAGAATGATGTCCTGCGCGCCCGACTGGCCGGAAAAGGCGCCCTCGCCCGCTTCAAAAAAGATCCCATTTCCGTTGTAGTTCCAATTCACGTCTTCGAAAAGGTTGTTGTAGAAGTAGAGGCGCGCAGTCGGGATCTGCTGCGAAGCATAGGAGGCTGGCGCGGTATCGTCCTCTGAGCCCACATTGATGCCGCCGGCGACATGACGGACGATGTTGTTCCGAAACGTGATGTCAGTAATTTTATTGCCGGCCATAAAAGGGGATTCGTTCCGCGGAGTAAAGAGGATGGAGAAGCCGTTTTGTGCGTTGACCCAGTTATTCTCAAATACGTTTCCGTCCACCAGCCAGCGTGTTCCGTTCTTTATCTCAAATAGATTTTTGACGAGCCAGTAACGCGCCCACTCACCAAAGCCGGTGAGAGAAGATGAACCCTTATCGATATAGGAGATTGTCGTAGCACCGGCGCTCGGCGTCGTTCCCATGTATGCCCAGTTCCGGGTAGAACTGCCCGGCGCATCCTTTGTTCGGGCAATCACGTAGTTATCTGCGAGGCGTGTATCCTGGCTGTCGCCATAGGTTGACTCGTTCCATTGCAATGAGACTGCGCTTTGTCCGGCAGCCACATTGACCGCGACTTCTGAACTCCGAGCGCTCTGCGCTTGACCGGGAAGCGTATTTAAGGTTCCGACCGTCCCGAGCGCAATGACGGCGTAGTAGTAGGTTCCCGCAGTAAGCGAGCCGCCTGTAGAGCCTTGGGCCTGAACGTTGGAAGGCGGAGGGACAATACTGTTCGTCCTCCACGTATCCGGCTTGTAAAGATAGTTTCCAGTAAAGGTCACGTCGGCGGCGGTCGTGTTTGGAATCGCGTCATACGCGCCGCCGAAGATGATGTTTTCACCGGCGCCTTCAAGGAAATTATTGGAAATTTTGAATGGACCGGTTCCCATATATCCGGTAATCGCCTGGGTGTCTTGCCCAAGGCCGTGGAACTCGGTAACGTAACTATCGATCAACGCGAGATAGGAGCCATTTAACTGCCAGCCGAACTTGATATGACCCAGGACCTGTCCGTGAATGTAGCAGCGATCCACCGTAATGTAGCTGGGCAGGTCGGCTGCATTGGTGTCGTTCGGATCGCCTCCCATAATCAGCCCATAGTTGATCGGCTCTTTCGGAGTTTCGGTGATTTCGAGGCCGATCAGCCGGTAGTGATTCGCTTGTGGCGCCAGATAGAAGGCCACCACGGAGCCGGGGGCCATGATGGTGGGCATGTTCGCTGCGTCGGTAGGCGACACGCGAGTACCCGGCCCTGGTAAGCTGCCGACTGCCGAACTACGAATCGTAATCCAGCTAGTCGTTTGACCCTTGTTGGGCAGCGTGTAAGATCCGTGCCATGTTGCTCCCGCTTGCAGGACGATTTCATCGCCGGGGTTTGCGGAGTTGATTGCAGCTTGGAGGTCTTGGCCAGCGGAGACGGCGATGGACTTCCCGGTGACAGGGGAATTACTGAGGTCAGTATTGACCTGGTATTGGGGAAGCGTCGGCTTCGTTTGGGCGGATAGTGTGGGCCCAATACATGCAATTATGCCCAATAGGGCAGAGATATATCTCATAAGTGAAACAAGGGTTATAAATTAGCCAGATTTATAACCCAGGTGGTTCACGAACGAGTTTTGTCTCCCAAAATGTCAGCCCTGCAGGGCAAGGTGTCAGCTGACTGAAAGTAAGCTAGCGCGGTCGGAGTGCCAGCCTAAACCAGTCAAGAATGTTATGTTCGAATGCGGTAGGAGCCGTTGCGTAGCTAGCCGTATGTCTTGCGCCCGGTACGAGCCAGAGTTTTGTCATGGCGGGATTGATTCGTGCAAGTCGCTCGGAGTGTTGAGGGCTGGTCTCGTTATCAGACAGTCCATGGATAAGCAATATCGGCACGCGGGCACGGGCGATGGCGAGATCCGGTCGAGCCAATGACAAGTTGACGCCGTACCGCAGATGAATGTACAACATGCCTTCTTTCACTAAAAGGAAAGCGATCGGGGCAGGTATTACGCGGGCCACTCGCTCGTCAGCGACAGCCTCAAACGATGAGTAAGGAGATTCAGCGACGATGGCCCGGAAATCGGCGCCTTGTGCCAAGGATTGAATGAGAATCGCTCCGCCCAGCGATTCGCCGAACCCGAATGCATCCTTCACCCGGTTCCTTTTCATCCAGCAGAGCCATTGCACTATGTCGCGCCCCTCCAGAACGCCGTACGTAACGAATCCGAGACTTTCTCCATGTCCTCGACTCTCCGGCAAGAGTACAGAGTAGCCCTGCTTCAAGAAGAGCGGCGCAAACCCTAAAGTTCCGTACGCGGAATCGGCCACTCCATGACAGACCATGACGGCACGTCCGTTCGGTTGCTCCGGCGCTAACCACCACGCCTTGAGCACGACGCCGTCGCGGGTTCGAATGCATACGTTCCGTGCTGTGGTACCGGTAGCGTGTGCAATGCTGGACGCGAGAATCGCCGTATCGCTAGCCCGCCGTCTCAGCAGCGGGTGGACCGCTCCCTCAGCCAAAACTGTCGCGGCAGCGAAGCTCAAGACGAAGAGTATGGTCACAAGGCTCAGTAACGTGATAAACCATCGGAGGCGCGGCGATGGCATGCTATGCGGCGACCGCCATTTTTCTGATCGCTCTCAGATCTACTTTTCCCGTTCCAAGCATCGGCAGGTTATCAATTAAATGAATGTCCGCGGGTTTAGGGATCCAGATGTTTGGCATCCCGGAACCGATCAATTCGTTCCAAATATCCTGTGGCGTGAGGTGACAGGCAGCTACGAATGCAACCAGCCTTTCTCCTCTGTGCTCGTCTGCGACCGCGGTAACGGCGCACGGAGCATTCGCTGCTATCGATTGCAGAACCTCCTCGATTTTTCCGTGAGGCACCATCTCACCCGCGATTTTGCTGAAGCGGGACTGGCGGTCGACTATCCTGATGAATCCGTCCGGGTCCATAATGACGATGTCGCCCGTGACATACCATCCGCTACGTAGAACGGCTTGGGTTTCAGACGGTCTGTTCAGGTACCCGAGCATACGATTGGGCCCGCGCACTAACAGTAGTCCGGCCTCGCCGCTGCCCAGCGATTCCCCACTCTCGCAATGTACGACCTTTGCCGCCACGCCGGGAATTGGTTGCCCAACAGAGCCGGCCCGCAAGCCCGGATGTTTGACACCCTTGTGTTCTCGATCTGGAACATTCGCTGAAATGACCGGCGACATTTCGGTAGCACCGTAGCCCTCCAGCAGGTCAAGCCCAAACTTCTCGCGGAAAGATTGTGCTACTGCGGGCTGCAGTTTTTCTCCACCCACTAAGACATACCGCAAGGATGCAAACTGTTGCGGGGTGCATCCACGCAGGTATGCCTGACAGAATGTAGGTACAGCGGGCAAAAATGTGGCCTTTGATTTCTCCACAAGCTCGCCCAACCCCTTGGCATCCAACGGCTGCGGGTGATACGCTGCACTTGCGCCATGCAAGAGAGGGAACCAAAGAGTGTAAGTAAATCCGAAGGAGTGAAACAGCGGAAGCACTCCAGCGATCGTGTCTCTCTCGTCAATCTGAAATAGACCGTGGACGGATTCGCTATTTGAAATGAGATTGCGGTGAGACAACATGATGCCTTTAGGGACGCCTGTACTTCCGCTCGAAAACAGAACCGCAGCCAGATCGTCTGTGTCTACGCGAGATCTCATCAGCGCGCGGCAGGGAAACAGCCGGGCGCGTAGGAATTCTCTAATTCTGCTACTGTCCCAAACGACAGCAGATCTTCCACGAAGATCATCTCCGGAAGTTGTTCGACCTTGCTCTTCGCCAGAAATCGTTTCGAAGTTACTATGGTGCGGATACCACATTGGTTAATTGCGGATTCCGTTGCGCCCCGGCCGGCTGTGAAATTCAGGTTCACCGGAACGCGACCCGCGAGCACCATTCCGAGATTGACGACTCCGGCAGCCGTGGAAGCGGGTAGCATTACCCCGATCATCTTTTCCCCAACGCAGCGTTGCTCAAAGCGCCTGGCGAGCAGTAGGCCGGCGATGAGGCTCTGGCCATAAGTCAGCGTGCGTCCGCTGCTGTCGGTCATGGCTCGATGCGACCAGTGCTTCTTTGCCGTTTGGATAAACCGTTGTCCGAGCGAATCATTCTGGTCAACCGCATCGTGCGCCGCGTCAGCGCCTAGCTCAGATACGGCCTGCCGGACATCGAAGGCGCTGGGCTGCCTCATCGGATGGCCGAAGGAAACGCTGATCGGGAAGGGCAGGCGTTTCAGCGATCGCCAAAAAGATGCGCGACGGTCCAGGCTGAATATGCTTCCCCAAGCGCCGCCGATATGCACGGGAATTACCGGCACATCCAAGCCACCCACGATCTTTTCCAGGCCGCGATGAAACTCTCCCATGTTTCCGTTCAGTGTCAAAGCGCCTTCCGCGAAGATGCACACCAGGTGCCCTCTCTTCAGCTCCTCGCGAGCCAGTTCGATGGCCTTGATCACGCTGCGCCGGCTGCCGCCCGGTACCCGAATCGCGTGGAAAAGCGAAAGGACAGGAGCAAACCGGTCATACCATTCCTCGCCGACCATGAACCGGACAAAACGATGGACGCAGGCTCCGATCAAGAACCCATCCACATAGGAAACGTGGTTGGCGACCAGCAGCGCGGCCCCGCGCTGCGGAATGTTCTCCTTGCCGTACAAGCGAATACGGTAGACTACGTGCGTCAACAGGCACAGAAGAAAGCGGGCGGCGAAGTTTGGTACTAACTGAAGGGCATACGCCGCCGCGACGAGCATTAACGCGGCACTCACGTAAATCACAGCGGCCGCGGAAAGATGCAGAAGCTCATGCAAGAGCCAGATCACGCCAGAGGCCAGCATGATGCCGAGCGTATTGACGAAATTAGCCGTTGCGATGACACGCCCTTTTTCGTCGTGCTGTGGGCGGTGCTGCAGTATCGCATTCAGCGGAACGACAAACAATCCACCCATAAATCCGAGTAACGCAAGGACGACCAGCGCTGGAACAAGGGTGTGGACTGCCGATGCCAATAAGAATCCGGCAACAGCCATACCAAAAGCTCCGAAAGGAATGAGGCCCGGCTCGATTCGCTCGCCCGAGAGCCGTCCCGCTGCCATGCTCCCGGCTCCTATTCCGATGGCCAGACTCGCCATCAGAAGCCCAGTCTCCGTTTCGGTGCAGTGCAAAGCCTCTTTTCCGAACAGCAGGAGAACCATCTGAAAGACTGCGCCCAAGAACCAGAAGAAGGTTGTTCCCAGGACGGTAAGCATCAGGATGCGATCGTGAGCAAGCCGGTTGATACCTGCCAGGACATCTCCAAACGGGTTCCATGAGAACGGTCTCTGCACAACGGGCGGGGAAGTCCGTGCGATCCTGAGGCTCGTCAGCGTTCCCAGAACCGCTATGGCGATCAGGACCAGGCCTATATAGGCGGGTTGGTGCTTCCACGTTGCGACGAGATAGCTTCCACCGATGGTTCCGAGAATGATCGCCACAAACGTACTCATTTCGAGGAGGCCATTGGCTCGCGCGAGATGTTTGTCGGAGACCAACTCAGGTACTATGCCGTATTTGGCTGGGCTGAAGAATGCGGCCTGTGTCGCGGTAAGGAACAGCACGGCCAGCATCCACTCGATGCTTCCACTCATAAGCGCGAACAGAGCAAAGGTCATTGCCCCGACTTCGAATGCTTTCGTGATTACCACTACGCTGCGCTTTTCAAACCGGTCGGCAAGTTGTCCGGCATAACCTGAGAAGAGCAGGAACGGCGCCACAAAGATGAATCCCGCAAGAGAAAGATAAGTTCCGCTGCTGGTTCCCGTGGTCGTCACCAACACGGCCAGTAATGAGACGACCACCTTATAAACGTTGTCGTTGAAAGCATTGAGAAACTGCATCCAAAGGAATGGTTGGACCCCTTTTACCTTGAGTACTGCGGAATAGCTGCCTGCGCTTTTCATCTCGTGCCTCCGCCAGGTATGAAGCACGTCTCAACCCAAAGACGCTGTGTAAATGTTTCAACAAGATAGGAGCCCAATGCGCCCCGGGTGTCATCTCCGCTGTACAACCGTTGCACAGGAGCTTACAATTTAGGAACTGTGGCCCTACTGAACCCGGCCAGCCGGCGTTTCCTAACAGCGGTTTCTAATCTGGCTTCTTCGAATCCGTTCCTTCCAGACATTCTGATCTATGAGCGCGAGGCGCTCGGCAAAGACGCGCTCGAAGAAGAGCCGATCTGGAGCATGACGGTCAGGGACCCCGACCGTGTTCGCGCAAATACCTGGCGCATTGTTGACCGGCTCAAACCTTTGCTCGAGCGGGTCCGAGCGTCGCTCGTACAAGGCGAAGAGGCGTCTGAAGCCGATCTGATTCTTTACGAAGAGGCTCTGCTGTTCTATTTCTATTACCGCTACTACCAGCAAATGCTTCTCGCCACATTCCGGCAGCGGGGAAAGGAAAGGTCACGCTGGTTCTTCTATCGTGAGTTTTGTAACGAGTGGAGTCACTTCTTCGATCTTGCAGCCGTAAAGCTCCCCACGGGTCACCAGCCCCGGCACACGTTCGCCTGCTACTACCAGATCGTTCGGGCATTCCACCACATTTTTGAGCAAATCATTGGCAACTCGCAGCCGGCGGCTCGTCTGCGAGCAGCGATCTGGCAATCTGTTTTCACCCACGACATACGGCGCTACCGCAGAAGCTTGTACTCACGAATGAGCGAGTTCGCAACGCTGATTACCGGGCCTTCGGGTACGGGGAAAGAGTTGGTGGCAAGGTCGATTGCGTTGTCACGCTATGTTCCCTTTGACGAGAGCCGCCTGACTTTCGAAGAAGATCTGACCGGGCTTTTCTTTCCCATCAACATTGCCGCCTTGCCTGGCACGCTGGTCGAGTCTGAATTGTTCGGGCACAAGAAGGGGTCCTTTACTGGTGCGGTGCAGGACAAGCGAGGCTGGCTGGAGGCGTGTCCGTCCCTGGGCGCCGTGTTTCTGGATGAGATTGGTGACCTTGATCCGGAGATCCAGGTGAAGTTGCTGCGGGTCATTGAGACGCGCAGCTTTCAAGCTTTAGGCGAGGGCGACGGTCAAACCCGCCGCTTTGCGGGGAAGTTGATAGCCGCCACCAACAGGAATCTCGCGTCGGCCATTCGCAAGAGACGCTTTCGAGAGGATCTTTACTATCGGCTCTGCTCTGATCAGATTGTGACGCCTTCGCTGTGTCAGCAGATTGAAGAATCGCCGGAAGTGCTGCGGGACTTGGTGCTTTTCATGTCTCGCAGGGTGGCCGGCGACGAAGCGGAGACGCTAGCAAACGACGCGTACGAATGGATCGAAAAGAATCTCGGCCGGGATTATCGATGGCCTGGCAATTATCGGGAGTTAGAGCAGTGCGTACGGAATATCGTCGTTCGGAAGGAGTATCGACCTCCCTTGCTAAAGCAAAAGTATCGGACCCCGGACATTTTTACCGCGGCATGCTCAGGCGAACTCACCGCAAGCGAATTGCTCAGCCGCTACTGCACCCTGATTTACTGGCAGACAGGCAGCTACGAAGAAGTGGCCAGGAGGCTCGAGATCGACCGGCGAACTGTAAAGGCGAAGGTCAATCAAGAACTCCTGGCAACTCTCGGCGCTACCAAGCAGGCCGCTGGGAGGCGTCCAGAGTGAAGCAAGTTCTGCCTTTGCCATGGTGCCAGAACTGTGTGGCGGGGCGTAGCTGTACCTCTTCCGGATCCGAAAATGTAGCGCAGAGTTCATACTCAGAATTCGATTTCAAATGGTATTCATAAGGGACTCTGGTTTCCGGGTCGACCGTCTGGGATAGGTAAATCCCTTTGCCCACAAGCCCGGCCACGGAGGGCGGCAGCGGTGCTAATGACCTATTCAATGCCGCGCGTTGATGCCAGGAATAGACGGCGTCAGCGATTCCACTAAGATCCTGTACGCGCTTGCGATCAGCCTCCGCGTGGCGTTGTTGATACGGCGTTCCGGCAACACCGATACCGATGCAGAAGCAGATAATTACGGCGACGGAGGCTCCGATACCGAACTTTCGACTCCGACTTTTCGCTTGGGCAATGTTCGTGCTTCGGCTCCAATGCAGTGAGCTCAAGTAGTAGAAGAAAATGCTCCCACAGATGACCATTACTGTCAGGGTCTTTAACAGGAAGCGAGACGTCAATTCTCCGGTCAGGAAATAAGCAAAGAACGAGATCAGATCACAAATCATCGCGGAAGCAGTTAACAGGAGGGCGATATAGGTAAGCCATTTGCGCACGCCGGACTCCAGCCGCGCTGGATCGTTTTGTGCTTCGGACAGAATTGTCCGCATGACTAGGAGAAAGATCGGGAAGGCGACGGCAATGCTGGCCATCTGCCACGTCACTGCATTTCGCAGGTTATAAACATAGTTGTGCGTGACGGGATCAGGAAACCAGCGTTCAATGAATCGAAATAGCAGGGAGCCAAGCGCGCTACTCCAGGTAGCAAGGGTGGAGAACGAGAGTAAGTAGAGGAATGCGTCGCGCGACGATTCGCCCCCCGCAGTGCGCTCCGGTACAGCAATACCCGTCGCTTGCTCCCAATAGCTGCCCAAAGCAGTGTAGACATCTTCTTGCGGCCAGCCTCGGCACATGAGAAACGAAGCCAGGAATTCGTCCGAAGCTCCCCTTTCTTTGCTCGCGCCTATAAATTCTGAAAGTTTAACTGTATCTTCGTGTAGCATAATGCTCCCTTCCAGTCCGACAAATCGCAATCTTGTGGCCTGACGGGATCGGCTGTGTGTTCAATAGCTTAGATTCACGAACGGACTGGATCTTGAGCGGTGACTAACAATTCATGTACAGCAATATACATTCTCAGTATGGGGGGCGCAAATCTGGCCTTGATCAGCTTCAGGTATGGTCAATACGGCGCGACCCGCCGAAGCACTCGAGGCAACGCCCTTCAGTAGTACACTTGGTCTCTTAAATATGCAAGGACCCTACGAGCGCTACTCAAAATTGATCACGCTGGTGTTCACGCTGATGATATCCGGAGCGCTGACCGTCCACGGTCAGCAACTTCCCGTGAAATGGGAAGAGTTAACGGCGACCGATTTCGCGCGGGCTATCAAGCAGGCGCAGAACACCTGTGTTTTACCGTTTGGCATCCTCGAAAAGCACGGTCCGCAACTGCCGCTGGGGTCGGATCTGATCAACGCGCGCTATGCAGGGGTGCATGGGGCCCAGCAGGAGTACGCGGTGGTGTTTCCCGAATACTATTTCGGACAGATATTCGAGGCCCGGCAAGAGCCCGGGACGATTGCTTACAGCTCTCATTTGCAGCTCGAGTTGCTGCAGGAGACAACGGACGAAATGGCGCGTAACGGGTGTAAAAAGATACTGATCGTCAACGGCCATGGAGGGAACGGCAATCTTCTGCCCTATTTTGCGCAGTCCCAACTGGCAAAGCCGCACGATTACGTAGTTTATGTTTATCTTCATCCACGCTACCCGGCGGGGCGTCCCAAACTCCAGTCAAAAGTGGATATGCACGCGGGAGAATCGGAAACGTCGCACACGCTGGTGTCTCGCCCTGACTTGGTGCACCTCGACCGCGCGGGGAGCGAATCGGGAGCAGACCGCAATCGCCTGGATTTGCCGGACGGCGTATATACGGGCATCTGGTGGTACGCAAGATTTCCGGATCACTATGCCGGGAACGGAGCCCTGGCAAACAAGGCTCTGGGCGAGTTCGATATGAAGGCGTGGAGCGACGATATCGCGAATGCACTGCGGGCGATCAAGAATGACCAGAACAGCCTCAAGCTACAGAACGAGTTTTTTGAGAAGGCGCAGCACCCTTTAGATACGCCACAGTAACGGGAATCGAGTTTGCTATGTGATTGGCCCTGGATTGAAAGGAACCAGGGCGTTTGCCAAACCCCAGTGGTCGGCCCAGGTTTGTTTTCGGCCACTCGCGACCTCCAGGACAAATCGGAAGATTTCCCATCCCAGTTCCTCAATGTTGGAGACGCCGGTGGCGATCCGTCCGGCATCAATGTCGATGAGATCGGGCCATTTTTCCGCCAACGCGGTTCGGGACGAAACCTTGATGACCGGGACCAACGCAAGCCCATACGGAGAGCCTTCGCCAGTGGTGAAGATGTGCAAGTTCATCGAGGCGAGTTGTTGAGTCCCACAGACAAAATCGCTGGCTGGTGTTGCGGCGAAGACCAGCCCTTTGCTCGTCACTTTTTCGCCGTGTCGCGCGACAGCCGTAATCGCGGTGCTGCCGGCCTTGGCTATGGCCCCCAGTGTTTTTTCCACGATGTTGGAGAGGCCGCCCCGCTTATTGCCCGGGCTCGGATTTGCACTCCGGTCCGCGTGTCCCTTCGCGAGGTAATCATCGTACCAGCGCATTTCACGAATGAGATCCCGGCCCACTTGTTCGTTGATTACCCGTGGCGTTAACAGATGCACTGCATCGCGCACCTCGGTGACTTCCGAGAACAGGACCGTGGCACCGGCGCGAACCAAAAGGTCAGCTGCATAGCCCACCGCGGGATTGGCGGTCACTCCGGAAAACGCGTCGCTTCCGCCGCACTGCAGTCCAACGACGAGCTCTGAAGCTGGAACTGTCTGGCGTTGCCTGTCATTCAACAAGGTAAGCCGCTTCTCGGCCGCCCGCATGATGGCCGCAATGGTTCCAGCAAATCCCCGTTCGTCCTGCAGTCGGATGATGTTTGAATCCTGAAGGACCGGTAAATCATTCGAAAACAACGTGACGGGCTGCAGCTTCTCGCAGCCTAGACTAACGATCAAAGGCTGAGCTGCTATGTTCGGGTGCAGGCTGATGTGCCGTAGAGTCTGAATCGGAATGGCTGTATCGGGTGCGTCCAGCGCTATTCCGCATCCATAACCATGGGTAATGGCCACGACGTCATCGACATTCGGGAACCGGGGAAGGAGTTCCGCCTTGATGCGCCTTACCGCGTACTCAGCCGTAGGCGCGACACACTGCACCGTTGTGGTGATGCCGAGAATGTTTTTCGTTCCGACGCTGCCATTGGGGTTGCGGAAACCCTCGAAAGTATAGCCCTCCAGCGGAGGAAGCGTTGGAGGAACTGCCGTGGCCAGTGGAAGGTTCTCGAGGGGAGGCGCGGTCGGCAGGCTGAGCAGACCTTCATGAATCCAGGAGCCGGCGGCTACTGGTTGAGTGGCATAGCCGATGACTTGCCCGTAGCGGCGAACAGGCTGCCCCGAGCCAATGTTGGCCAAAGCGACTTTGTGAGACTGCGGGATACGCTCTCGAGCAGTAATCTCGCCCGTGAGAACCGTTCCCGAGGCAATGCCCTCCGGATCTATTACGATCCCGACATTGTCATGGTCGTGAATACGAATGAATAGCGGCGTCAAAACAGATTTTATCGCTCACTGGCGGGCACAGTTGCGAACTCCTGATAGACTTCCATCAATTTGCGGATGTCTTCAATGTCCTTGGGACGGCAGTTCATGAGCGGAGGCCGGACCGGGCCTGCCGGCATATGGAGAATCTCCATTGCCTGTTTCATGACTGCCACTTCATATCCCTTCGCTCGCTCTCGTATTGCATAGAGTGGATGCACATACCTGGTCATCAAATGATTCAATCCGGCAAAATCGCGTTGCATGCCGGCTTCGGCGAGGGCCAGTGAAATCGCAGGAGAGATATTGGAGATGCTCGACGTGAAAGCCTGAACGCCAATGGCGAAGTAGCTAGGCACGCAGTCATCACCCAAGCCACCGAACCAAGCCAGTCTGTCGCCGTTGTAATCCATAATGCGTTGATACCGGCGGGTATCGCCTTGGCCATCTTTCCAGGCAACAAGCGTTGGGACTCGGTCCGCCAGTCGTGCCACCATTTCGGGTGTGAATACTGCCCAATCGCGACTATAAACCATCAAAGGCAACTCTGTGGAGGTTCCGATTGCCTCGTAGTAGGCGAAGAGCCCATCCTCGGGCGCTCCGCCATAGTAAGGAGGCAACGCCAGCATGAATTGGGCTCCAGCCTTTTCAGCGCGTCGGGCAATGTCACATCCGATCGGGGTGTTGAAGCCGGTTCCGGCTACCACAGGCATGCGGCCATTCACGGCGTTTACAGTTGTCGCGACGACTTTCTCGACTTCGTCTGGCGATAACGAATAAAGCTCGCCTGTGCCCCCGGCCGCTACTATGGCGCAGAACGGATGAGAAGCCATCTCGTCCACATTGCGAGCGAGGGCATCGAGGTCAAGAGTCAGATCCTGTCGAAACGGGGTTACCGGAAAGCCAAATACGCCGCGAAATCCGGATGTGAAGGCGCGTAAATTCACGTGTCCTAGTATATGGAACCGTTATGCGTTGATTTTTTACCAGCGAGGAATCATACGCGTCCAATTTGGGTCGACGTGCTTGCGCATCTCCGCTTCATCATCGCGCTTGCGAAATTCTATTTTTCGGTAACGTTCGCAGCCTCTGGCAAGCTGATCGTAATCCAAATCCACACCGAGGCCAGCCTTCTCGGGAATCTCCACCGCACCATCCTCGAAGCGGAACCGGCCGCCAGCAACGATCTCGTCCTGCTCAGTTTGCCAGGGATAATGCGTGTCGCAGGCGTGCGTTAGATGAGGACAAGCCGCGGCCACATGCGTCATCGCCATCAGGCTTACGCCAAGATGACTATTGGAGTGCATCGACATCCCCAGACCCAATACTTGGCACAGATGCGATAAATACTGAACCTGACGCAATCCGCCCCAGTAGTGGGGATCGGAAAGGACAATCTGCACCGCCTCCAAGTCACGCGCTCTTGCCACATCGGGGAATCCCGTTACAGCAACGTTGCTCGCCATCGGTGTGTCGATTCCCTTTGCGACCAGCCTACGCCGAACCTCGCTCATTCCGCTCAGATCCGGGCAGGGATCTTCCAGGTACCCTCCGTCGGACAGAGCCTCTTTTAAGGCCTCCCCAACCGATACTGACGTCTCCACCGACCAGGCACAATTCGGGTCAATCCGCAGGGGAACGGTGGGGCCAAACTCCGAACGCAGTTCACGAATGGTGTCGATTTCCAGAGCGGGGTCCAAAACTCCGGCCTTCAGCTTAACCTCTCGAAATCCGTGTTCTTTGATCATGTCGCGGCACTCGCGGACAGCAGACCGCGCGTCTAGCACCTCACCATATTTGTCTGTGTACTGCCCATTGCCGCCGCCACCCGCGTGCTTGTAAAAAAGGTAGGCGGAGAAGGGAACGCGGTCTCGCACGCGGCCTCCTAACACGTCACATACCGGCCTCCCAACAGCTTTCCCGATGATGTCGAGGCAGGCAATTTCAATCGCGGCGAAAGTCCGATTGTGCCGGTCGAGCGGGTTTTCGCCGGGAACCAGCCACGTCTGGCTACGGCCTCCGGGGACATCGGCGGCGAGGTCTGCCTGCTGGCTCATACGGGCATTGAAGCCCGCTAGCTGGAAGGGATCCATACCGACCACGAGTTCCCGTGTGGCCTCTAGCGCGGCACGCGGGCCTTCGCCGCCATACGTTTCGCTGACCCCCGTGATGCCCTCATCCGTCGTCAGTTCCACAACAGTTCTCAACGCCCACGGTGCATGCAGGCCGTAAGAACTGCGCAAAGGAGGGTCGGCAATGGCAATCGAATGAAGCCGTAGTGAAGAGATTCTCATTGATTTGTGAATAGCTCTTGTATTATCTGATCCTGCCTATCCAGATTTTCGCTACCAGATCCGGAACGCCTGGTGTAGAAATGAATGAGCATGAACGGCCCCTTCAGTCGTAGAGTATTCGGCAAACTAGCAGCCTTCGCGTTGTCTCCGATCGACGCTGCTCCTTCACAAAGCCCCGGTCGAATGAAACTGGGAACCCAACACGCGATGGATGATGACACTCTTCGCGCGTGCGCTGCGTTCGGGGTAAACCATCTGTGCAGCCGAGTGCCCTCGGCGAAGTTCGACGAGAACTGGTCCGTTGATTCACTCAACCGGCTCCGCGAGCGGGTGGAATCCTTCGGCATTCATCTCGAAGCCGTGCCATTGCCCCTTAGCTCCAGTTACATAACGAAAGCGGAGAATCCAGATATCATGCTTGGCCGAAGTCCAGAGCGCGATCGCGAAATCGATGACATCTGCCAAATGATCCGCAACTGCTCCCGCGCTGGCATACCCATGGTGAAATACAATCTCACGATTCTCGGCGTGGTCAGGACAGGATCG
>DATIMM010000077.1:0-27339 GCA_035475295.1 Bryobacteraceae bacterium
CTGGAAGGTATCGGGCACCTCGCGGTCGTCCTTGAAGATGTATTTGCCACCGGAGGCCATCACCTTCGAAGGATATTGCGGTTTGTCCCAGCAGATATTCAGCGGGGCAACAACGTGGAAAAAGAGATCGGTGGCGATGCCGCCGGAGTAGTCCCAGTATTTGCGGAAGCGGAAGAAGCGGTCGGCGTCGAACGGGCGAGAAGGAGCAGGACCTAGCCAGGTTTTCCAATCGATGTAATTTTCGCCCTGCCCATCGGGGCCGGCACCGGGATCAATGGGCCAATTCCACTCGCCCTCGATCGAATTCCGGTGATAAGAACCCTGGCTCATGATCATTTTGCCGATCATGCCGTCGGCGATGGCTTTCTTGGCTTTCCACCATTGATCGGCAGACGTCGTCTGGGAGCCGACTTGCACGACACGCCCGGTCTCGCGCGTGGTGTCCACCAGTTGCTTGACCTCTTTGATGGTGTGGCACATGGGCTTCTCAAGGTAAACGTCCTTGCCCTGGTCCATTGCTGCGAGAGCGATCTTGGCGTGCCAGTGGTCCGGCGTGGCGACGATGACGGCATCCACATCCGGAAGCGCGAGCACTTCGCGGTAATCGGAAAAGCCGCGGGCGTGATATAGCGCAGCCTGTTCCCGTTTGCGCTTCTCGTAGACATCGCAGACGGCCACGATCTGGCAGGCGTTATTGTTGTTTTGCGCGTAGGTGGTGAATGTTTTCGCGTCGGAGGAACCGCGCCCGCCGCAACCGATGAGCGCTATGTTGATGCGATCATTCGCGCCGATGACACGGCTGGGGTTCATCTTCGCGGCGCTTTTTGCGAAGGCCTGCCCGGCAAGGGCGATTCCGGCACCCAGTCCTCCTGTTCGTCTCAAAAAATCACGACGGTCAAAATGTTCCGCAGACATAGCTCTATTCTCCCTGCTCAATCTAGGATCGTTCGCAATGATACCAAAGCGAGGTGCGTGGTTTAGTCGCGGACGGCGGAAACGGAGGGAGGCTCTTCGCTCAGATCGTAACGGGATCGGGGACGGCGGTCGCGGTTGCTGCCCGGCCATTCGAGGCGCATGTCGCGGGACACTTCATCGAGCATGGCGAACGTAGCAACGCGCTGCTCCATCGCAAAGCAGGTGACCAGGAGGTTATCGCAGATCGCATTGATAATACGGGGGATACCACGAGACCGGTGATGAATTTCCTGCATCAGATCCTGAGAGAACACGCGCTGATTCGGCATGCCGGCACGGGCCATTCTGGTATCGATGTAGGCGATGCATTCTTCGACGGTGAGGGGGGTCAGCGTGCAGCGGAGAACGATGCGTTGCTTCAACTGCCGCAGGTTAGGCGCATCGAGCTTGGTTTCCAGTTCCGGTTGCCCTGCCAGGATGATCTGCAGGAGTTTTCCCTGGCGATTTTCCAGATTCCCGAGCAGGCGGATTTCTTCAAGCACGTCCCATTCGAGGTTGTGCGCTTCGTCCACGATTAAGACGCAGGTTCGACCGCGCTCGGTTTGCTGGATCAGCAGGGCGTTCAATGCAAAAAGGACCTCCGTCTTCGATTTACGGTCGCAACGAAGGTCGAAGTCGTAGGCGATCATCTCGAAAAACTGCTCCGGAGTGAGCCGTGAGTTAAAAATAAAGGCAAATTCGATGCGCTGCGAATCAAGATAGTCTCGAAGGCACTCCAGCATGGTCGTCTTGCCGGTTCCTACCTCACCCGCCAGAACAATGAAGCCTTTCCGACTGCGAACACCGTAGATAAGATTCGCCAGCGCCTCCTCATGTTGAGGACTGCGATAAAGAAACTCTGGGTCCGGACTGAGATTGAATGGGTTCTCCGAGAGCCCAAAGTACGCCTTGTACATCTACTGTGATCCTCCGAACGCCAGCCATATCATCCCTACCATTATCGGCAATTCATCGGGACAACTTGATAGTTCCGCGTCAACAAATGAGTTAAAGCTGTCCAATATTGCTCTCGGGTAAAGTCGGGCTACTGCTCCAGCTCAAGTTTTACCCAGCCAGGGAGAGCCGCGGGCTGGCCTCCGGAGAAAACGACGCGACGCGTTTTGGGGAACGGTGCGCCTTCCCGGACCGCAGAACCATAGGCAGGAACGGCACGGAGGATTTTGCGAAACGAAGCCAGGTCCGTGTCGAGGAATCCGGATTTCGAAACGAACCCACTGCCGCGTCCGAGACACAGAAGGCACGTATTCTGTTGACTTTCCAAGGACTTCAGCTCCTGAGAGAGGCGCTGGACGGTTCCCCGAAGGCCGGAGAGACCAGCTTTTTCCGCGTAATCGCTGTGGATCTTCAACTGAGCGGAGGCGTATTGATTGGCCGCGTCGAGGATGGTCTTCAACTCGGGAGCGGACTTCCAACCCAAAGCCTTAATGAGTTCCGGTTGCTCAAGAAACTTGCGCTCCTCCACATCACCTTGAAACGCAGTTCCCGCCGGAGCCATTTCGGCAAAAGAGGCGGTGGAATCGGACATGCGCTGGGGAGGCACATTGCCACGTCCCGCCACCTTCCAGACGAGCTGAGGCTTTCCGGGCTGACGGGCGTCGAGCGACGCAACGCGCGTCAGGAAGACCTTGAAAGACGAGGAGGGCACCGGCTCGCTGTCGGCGATTCCGACCACTTTGACTTGAGAGGCACCGGCGCTGACCTCGGCCGATTCCGCCAGCCGGCGGGGCACCCGGTCTGCTTCGAGTGAATTAGCGATGCGGTCGATGACGCCATCGTTCCAGCGGGAAAAGACGAGGCCGGTACGGAGGGCTCCCTTGAGTGCAGAGCCGGGCAGATAGGCACCGTGATACGTGGCGGCAAAGGTAGGAATAAACAGCGATTCGGACGGTGCGGCATTCCAGATGGCGGTGAGATCGGCGCTTTCAAAGGGGATGCGGCGCTGCGAAAAGTTCTGAGCAAAGCCTCCCCAGGAGGCGAAATCGAGCTTTGTGGCCTTCCGCAGCTGTGCGAGGTAGCCATCCAGACGGGGACCTCGCGCCAGGAGTTTGAAGATGCGGTTTTGATCGAGAACGTTCACCTGGTCTTTCCAGACCATGTAATCAATCGGCGAGAGCTCACGCCCATCACCGACGAGCAGAGGCGTGAGCGCGGTGACTTTATATTTCATAGTTCGAGTCCTCGGCAGGCTTGCCCTCGGCAGGTTCGCCTTCGGCGGGCTCGACCGTGGCAGATTCGCCTGCAACAGGTTCCCCAGTTTCAGCCGTTCCTTCGGGCTCTGCCTGTGGGGGTGCCGGCTCCTCGCGAAGGGCCGCTTCGGGTTCTCTCATCTCCTCGATTGCGGGTTTAGCGGTTTCCTGTTCTCCGGTGTCCGCTTCCGGTTCTTCCCTGGCAACTTCAGGTTGAGCTTCGCCCGACTCGGTTTCCGGTGTGATAGATACGGACTCATCGGCCCGTAGGGCTTCGGCGAGGATCGCGTCCATTTCACTGCCGGCCTCCGCCAAAGCGCCCAACTCCGGAAGAGGGAGCGATAAAGCCAAACCGGATCGGTAAACCGGATGAGCAAAACCGTCCGGAGCAACGTCCACGGCAGCACCTAGCGGCTCCTGCCTGGCCGAAAGCACGGAGCCTTCGGTAATCATACGGACGCGTTTCTTCTCGGCGCCAGAGCCAGCCGACGCACTTTCCACGATGCCGCCACGAACAGAGGCCTCGTAAGAACCCTCACGCCAATCTACGGCATCGGAAGACGACGGCGAGTACAGGGACAGTAGCCAATAGAACGAGGGTTGGTCGCCGGAGGACTCACCTGCGGCTCGGGCGGAGATAGTAGAGCTCGCCGCGGCCAGCTTGGGAAAAAGTAGGGCCGGCCAAGAGCCAGTTTGAAATTCGGGTTCGGCCGTTTGGCCCCAACCGCTAGTGCGGCGGGCACCAAAGCCAGTGTCGGCGAGGAGACGGAAAGCGGCCTGCAACCGGCTGTTCCAAGTAGCGTACGCCGCTTCGTCGGCAAAGCGCGCGGCCGTCCAAAGGCCTGAGCCAGCTTCCCATTCGACGCAAGCGGAGGCATCGACATGGACGGAGCTTCCGCTGAGGCGGTCTACGGCGGCACGGCTGCGCGTGATCACACGGTAGGGACTGGAACTGGGACGGTCACGCCGGAGCAGACATCCACTCTCGGCGTCAGGTATCCACTGGTCGGCCAGAATACGCTGGCCGGCGAGAATAGATTCCACCAGGTTCAGCGGTACAAAGCGCGCGGCGTTCCAGCGGATCTTCGTCAAGAAGACCGGGCTCGGTGTGGTGACCAGCCCGAGTGGCGGAGGCCAAAGCGTCGCAGGCGGCGGAACAAAGAGCGTGTCTCCCTGATACGGGAACAGAGAGGAGAAGACCACTGCCGGCGCGGAGGCTTGCGCAGTCGATTGCAGCCACTCGTCGAGAAAGCCCAGTTGCTGCATGGCGAGTGTCAGCGCGGAGTACAGGCGATCGCTTCTGTAGAGCGCATCGACGCGGTCGTGCCCGCCATCGCTCGGACCATAGCGCCAGGGTCCACGAGGACGCAGGCGTATTAGGACAGCCTGCTGCATTTTACGCTAGCTTTCCGGCGAAGTCGTCCGCGGTGACAAGCTGCAGGAATGCGCCGAGATCGGAGCCTTCCAGCAGAGCCGTCTCGCTGGCACCCTGGGCATAGTATTCCTTGGGGCGCCAGGTGAGTTTCAAGCCGGCAACCGAGACCCGCCCGCTGCCACGGCTTCCACTCCCACCGAGCGAATCGTCTTCGAGAAGACGCAGTCCCTCGGCGATACGCGCCAACAAGGGCTTGTCTTCCTCGCACAAGATATCGAGCACCATGCGGAAGCGGAAACGGGCCCCGGCAGGAACCCGCTCCAGCGTCCGGGGATTGGCTTGGGAGGTGATGCGGTCGACGGCGTTTTCGCTTTTCACTTCGGTCAGCTCGTCGTCCAGGTTCTCGCGCATTTGCGGAGTGATACTGTCGAGCACCAGCGGAGCATCGTACACGGTGAGACGGGCAGGCGTAGCGACGGCGGCCTCAATGGCGTCGCCGGATACGCGCTCCAGGCGGCCTGGGTTCCTGCCGAACAGGACACAAACATCATCGTCAGGACGGTCACTTTGGTGGATGCGGACTTCCTGGCCCTTGCGCTTCGAGAGATAAACCAGCTCGCCGGGAACGGCAAGGCCAAGCGCCTGCTCCAGAAGCGAGCGGAGGCGCCCGCGAAGCGAACTGCCGGGAATATAAGGAATGCCGAACGCGTCTTTTACGACGGGATTATCCGCGCCACCGATCTCCAGCGACCCTTTCCCTGCCCCGATGTGGAGGCCCGTATTACAACCAATCTCGCCTTCGAGAATCAGCTTTCCGAGAAATGTCAATTCCGTAGCTGCAGTGTGAGAACTCATTCGTAATATCCTGTGTTTCTAGTTTTCAAGCTCTTGTCGAGTGCCGGGCACCCGGTGCGTCACAGAGCCTACTCGTTGTAGGCAATGATGGCTTCAAACAGATCGCGGAAACGCTCGTAGCCGCGGCTATCATTCTTCCGGGTCACCTGCAAGAGCAGGCGTTCCAGAGCGTCGAGACTACGGAGAGAGTGGCGCGCGATGGTGTAGGCCAAACGGGCGCGCACCATGACGAACTCGTGCTGGCGATCCGTTTCGGGAGCTCGCGTGGCGCGACGGACGGCATTGTACAGACGCCTTAACTGGCTCTTGGTGCCGGAGTCCATGTCGCGCATCCGACTGACAACAACGTGGGCCTGATTATCCAAATAAAGGCTGTCGGCGATCAACTTTTCCAGGTCGATGTCGAAGGGGCTATCGCCGCGCCGATCTCCCGGGCCACGGCCTCCGCCGCCACCTCTGGGATCGCGCCCACGCCCCTCATTGCCGCCGCGATCGTTACCGCGAGGGCCGCCGCCTCGATTTTCCCTCGGAGGTCTGTTTTCACCGCGATTTTCACGCGGCGGCCGGGTTTCACCGGCCTTTTTGTCGTCGTTCTTCTGTTCCTCTACATCAGGCATGCGTTTTTAGATCCTTTCCGCGCTTTGCAACAAGCAAGCGCAGGTCAATGGCCAGCGGCCAGTCGAGCCCAATCCAGGCCCACGCGAGATGAAGGCCGGAGCTTGTAGGCTGTGGTGGACCTGCCCACCAGACTGGTTGTTACCGTATTGATCAGATTTTTGGTCTCGCGATTACGTGCTTCGGGCAGGACTCGCATGAGTCGCATGTAGGTCCGCCATGGTTTATCGACCCGCACCGGCTTGTTACGGCGAGTGGCGCGGGAAGAAAATGTCTCGCGGTAAATGGACGACAGATCGTGGATGTAGTCAGGCCCGTAACCGAAGTCTCGCACAAGGCGCACCAGATCCGTTTTCAGGGTCTCGGCGTCAGCCAGGCGCTTCCACTCGAGCGTCCAACCAAATAAATGGAAGCCGCCGGCCTCGACAGCCTTGGCTCCGCGCAGAAGTGTTCCTGCTTCCTCCAGCACGGCCGAAGCGGGGGCATCGATATCAGGCGCGATAGCCAGCGCCATGGTGAGGGTTTTACCTTCCACGCCGGAAGCCAGCTGAAGATTGTGTTCCACGAATTTCTCGAACAAGCGGTGCAGCTCGCGAGCGAGGAGGATGAGAGCGTCCCAAGTTCCGAGCACGGCGAAATCGTCTCCGCCGCGATAAAGGACAGTCACTTTGCGCCAGAACTCCGGCAGTGCGCAGAGGAGTGAGAGCTCACCCGCAAAAAACTCCTTGAACAACACCGACAGGTGTATGTGTTCTTCGATCGAGTTCGCCTGACGCAGCCGGACGTTGAAGTGATCGATGTCGCCGCGCAGAATGCCCCAGCGACAGGCTCCTTCGGCACGTGCGCTCAACTCGCCAAGAGAAGCCAGATGCGACCCTGCATCGTTCATCGCAAAACGGCGCGGGAAAAGGATGGTTTCGTCGTCAACTCCCGACTGATCTTTCAGCGTCCAGCGATACTGGCCTTCATCCCATAGAAGTTGCGCCGGGCTTTCGGGAGACCACCCCACGGCCGAGGCCGAGGGCATGCGGTCGGCAAACGTTTCGAAGTAGTGTCCGGCCTTGGGCTCCGGCGCATTTTCCAGAGGAGAGAAAAAGGCCTCAGGACCACTGCTTGCCGAGAGCGGAGCATCGATCTTCGCCACCAGCGCATCGTCGAGACGTTTGCGCGCAATGGGCCAAGCTCCCAGATTTTCAGTGCTGGCCCACACCAGCCGCAGCGCGTCGTCCGAAAGATCCGAGATCTCTTTGGCGGTACGGTTTAAAAATTCGTTCGCCTGCGGAATTTCCTCCTCAGGAAGAACCAAAAGAAACTGTTCGGCGCTGCTGGAGCCGAGAAGCATGCGCGAGAGCTTCAGTTCGGCGAGGAGAGCGCGAGGGAGCACTTCGCAGATCAGGCTGAGCCATGCGCAGCGTCCAGCTAAGTCCTTTGTTCCATCAAGAGGGATAGAGGAGTGAGCGGCCAAAAAATTTTCGGCACCAAGCAATTGAGCTTGCAAAAAGACTTGCAGCGACATGACAAGAGGTCGTAGCGGCCCGCGAACAAACAGGCTTAGCGTTGTTAGCGAGAACGATCATAGGCTAACACAGGGGGGCATCCCGTCCGTCGCCCCCTCGGGGTTCTGCTCGCATTCGGGTGAGTTATCACCGTTACGACCTTCAGGTGGCGTCGGGCGGGATCGCTGCCGCCGTGCAAACCGCCACCTTACAACGACGACGGCTCGGTTCCGGATTGCACGCCAACTAGAGCCAATTCCTTCTCGGGAAGGAGTTCAAGCCCGATCCGAAATCCAGAGTCGACAGCGCGGCAGTTGCGCACCTGACCTGTATATCTCACGTACCGGTTGTTCAGGTAGAGGACCTTCCCCACAGCAACGGCCTGGTCCATTCGGATGGACAAGCCGCTGAGCGATGAGTCCTGCAAAAGGGATGGGCCGAGACGCACCTTGTATCGGGACATCTTCAGAAATACGTCAACCAGCCCTACGCCGGGCGCGGGGCCTCGTTCCTCTTTGCGTTGCTCTCTGGTCGCTGAAAAAAGCATCGGTTTATCTCCTTCTTCTGAACGTATCGGCACGAAACGACGAAAAATCCGAGGTTTTTGGATAGGCCGGGACAAGTTTTGGTTCTATCGGTTCCGGTACACCTTAGTCCCGAGTTGCCAGGTACGGAGGGGGTGAACGCCCGAACCTACGCCCTTATGACGGCTGCTTTCAGGTTCATCTACAATACAAGCGAATTATGGTCCGATTTGTCTGCAATATCTGCTCATCCGCAAACGAAATCAGCTCCGAAGCAGAGTTGCACCGGGATAATCCGTCTTGCGGCGGGTGCGGTTCCAACGTACGCTTTCGCTGGACTGTTCATGCTCTTTCGCTGGCGCTCTTTGGAAAGAGCCTTCCTTTAAGAGACTTCCCGGAAGCGCCGCAGGTGCGCGGAATCGGCTTGAGCGACGAACCTCTTTACGCGAATGTTCTCGCAACCAAGCTGAACTACGTGAATACCTATCTTCACCAGGAACCCCGCTTTGACCTTACGGATCCGGCATGCGGCGAATCCGAGTCTCTCGATTTCATTCTTGCGACGGAAGTCTTCGAACACATCCCGCCGCCTGTTCAGCCAGCCTTCGACAACTTAGCGAGACTTCTGAAGCCTGACGGCTTTGTGGTGTTTAGCACTCCGTGGAGACCGCAAGGCCGTACGGTTGAGCATTTTCCGAACCTGTATAGCTGGACCGTAACACAGCTGGAAGAGAAATACGTGTTGGTCAACAAAACACGAAGCAATCACTTTGAAGTTTTCGACGATCTGACGTTCCATGGCGGAATGGGGCATACGCTTGAAATGCGGCTGTTCTCACAGCCGGACTTAATCCAAAACTTCCGGAGGGCCGGCCTGGAGCCCGAATGGGCTGAAGAGCCGCATCTGGAATATGGCATTCAATTCTCGAAACCGTGGTCGATTCCTTGTGTAACCCGTAGAGTGGCGACGACGATACAGCCGGCGCCAGATGTGGAACCCGCTCCACACCCTTCGCACGAAACGGTTGAACAAAGCCCCAGCGAGGTGGCGGAGCTTTACCGGGAGTTAGACCGGCAAACGGCTCATGCATACAGGTTGACGAGCCAGATCTCGCAACTCCAAGAGCAGTTGCAGAGCACGCGAAGAGAGCTAGAAAACGAGCAGCGTTATGTGGCTTCGTTAGAACGTGAACGGGCGCTAATCAAAGGCTCCCGATGGGTTAGGCTTGGCCGACATTTGAATGTAGGGCCCCAGCTCGATTGATCCAGCTTCGACGGTGTGTGCGCAATGTCAAAATAGGACATACTTTTCCATGGCGCCGCCCTTCGAAAACTTTTACGGCAACGCGAACGCCGCGCAGACGTTGAGACAGATGATCGACGGGAACCGCATTTCCCAGACGATTCTGTTGAGCGGTCCTGAGGGCATCGGGAAGGCCACACTTGCCAGACGGTTTGCCGCGCGCCTACTGGGGGGAGCCGAGAAGATCGAGCGGGACGATTTAAGCTTACCCGCCAACGCCGAGATCATCGAGCAGCGTGAAAAGTGGCCAGCCGATAAGCGGGGCGACGATCCGCTTTTGTTTTCCACGCACCCGGATTTCATTACCTTTGCTCCAGACGGTCCGTTGCGGCAATTGACCATCCAGCAGATGCGCCTTCTTCGGGAGCGGGCACAGTTCAAGCCGCTGCATGGGTCGCATCGGGTGTTTCTGATCGACCGGTTGGATCGCGCGAACGAAAACTCCGCCAACTCTCTACTGAAACTGCTGGAGGAGCCGCCGGAGCACCTGATCCTGATTGCCACGGCGGAGAATCTGTACGACCTTCTGCCGACGATTCGCTCCCGTTCCATGGTTCTGCCGCTTTCGCGCCTTTCCGACGCTGAGATGGAGGAGTTTGCGAAGGCCCGCGGATTGGCCGATGCGGACGCGCGGGTGGCTTTGGCGGAAGGCAGTCCCGGGGTGTCGGTGACGCTTGATCTCGAACAGTACCGGGAGCGGCGATCCCTGATGCTGACGGCGCTCGAGTGCGGGGCCGGATTGTCGCCGTTTTCGGCCTGGATACAACGTTCAGAGTCGTTCGCGAACCGGAAGACGGAGAAGCTGGACCTGTATCTGAAGCTCACGTACGGGCTGCTGGAAGATCTGCTTCATATGCACCAGGGTGGGCCGCCGGTGCGTAACCGGGACGTGCAGGATGCGCTCAGGAAGATTGCGCAGCGCGTAAGCTTTGCGTGGCTGGAACAAGCGGCGCGTAGTCTGGATGAATTAGTGCAGATGGTCCGGCGAAATATTCAGAAGGTCTCGGCGCTGGATGCCATGGTTGTGAATTTACGTAACCCGATGCCCGGACGAGGCGCCTAAGTAAAAAGGGCAAGCTTACATGCGCCGTTTGACCCGGCAGGATACAATAGCGGACAACTACGAGGCCAGATGATTGAGGAGAGACGTTTTGAGGCGCTCAACAGAAAACCGGTCCGCGCTAGCGGATCTGACGTGAGGGACACCGCACGGAAGCCGCCCACCGCGAAAAAGAGCACCCCGCCGGAGCAGACGAATGCGGAGCAGTTCTACTACGCCAAGCAGATGCAGAGCAAGACGCACATGATCGTCGTGATGACGGATGGCGAGCATCTGGAAGGGGTCATCGAGTGGTATGACCGTGATTGCCTGAAGTTGAACCGCGAGGGTGCGCCGAACCTACTGCTTTATAAGCACTGCATCAAGTACGTTCACAAAGCAGAGGGTGAGTAACCGGCCGATTCCGGTTACTTTATGCTTCCGACGTCCGCTGTGTTCTGTCCTTAGACGCGAGCCGATACGCTCTCCGTTCGGCGGCTTGTTCAAACCGCCGCTGTTCTTCTTCCGTTTCGGGAACCACGGGCGGCAGCAGAATCTTCTGTCCCGCACTGTCGACGGCGACAAAGGTCAGATAAGCCGAGGAGGTATGCCGGATTTGCCGGCTGTGCAGGTTTTCTACCCACACCTTTACGCCCACTTCCATCGACGTCCGGAAAACGCGGTTTACTTGCGATTTTAATCGGACCAGTTCACCGATGTGGATGGGGTGCAGGAACGTCATCTGATCGACGGAAGCGGTGACCACAGGTCCGCGCGCGTGACGCATTCCGGCGATTGCGCCACAGACGTCCACCAGGTGCATGACGTGGCCGCCCAGCATGTTTCCGAGCATATTGGTGTCATTGGGCAGACAAATTTCGGAGTATTCGGACTGCGATTCACGTACGGTCCGAATTTCTGCGCTGGACGGCGGTTCGGTGACGGCCTGGTTGATTCCGGTGTTCGACATTGTTCTTTGTGAGACGGCTCGATCGACGCAACGCTATAGTGTAAATCGCCGGAGATAGCTTTGGCAGAAGGCGAGCGCCTGTGCCCGAAGGGAGGAGTCCTGGAGCGGCGTTTGTATTTGTCCGCTGGCGACAGAGTATTCGACGTTGCGCCAGCGCACGGGCGCGTAGTTTTCTTCTTCGACACAGACCACCGTTAACGTATCTCCTTCATGGCGGACGACGCTGTAGCGAAAAGAGGACCTTGTCTCTCCCGCCGGGAAATGCTGGCACGCACCGGCGGAATTGCCGTGGTTGCAGCTTCGAAAACGAAGCGCGGCGGGTGCGTCGAATGCTTCCGGGCCTGCATGACAGATGCCGTCGTATTCATCGATGAGAGGAAGCCGAGCGTTTGCGTGTTGCGGATCACTGACGATCTTTACCGGCTCAAATCTTGGGCAAGGCATGGCGGTAACTTTCAGTATAAGTTTATGTGGAGTAGTCGGAGGGCGGTAGTCTCGTAAGAGTGCGCTGGTCAGTGTAGTGCAGGGTAACCGTGTTCTCTGGCCCTAGGTATGCAGAATGGCTCTGATTCGTAATACAGTGAAGCGCGTATGAATGAGCATGAACAAGCGTTCGGCCAAGCCTTCATTCAGCCTGACCGTCGGGAGAGGTACTTGACCGCATTGGCGAATCCGGCAAGGCGGAGCGCGTTCCATCGAGAACTGCATCATCCGAAATCTAATTTCCTGATGGCCGAGTATGTGGAGCCAATCATTCCGTCCGAGCACTACACCGAGCACTACACAAAGTTATTAGCTCCCAAGCTGAAGAAGCTAGGTGCGCCGCTCGAATGTTGGGTGTTCGGCAACTATATCGACATGCGGCAAATGAACCTCAGCGAGGCACTCGATGCTTTAATTGGAATGAGATCGGGCACGATAGTTTCCTGCTTACCAGGTAAGCTTGCTTTCTTGGAAAGTGAGGATCACCGCATCATTCTTCGAAATTCCTGAGGCGATCTAAGCGCCGGCCATTTACGAAAGTACTCGGGCTCCAAGTTCCGTCTAGATGCGAACGTCTAGCCCCACCACGAGCAAGAGGACGTTTTGCGCCCGATGCGAAGATAGAAACAATGGCAACTAACCGGCTCGATGTTTTGAGACAGATGGTCGAACAAGACCCGAAGAACACGTTCGCGCGTTACGGGCTCGCCATGGAGTTGGCCAACCAGGGGAACTTACAGCTAGCCGTCGAAGAGTATCGAAACGTGTTGCAGGAAGACGAGAACTATGCCGCCGCTTATTATCACGGTGGGCAGGCTCTCGAAAAGCTGGGCCAGGTGGAACAGGCACGGATGCTCTACGAGAAAGGCATTGAGGTTACGACGCGCAAGGGCGACGGGCACACACGCGCGGAGATTGAGGCAGCTTTGAGCCTGCTGCCCATCTAGAAACTGTAACGGCTATTGCTGGGCCGTCCGCACTGCGTCCACCAACTTTTGAATTCCGGGAGCGATTTGAACGAGCAGGTCTGCTTTCGGCTTAGCGGCTTCCGTAACAGCGAGGGAGCGCTGCTGCTTCCAATCGGCCGGCGCGGTTCGGCCTCCAGCCAGATAGGAGATCGCCTCTTGCCCGGCGTGGCACAATGTCGCGAGCGAATCCGCCAGAGCGTTGTCTTCCAGCAACAAAGAATTCTGCTGCAGAGAGGGGCGGACGGCTTCGACCACGTCGAGCCATTGGCCGAGTTCCGTTTGCAGTGCGGTTGCCGTTTCGGCGGTGTGCGGGGCCTGCAGATACTTATCGACGGCGTCCCGGAACTCGCGCGCGGAGTTGCTTTCAGGCGCGGTTGCGTCGACCAAGCGATTCAATGGCGTCGAGGTTTGATAACGTTCCGCGTGACGCGAATACCCTTTCACCGGCTCCAGGACGGAGGAGAACTCATCGAGCGGCTTGGCGGGATATGTGCCCGCGAGGCGCTGGCGCATTTGTTCCAGGGCAGACCGTTGCGTGAGGCCCAGCCACTCCAGCCAATGATTGGTCACGTATAGGCGGCGATACATAGAAGACACGTCGGTTATCGATTCGGGCGACCACAAGCGTTCGGCAATGGCGGCAGTGCGCGGCCACAATCGCGAATCCAGATTTTCGGGCGTTGCCAACTCTTCCCACATGGCCGCTTCTCCGCCAAGGATGAGCTTCTTTTGTTCCGGGGTGAGATCTTCGATCCGCACTACTGGGCCGCTGACGGTCGGCCGTTTACCATTCGGGGGCGTCTTCAACGGATCAACGGCATAGTGCTGCTCGGCGGACTGCATCAGATCGAGGTAATAACCGGCAGACAAAATGCCCCGATAGCCTTCGCTGGCAGCTTTGGCTAAGGAATCCTGTCCGCGCCAGGATTGAATGACAATGCTTTTGGGAAGATCCGGGTGAAGAATCTCATCCCACCCCTCCATGTGCTTGCCGTGACTGGTAACGATCTTCAAAAGTCGCTTATTGAAATAGGCTTGCAACGCATGGGCGTCGGCAAGGTGGTGCCTGCGCATGAACCTTTGAATGCGCGGATTGGTGTTCCATTCGGTCGGATTCACCTCATCGCCGCCGATGTGGAAGTACTCGTCGGGAAACAGTCTCGCCATTTCGCCGATGAAGCCGTTCAGAAAGCGGTAGGTGGATTCTTTCGTGGGATCCATCAAATTGGTGAGAATTCCGTGTCCGGTGACGATGTGATACGGACCCGTTCCAGTGCCAAGGCTCGGGTAGCCCACCAGCCAGCTTGTCGCGTGGCCGGGAATGTCGAACTCTGGGACGACGCGGACGCCGCAGTCACGCGCATAGGCGAGGATGTCGCGTACTTCGGCCTGTGTATAAAACTCGCCGTCGGAGCCGTATTGTTGCAGCCGGGGGTAGCGCTTGCTTTCGATACGAAAACCCTGATCATCCGAGAGGTGCCAGTGAAAAACATTCATTTTCACGGCGCTGAGACCATCGATGGTTCGCTTGACAGCGTCGACGGGGATGAAATGCCGGGACACATCGAGGGAAAGGCCGCGCCAGGGAAATCGAGGTTCGTCGTGGATGGAGACGGCGGGAATGGAGAATCCCGGCAACGCCGGCGCACCCATGCCAGGGGCGGTGTTCTGCCGTACCAGTTGCAGGAAGGTCTCGATGCCGCGCAGGGCTCCGAGTGGCGCGTCGGCCGAGATGCGAATCTGGCCGTTGGAGGCTACTAACGAGTAACGCTCGTCATCACCGAGCCGTTGAGGAGCCTTGTGGTCCCGGCTTTCGACGATGATGGCCAACGTGGGGTTGTGTGTCAAAGGAACAAAGTGCGAGGGGATGGGGATTCCGGTCTGGCGGGCAAGTCTTTCGGCGATGCGCTCGGTTGCGAATTTGACGCGCTCATCTTTCGCTCCGGCTCCGGCCACGGCGACCGTGAAGGAATTGTCGATGACGATCGCTCCGGGCTGAACTGTGACGTTCGCGGGCCACGGCATTAATGTGAGCTGATTGGTGGGCAATGTCTGTCCACAGAGATCAAGGGCGGCACACACGGCCGCTAGTACTGAGGCAATAAAAGGAGCTATTGGTTTTGCCAATCCAATAGCTTACCGGAACCCAGGTGTGAGAATCCGAGGGTGTTCGTTTCCGGTCATCGGATTCCCAGAAGCGGACGCTTTCACTTCTCTCCGCATGCGGTGTCAGTGGTTTAGAGGTGGAATGGGAAGTGCACCTGATCGCGATATGGCCGCACTCAGAACCGATTTGAGCTATGCCTTCCGCTTGATGCGCAAGAGTCCAGGATTCAGCGCGCTCGCGATTGGGTCGCTGGCTTTGGGCATTGCAGCGAATGTCGTGATTTTCTCGATCGTGAACGGGGTGCTGCTCAAGCCACTGGAGTTCCCCGATCTGGAGAGCCTGTACACGCTTTTCGAGGTAGAGCCCAGGGTCGCCAATCTGTATCCAGAGCTGCCGGTAAACCCGCAGCACGCGGAGAACTGGAAGAAGACTGTGCCGGCGATATCCGAACTTGGTTTGGCTCAGCCACAGAATGTGGTGTTGGGTGCGGGACAGGCGGTGCGAGTTCCGGCGGTGGTTGTGACACCGGACTTTCTCAAGGCACTTGGCGTAAGGCCAATGCTCGGACGGCTGATCAGCCCCTCCGATGCAGAATCCGGCCGGAGTCATGTCGTCTTGCTGACCTATGCTCTTTGGAAAGGCCGCTTCGGGGGAAAGCGAGACATCATTGGCCAGCAGGTCCGTATTGAGGGATTTCCCCACAGGGTTGTCGGGGTAATGGCGCCATCGTTCCGCCTGCCGACACCCGGACCATTCTTCATCCGCCAGGAAGCCGAGTTGCTTCGCCCGCTCGTTCGCCCGAAAGACCGAAGCTTGATTGGGGATTTCAATTACGATGCTATCGTCCGGCTGAAGCCGAATGTAAGTCGTGAAACGGCGCTGGCCGAGTTCAATGCGAGTCTTGCTGCCTTCGCCAAGACGTTTCCGGAGAGGATCGATATTCATGCCGATCTCATTCCGCTCAGTGACTACGGTGTAAAGGACCAACGCCGCGCTTTGATTGTTTTACTGGGAGCGGTCGGGGCAGTGCTGCTGGTGGTTTGCTTAAACCTAGCCGCGTTGATGGTGGCCAAGGGCGAACTCCGCAGCCAGGAGATGGCGGTGCGAACTGCGCTCGGGGCAACACGTGGCAGACTCATCCGACAATCGATCACCGAGGCCCTGGTTTACGCCATTGTTGGTGGGGCAATTGGTATCTGGCTGGCTGCGCTGGCACTAAAGCCGCTCCTTCTCCTCGTCCCCGACACGCTTCCACGCCGCTCGGAGGTGGGAATCGATCACGCAGTCCTGCTGTTTGCGCTGGGACTCATTGTGCTGACGGCCCTGATATTTGGAATGTATCCGGCCTGGCAGCAATCGCGGGGCAATCCCCAGGAAGCGCTTGGGGCCACGACACGGTCGTCCACGATCTCCAAAGCGGGCATTCGAGGCCGCAGCGTTCTTATTGGAATTGAGGTTGGTCTCAGCACTGCTCTGCTCGTCATGGCGGGCATCCTCGCACACAGCTTTGTACGACTGATGAACGTCCATACCGGATTCACGGCGCAACATGGCCTGTCGGCCCAGATCGATTTGCCGGCGGGGAAATACCGCAGCAGCGAAGCAAGCAACTCGTTCTACGCCCGCCTACTCACACAACTGAAACAGCAGCCAGGTATTGAGGCCGCCGGGCTCACATCGCAGATGCCGTTGGATGGGGAAACCTGGATGGACGGCGTTTCCCGCCCGGGAGATGTGCGACCCACTTCTGAAAAGCCCACAGCCAATGTACGTTTTGTCAGCCCGGCATACTTCTCCGCCCTCGGCATTCCCGTCGAGAGTGGCAGAACCTTCGAGGAACAAGGCCGTGAACGGAAAAATGCGGTTATCATTTCCCGCGTTCTTGCGAAGAGGCTGTGGCCGCATGAGGACCCGGTTGGCCAAACGCTGATGTTCAACGAGCGCGCCACCGAGGTTGTGGGAGTGGTCGCTGATACCCGAGCCAACATCGACAAGCAGGCGCCACTGGTGGCTTATGTTCCGTACTGGTCGAATGTGCTTGGGGTGGAGGATCACCTGAGCGTGGTCGTCCGGTCGAACATGAGCGCCGACGCCGTAGCTGGCATCCTACACCAGACGGTGGCCTCCCTGGATGAGGATGTTCCAGTGTCGAAGGTTCGAACTTTTGGCGAAGTGAAATTGGAGGCGTTGGCCAGCCGCCGTTTCCATACCATGCTGGCAGGTGTGTTCGCTGGTGCGGCGCTGCTGGTGGCCGCTCTTGGCATTTTTGGCGTCATCGCGAGTGTGGTGGCGGCGCGCCGAAATGAAATTGGAATACGGATGGCCCTGGGCGCAACCTCGGCCGGAGTAGTCAGGATGGTCCTGCGGCAAGGCATGATGCCGGTTGCGCTGGGCATCATCGGGGGAATCGTCGTTACTGTCGCGTTGGGTTCGCTGATGCAGGCTCTGCTTTATGAAGTTTCGCCTTCAGACCCCATCACCGTGTGCGCCGTGGTAGTGCTGCTGGCTATCGTAGCCGCGCTTGCCTGCTGGATTCCGGCCCGGCAGGCGGCGCGAATCGATCCTATAGAGGCGTTGCGATATCAGTAGCGTTGGCCCGGTCAGCGGTAGCCTGCGGCTTGCAGTTCGAAGAGTTCGGCGTATCGTTCCCCTAGAGCGACCAAGTCGTCGTGGGTGCCTTGCTCGACGATCCGGCCTGCATCGAGGACCAGAATACGGTCGGCCATGCGGACGGTAGAAAAGCGGTGGGAGATCAGGACCGCCATCTTTCCCGCTGTCAAATCCACAAAACGCTGGTAGACCTCGAATTCGGCGCGGGCGTCCAGACTGGCGGTTGGCTCGTCGAGGATCAGAATCTGCGCGTCACGCATGTAGGCGCGGGCCAGCGCGATCTTTTGCCATTGACCGGTGGAGAGATCGACGCCGCCCTCGAATCGCCGGCCGAGCATTTGCCGGTAGGCTTCGGGAAGCTTGGCGATCACGGGCGCGGCGAGGCTTTTTTCGGCTGACCGGGCCACGCGATTTTCATCGTCCAGTTCTTCCACGCGTCCGAGACCGATGTTCTCCTGCGCCAGCATGTCATAACGCATGTAGTCCTGGAAAATCACGCCGATTTCGTGGCGGAGTTCGTCAACGTTGTACTCGCGGAGATCGACTCCGTCGAGCAGAATGCGCCCTTCGGTGGGATCGTAGAGGCGGGCCAGGAGCTTGACGAGAGTAGTCTTCCCCGCTCCGTTTTCACCAACCAGGGCAATGCGTTCGCCAGGGTGGAAATGAAAGCTGATATCGGTGAGAACCGGCTGTTCCGAACCGGCATAAGCAAACGAGACGTTTTCGAAGCGGAAGCCGTCGGTAATAGGACGGGGCACCGGCAAGGCGTTCGGCGACGAGACAATCTGGGGCGGTGTATCAAAAAATTCAAACAAGTCTTTGATAAATAAGGCTTGTTCGGAGACTCCCACAAGGCTGCTGACCAGGGTTTCCATGATGTTTCGGGCCCGTGAGAAGGCTCCGACCATGAGCGTCAGGTCACCTACGGTGAGGACGCCCGCGAGTGCCCGGAGAATGATGAAGGCATAGGCCGCGTAATAGGCGCCCGTCGGCACCAGGTTGATGAGAATGCCGTGAATGGCCCGCTGGACGGCTACATGCTTATTTTCTTCGTAAAAACGCTCAAAGAGCGCCCGGGAACGGTTGGCGAGGTAGTCGCCCAAACCGAACATTTTGATCTCTTTGGCGCTGGTATTGCTGGCACCCAGGTAGCGCAGGTAATCGAGCTCGCGCTTTTCCGGCGTTTGGCGGAAAAGGATGGAATAGTTCAGCAGTGCGAAGCGGGTTTCCCCCAGAAAGACCGGAACAGTGGCGGCGATTAACAAGAGAAGCAGCCAGGGGGAGAAGACGATGACGGCAGAGAGCAGCGACAGAAGCGTCAATAGCTGCTGGGCCATGCCGGCCAGAGTGGCGAGCATCCCGAGCCGGGCGGTAGTTTGGCGGCGGGCCCGCTCCATTTTGTCGTAGAACACCGGGTCTTCGAAGGACACCAGATCGAGCGAGTTGGCGTGTTGCATCAGGCGAATGCTGACCACATTGGTAAAGCGGTCGCCGAGCAGGCTATCCACCAGGGCGATGAAACGGGAGAGGGTGTCAGAGGCGATCGCCAGCAGGAATTCCAGGATCAGCAGCTTCCAGATGGCAGACCTGTCGATGTGCTGATGGCGGATAGCGCGGACGACTAAGTCAATGATCAGCTTGGAGATCCAGAGCGTTGCCAACGGAATGAGTGCCGACACGCAGCGCAGAAGTAGTGTAAAGACGCTAAGAGCGGGGCTGGTCTCCCAAACCATCTTGAGGAGGGGTGGAACATTCCGCAGGGCCTGGAACCGCTCGCGCCAAGACTGGGGCGCTTCGGACGATTTAAGCGGAGCCTGTCTCATGAAACTGTGGATTTTCCGTTAAGTAAAAGAAAATGCTCATTCTTCCGAATGAGCATTTTTCTTCCTGTTTCCAGGCCTCCGGCGAACCGGAGTCTACGTTTGATGGGAGAATCAGATCCGACGATCGTACAACCGTCAAAACCTGTTAGTGATTGGAGTGTAGGGCGACTAGGAGGTGAAGTCAAGGGTAAAATTCCGCCTTTATAACTGCCCTGCCATGTACAATTTACGCGCCTAGTCGCCCGTGAGGTGAAGAGTGGTCATCGCCTCTTCCCCTTCCAAAGTTCCATAACGGCGACGGTAAACCCGCATTCCGGCGTAGACGAGGCCAGCCGCGAGGGCCAACGCCGAAAGAAGACAACTCAGGTAGATGATACTCAACAAGAGCTCGTACATTGGTTTGATCGGATTGGTGGAAGATGGTTCGTCATTCCAGACGATTCTCGCCTCGTACTGGACCCGACTGAGGAGCGCGGTTGCCTGATCGTTCGAGGCTGGCGGGAGAACGGCGGCCACCAGGACCCCAGAGCGCTTCACGGACCCGCCCAGCACCTTCGAGACCGCCTTTTCGTATTGGCGGGCCATGTCGGGCGTCGGATAATCGAGAACCACTAGACGAACCGGCTGCCCCGCCCCGGTTTTGTAGGAGGCGACCTGGCCTTCGGTACCCACGTTAAACCCCAAATTCACGCCCCTGAGCTCCGGCGCGAATGCGTCCACGGAGGCGGAACCCAGCAAATAGCGGGCGGAACCGGGAACCAGCTCGTTACGCGGCAGAAAGGTCAGCACTGGAGGCAATTGCGTATCATGCCGATCCGGCAACCCGTTGATTACAGCGTCCAGGTCGGTTTTGCGGGGATTACCGCCGGTAAAAACCAGGACGTAGTTGCCGTCGAACAGAACGGTCCGGTCCTTGTCCTTCGTGCAGAACGAAGCCAGACTACAGGGACGGCTTTGAGGGGAACGAAGCCACTCCCAGGCAGCGAGGGCTCCCGTAGAGTCTTTCATCCGGTAGGCGGTTACGGTCAGCCTGCCCCGGTGGATGGTGTCGGTATGAGCCAAACCATACTCGCTCCACAGTGGATCGTCCCCGCCAAACAGTGAAGTAGCTAACAGTATTGTGAGAAGGGCTAGGCCGCAGCTCCGTGGCATTTTTTATATTTCTTTCCGCTGCCGCAAGGGCAGAGATCGTTCCGGCCGATTTTAATGCCCCGGCTGTGGGCGGCGTCCTGACCCTGACTGGAATCCCCGTTTCCCGACAGTTGTAAGGCAGCTAACTCTTTATCTTTCTTCTTCTGGATGTTCCGGGTCAGGTCCAGGACAGATTGTTGTGCTTCCCGGCGCTGGGCTTCGAGTTGGGCAGGGGTCGGCTGCGGGGGTTCGTTTCGTAATACCTCGGCTTCATCGACGCCCTCTTCTTCTTCCTCTTCCAGATCCGGATAAGGCAGCGGCGGCGCTCCGCCCAGCTCGATACGCATGAAGAAGAGGTACCGAATGGTCTCATCCTCAATGCGGTCCATCATGTCCTGGAACATGGTGAACGATTCCTTTTTGTACTCGATGAGCGGGTCTTTTTGGCCGTAGCCACGAAGGCCGATACCTTCCTTCAGGTGGTCCATGGAAAGAAGGTGGTCTTTCCACTGGTTATCGACCACGTTCAGCATGATGATGCGTTCGGCGTGCCGGAGGTTTTCGGGACCGATCATCTGCTCTTTTTCGTCGTAGCGGACCTTGAGCAGTTCGAGGACAGACGCCTCCAGCTCACGGCGATCCATGGTGGTCATGGAATCTATGTCGAGCTTCACGCCGAACTGATTGAGCACGGCATTCTGGAGGCCCGTGAGGTCGAACTGGTCGTAGCGGGCGTCTTCGGGGCAGTATTCATCGATGAAGCTACCGACGATACCGGTGATGATCTCGAGGATGCGCTCCTTCTGATTGGATCCTTCCAGCAACTGGCGGCGCATGCCGTAGACGGCCTGGCGCTGCTTGTTCATTACGTCGTCGTATTCGAGAACGTGTTTTCTGGAGGCGAAGTGCTGGGCTTCGACGGCCTTCTGGGCGGCGGCAATGCGCTTGGTGATGAGGCCGGACTCGATGGGAACGTCTTCCTCCATGCCGAGACGGAGCATGAGATTCTGCATGCGGTCGCCGCCGAAGACCCGAAGCAGGTCGTCCTGCAGCGAGAGGTAAAAGCGGGAGCTGCCGGGATCGCCCTGACGGCCAGCGCGGCCCCGGAGCTGGTTATCGATGCGGCGGGATTCGTGGCGCTCGGTGCCGAGAATATGCAGGCCGCCGAGTTCGGTCACTTCGTGGCGTTCCCGTTCGATGTCGCCTTTGATCTGGGATTTTAAAAGCTCCAGTTCGGCGGGAGGGATCATGTCGACGGACTTGCCCTCCTTTTTCAGCCGCTGGTCCAGAAGATCGTCCGCATTGCCGCCCAGCAAGATGTCGGTGCCGCGGCCAGCCATGTTCGTGGAGACCGTGACGGCCCCTTTTCGTCCAGCCTGAGCGACGATGTGTGCCTCGCGCTCATGATTTTTGGCGTTCAGGACCTCGTGCCGGACCCCCATTTTTTTCAAGATGCCGGACAGCCTTTCGGACTTTTCAACCGAGATGGTGCCGACGAGAACGGGCTGACCTTTTTCCTGGAGCTTCTGAATTTCCTTCGCGGCGTTGCGGAATTTTTCTTCTTCCGTCCGGTAGACGACGTCCGGGAACTCGATCCGAACCATCGGCTTATTGGTCGGAACCTGGGTGACATCCAGGTTGTAGATCTTGCTGAATTCGGCGGCTTCGGTGTCCGCGGTACCGGTCATGCCCGAGAGCCTCTTATACATGCGGAAGAAGTTCTGGAACGTGATGCTGGCCAGGGTTTGGGTCTCGCGTTCGATTTTGACGTTTTCTTTGGCCTCAACAGCCTGATGGAGACCATCGCTCCAGCGGCGGCCGGGCATCAAGCGGCCGGTGAACTCATCGACAATGATGACCTGCCCCTCCTGGACGACATAATCGCGATCGCGCTGGTACAGAATGTGGGCGCGCAAACCCTGTTGAACGTGGTGATTCAGCTCGATGTTCGCGGGGTCGTAGAGATTGCCGCTGTCAAGCAGCTTTTCTACTTTGAGCACGCCCTGTTCGGTAAGGGCAACGCTGCGGTGCTTTTCATCCACCGTGAAGTCGCCCGTGGTGGTCTGCTGGCCGGGCTCTTTCCCTTCGATGACTTCTCCGCGCTCAAGATAGGGAATGATGCGATTGACGCGGTAGTACTTGTCGGTAGATTCCTCGCTCGGGCCCGCAATAATGAGCGGGGTGCGGGCTTCATCGATCAGGATGGAATCGACCTCATCAACGATGGCGAAGTTGAAGACGCGCTGAACGTAGTCTTCCAGGCGGAACTTCATGTTATCGCGCAGGTAGTCGAAGCCGAATTCGTTGTTCGTGCCGTAAGTAATGTCGGAGTTGTAGGCGGCGCGTCGCTGCTCTTCATCGAGATCGTGAACGATTGTTCCAACGGTAAGGCCAAGAAAGCGGTGAATGCGCCCCATCCACTCGGAATCGCGGCGGGCCAGGTAGTCGTTTACGGTGACTATATGGACGCCTTCGCCAGTAAGGCCATTGAGATAACTGGGTAGTGTCGCGACGAGCGTTTTGCCTTCGCCGGTTTTCATTTCAGCGATGCGGCCCTTATGGAGCACCATACCGCCCATGAGCTGCACGTCGAAGTGACGCATTCCGAGCACGCGGCGACTGGCTTCCCGGCAGACGGCAAAGGCTTCGATCAATAGATCGTCGAGCGACGCGCCGTTTGCGAGGCGCTGTTTAAACTCTTGTGTTTTGGCAGCGAGATCAGCGTCGGAGAGCGCTTGAAGTTGCGGTTCGAGATTACCGATCGCCGCTACAACAGGACGCATGGCCTTGATCTCACGGTCATGTTTCGTGCCAAAGACCTTGGCAAGCATTCCGTCGAGCATACTTATCGTTGTACCTCTAGTTTAACTGGCGAGGAAAGCGGGCGTGTTCTGACCCTTTCCCGGGGCTACCTGTATGTTTCCGGTGCCGCCCGGATGGCGCGAGGCTGACAAACACGACCCGCAGCCCGGGCGAGCCGGGTTGGCTCGCCTATAAGAGCTGATAAAAGGTGGCTTGGCCTTATTAGTATCGACGATCAAAGCGATGGGAGCGTTGCGGTAAAGGACTACTCAGCGGGCACGGAGGCGAGTCCCGGAGGCGAAGAGGTCAAATTAGGCAGACATTCAATCCGAATGCCGAATTACGGATTCGCTGAAGCGTTCCATTTCTTCCAGCTGCGGACTGAACTGCAAAAGGAGCAGATCCACTCCGGCTTCGGAGAAGCGGCCAATCTGTTCCTGGACTTGCGAGGGCGTTCCGACAAGCCCGGAACGCAGGCCGCGGTTAGAGACAGAGTATTCTGCGATGGAAATGGCACTTTCCAGTTGCGTTCCGGAGAGCCATTGCTGAAAGTTTGCGTAACCAGCGGCGCTGCCTTTGACGTCGGTGATGCGGGCGAGTTCCTGCCGAGCTTCAGATTCTGTATTGCGGACGATTGCGTAACCGGCGACGCCGAACTGCATGGGTCCGAGGCCGAGGCGGTCGCGGCGTTCCTTCATATCGGCGATTTTTGCGCTCACGCGCTCGGGCGAGTCGCCATGCATGACGTAGGCGTCGCATTTCTCCGCGATCAGATTCTTAGCCGCCTCGGATTCGCCCCCGGCGTAGAGGACGGGTCGCGGATTACGAACCGGCTTGGGCTGGAGGATGTTGTCTTCCACGCGGTAGTATTTGCCGGTGTAGGAGAAATGATCGCCTGACCAGACTCCGTTGAGCACGTCGAGCCATTCTGACGTCCGGGCGTACCGGTCGTCATGCTGCTCGAAGTGGACACCGTACATGCGGGCTTCGTCCCTCCACCAGGAAGAGACGACATTCAGCGAAAGTCGGCCGTTGCTGATGCGGTCGATATTTGCCGCTTGTTTTGCCAGGAGCGCGGGCAAGTGAAATGTGGGGCGGACGGCGACCATTAACTCGAGGCTATTCGTGACAGCAGCGAGCGCAGCGGCGGTGGACCAAGCGTCCAGCGACGGGGCGTCGATTCCCTTGATGTCGTTGAGATTCAATTCAGCGATAAGGCTAAGGTCGAAACCAAGGTCCTCGCTATGCTGCGCGAGTCTTTTCACGTAAGGCCAAGTGGCCTCCATCCCTTCATCGGGCACGTTTCGCAGCCAGCCTCCGAAAACGGGCATCCAGTAGCCATAGCGCATGCGCCTGCTATTGACCGGCACGAGCGGCCTCCTGTTCGAGGAAGTCGACCAAGCGCGAGAACGGATTCAGACCGACGACCTGTTCGGCGCCAGCAACGAAATTGGAGAGGGCGTTTATGTCGTAGTAGTAGAGTTGGCCGTCCCGATCATCAATAATGTACTCGACGCCGCCCACTTCAATACCGGCTTCGGACAGGATTTTCTCCACGGCCTGGATGACGTCGGGAGGCGGGGTAAAGCCTTCCACTCTGAGACCAGCTTTAGGGGCCTCCACGGGACAACTACTTTCTAGCGCGACTCCTTCGGTGGTACGGCAGATGTCGGCGGGACAAAGATCGAAGGTTTCGCCAGTGAGGAAAACCTTGATGGCGTAGAGGAACTTTCCAGCCAGCACTTCGACCCGCGTGATATGGCCGCCCCGGGCGGGTATGAACTCCTGGACCAGGCCGACATTGTCGAGACCGAGATCCAAAGTGGCGCTGGATGTATGCTGCCGAAGCTCATCGAGCGAGTTGAAGCGTACAACGCCCGCTCCGCTGCCCCCGACGTTCGGCTTCACCACAATTGGAAAGCGCAGGCCTTCGGCAGCCTTCACGGCGTCTTCACTGCGATGAATCACTCTGGCCTTCGGAAAAGGCAAGCGCAGGCGATCAAGCATGGTCAACTGCAGTGCTTTGGAAATCTCGCAGCGGAATGCCTGTGTGCCGTTCACCACACGCACGCCGTTGGATTCCAGATGCTCGAGGTAGTTGAGCGTGTATAGGATGCCGCTGCCGTGTTCGCGCCTATAGGCGGAGGGACTCATGCGGTTGAATACAAGCCTGACGTCGTCCTTTATTTGACCCGGCTGATAGTAATGTTCCTGGGCGAGCAGCCGACGGTATGGGGTACCGCGCTGGTCCATTTCCGCGAAAAGAGGTTCAAACCATCGCGGGTGCTCATAGTAAACGCCAATGATGTTTGTGCTCAATGAGACGACCTTAAATAGATGTTGAATTACCAGACGTGGGAGGCGAGGAGTTCCGAGCGGTTCAGTGAATTGCCGATCACCTTGTATGAAAGACAAGCTCCACTGACTCTCCGCACGGAAAGTCGCACGCGCTCACGTCGGAGACCATGAGCCTAATGTATCGTCCCGCGATGGAGGCGTGAAGTCCGAATGCGTTTACTACGAACGCGGGTCGATGCGGTGGACCAGAGCCCACGGTAGCGGCGCGGCCTTTGCAGGCTAAGTCTTCTGCTTCGGATGTGAGGTCATGGGCTTCAGTATTTCGTCCAGGATATCGTTCGCTCCAGTTGAGCGCACCAAGTGGGGATAGCGCTCACCGCCGTGATAGTCGATCTTCAATACCTTGAAGTAGCCGTCGTTTTCCGTGATCATCTCCATGGGCCCGCTGGAGTTTTTGGAGCTTCGTATCGCTTCGCGAAGCAAGTCGTCCGTCGCGCGCCTGCCATTGATGGCGACAATTTTCATTCCGGGGCCGAATCCGGCGATGTCGCCTGACGATCCGGCGAGAACATCGTCGAGGGTCATGTTGCCCCCTACTCGAAGGCCCAGAGAGTACCACGCGTCTACGCCGTGCTCGCCGGATTCGGCGGCGCGGATGAACGTGTTCGGCTGGTCGTTGTATTCGATCCGATAGCCCCCATTTTGAATTCCAGCAAGCGGAGCGTGCGACGATTTTGAGACAAGCCTAGCCTTTAAGAATTGTGCCCAATCGTAGGGCTGAATCGCATTCAGATCGCTGACGACGTCTGCGAACGTGTAGGGGATCACTTCGGGAGGCGTGCTGCCGCCAAGCCCTTCAAACCGAGCCGCGAAGTCGTTCAGGGATCGTTGGCCATGGGATAGGGTCCGAATGGTGACATCAACGTCCAGCCAGATCAATTCGCCCTCCGGATAATAGTCGACGGACCGCCGGCGGTTGTCCCATTGCTCGTTCGCATCGTACAGAATTTGAGCGGCCGTAGCGGTATCCTGCAGATCGCGCCAGGTGCGGCCCGGGCGATGGTCGAGCATGGCGGCCGAGGACGCCAGGTACGCGCGGTATTGATCCGGCGTCCAGATTCCGCTGCGCGCGGTTAAGACATCGCCCAGGTATTGAGTGAGTCCTTCGTAAACCCACAGCAGGTCGCCCACCATAGGCTGTTGATAATTCGAGGTAACGAGGCCGGCAGGGCGCCGATATTTGCCGTTCCACGAGTGAGTAAATTCATGGGGGAGAAGATCGCCCGCAAGCATACCGAGGTCGTCATCGATCAGCGTTCGGGCGTCTACACGGTCATCACTCGATTCGTGATGCTCCAGGCCGAAGTGTGCCACCTCATCACTCAATGTCAGCAGAAAGTGGTAGCTGTTGTAGTGTCTTGACGCATAAAGAGCTCCCGTTTCGCGAATCAGGTTGCTAAAAGACGCCACGTCATCTTCACTGACCTTCAGATCCTCCGGGCCGTCGGCAACCATGTCCAAAAAGTGTTTTGGACTCACCTCGGGCGCCAGTAGAATTTCTTTGAAGAAACGGCCGGAGAGGACGGGCGAATCGATCAGCCTTTCCAGAGTCACCGGCCGGAAGCGAGTAGTCGCTCCATCCGTGGACATCGGGGACAAAGCAGTTCCAAATTTCCAGCCCTCCGGTAATTTCACGGAAGGCTCGATCATCACCTGAGCGGCGGAGGCTCCGGACGGATACAACACCAGTTCGTTCCAGCTGAGCATCGCCAAATTAGG
>DATIMM010000078.1:0-58531 GCA_035475295.1 Bryobacteraceae bacterium
CGATCCTGCAGTTGGTCATCGAGCATGTGATCGTGGGAGAGGACACACTCGAGATCCGACATGTGATTCCGCTACGCAGCCCGGTCCCCGATCCCGGCGGCCATCCCCCGCCGGGTGTACCATTGCGTTCGGATGGTGTGATTGCGGCAACGCTGTACCGGTTGCTCAGCGCCGAACACTTCTTCGATGGCGGCTCGCAATGCTTTCGCGCCATCGATCACGAATAGGTATTTGCGGTCCGTGGGCAACGCTTGATCGCGCAAACTGGTGAACAACTGCTTCACCGCAGCAGCGTTTTCGGTCGCTCCCACCTGAATGCCGAGCACATGTTTGGTCCCGGCACGGTCCACGCCTACCGCACTGATGACGTGATGCGATCCAAAACGCTGCCCATCGATGTAGAGCACCAGCAGATCGGCCTTGTCCCAGCGGCGCTCGCGTAACTGGCGCAGTTGCTCCATGCTTCCCTCGATGGCCTGGCGGCTCACGCTGCTGCGTGATACGCCCGCTGCTTCCGCCATCTCCGGTAACATTTCGGCGTACTCGCGCGTAGATACGCCGCGCAGCAGCGCGCCCATCATCCGCTGCGCCGTCGCACCGTTCTCTTGCAGAGATTCATACGCGGGCACCGTCACTTCGCCGGCCTGTTGGTGACGAAGGCGCGGACGCTTCACTTTGATCTGCCGGTCGGCGAGACTCACCCGGCCATTCTGCGAGCCGTGCCAGCGAACGTCGCCGCTACGCTTGCCCGGTGTGCGCGGCCCGGCTACTTGCTCCGCACTCAAACTCAAAATCGTCTCGATAGTCTGCCGGCCAATGCAGCCGATCACTTCGTCGACAGCCAGGCGAGCCTGTGTGATCAGTTCTACCAGCGGCAGCAGGATCTGCCCGTTCTCTTTCGCAAACTGTTCGACCGTAGCGGCTGCTGTCGCAGCCTCCCGGTCCAAAATATGGTACGGTTTCTTCACGGCGGTGGTGTCCTTTTCAGGATTGGGTTTTGGCGAATCGATTCTAACGAACCGGCCGCCACCGCCGCCCTTCAACCTTCAACTACCCTCGGGACACCCTCCGCCATAGCTCGTTTCTATACTGGCTTACTGGTAAGCTTTGCTCTGATCGCCCTTGTAGTGGTGCTCATTGGAGTCCAATTACGTCTCTAGCTGACCACAATTTTGTGGAACGCGCATGGGACTTAATGCCCTTTTGGTTATGATCACTGGCTGATTTTCTCTGATAGACTCGCCCCGGAGGAGCTGTTTGTGAATCGGCTGAAAAGGCTAACCCTAGTCCTGTTGTGGTGCTCCGCAGCAGTGGAAGCGTCCACACTGTATTCGGTGACTGATATCGGGCCTACCGCCTCCATCAGTCAGGTAAACAATCATGGCCAGGTCGTCGGAACTGCCGGAGCATTTTCCTTCATCTATGATGGGACACTGCATCCAATTCCGAATCCTCCCGGTGGATTATTCGGCGCTAGCGGCATCAACAACAGCGGGCAGGTCATTGGAACAGTAGCTTATCCTAGTTATCAGTACGCAGCCGGGCTCTACGCCAACGGCGCGCTCCAAGTCTTTGGGAGCGGTTCAATCGTGTCGGCCACCGAGATTAACGATACCGGCCTGATTGCCGGAGATTATCAGTATCGGGCAGTATCTTACTCCAACGGCACCTTCACGGACCTTGGCGTATTGCCCGGTGATCTAATAGCCACCACTCGAGGGATCAACAATGCTGGAAGCATACTTATCCTTTCCTCAGACGGTTCATCCGGCCACGCAGCCATTTATTCGAACGGCCTGTTGACAGCCGTCCCGGGCTCAGAAGGCCTCAATGTTCAACCATCAGGAATCAACAACCTAGGCCAAGTTGTCGGTTATGTATCCACAGGAACCAGCACCAGCCCTTTGGAAGCCGTCCTGTTAAGCAACGGTCAAGCAACGCTGCTTGGCCAGCTTGGTACACCAACCGCCGGAACGTTTTTGAGCTTCGCAGACGCAATCAATGATTCTGGGGTGATTGTTGGAATTGGGTATACGCCTGCTGGTTATAGAGCCTGGGTCTACGATCACGAGACTGGGATGGTGGATCTCAATTCTCTGTTGACCAACGGCTCCGGTTGGAGCCTGGAAGTCGCCAGAAGCATCAATGATGCTGGACAGATCGTAGGTGAAGGCTTCTACAACGGCGTCCGAAGTGGATTCTTTCTCACTCCGGTTGCCATACCAGAACCGCCACCCGCAGCCGCTACATTCTTGGGCCTTTTATGCCTTGGGGTTGGCCTTGGCTTAAGGCTATCTGCTATTTCCTTACCGCGCCTTGAAACAGAAATCAGCCCGTTGGGGGTGCGCCCAAACCGAAGTGATATCACGGAAGCAACTCGCTCCTGATTTGGATGGACGCTGAGAGCGAAGAAGCCCATGCCCTTGAATCTCCAGTGCTCAACAGTTGTGTCGCTCATGCAGCTCTCAGTCCAGAATTGTCGACTGCTATCGCCACCGGGCAGACGCATATACAGTATTTCTACTACCCACTGACACGACATTAGTCGTGGCGTTCACCCGACGCGGCCCCCCGATGACTTCCCTCGGGCGTCAGCTTCAGTGCCTCAGCGATTGCCTGACTCGTGAATTCCACAAGGCCGTTCCCTACCAGGAAATGAGGTCTGTTACACTGCACCTTCAGCGGACAACGAATCTCGCCGGACCGATCTATCAAATAGAATATTGCCTGCGACTGAAAATACCCGTCGTCATCGCTTGCCACAACCCTGGTCTGCGATCCCGAAGCCGGTCGTCGTGATAGTCGGATCTCCGGGTCTGCGACCTCCAGAATCGGATGACCCGGGACAGCAGGTGTGTCGGCACTATCCGCACTCAGCACGGTATGTTCAGGAGCAAGCATGATTCCGCAAGCCTCTGTATCAATGGCCACCGACTGATTCCCACCCACTCCGGCATGAGTAACGAAATACGGTTTACTATTTCTGTCGCGCGTCTTCCAGCGTTTCTCAACCAGAAGCGGGTGTTCGGATAAGCCGTTTACGATGTCCCTGGTTTCGCGAGTGTAGGCGAATGACAGTCCCTGCAACTGCTGCTTAACTGACGAAACCACCGCTGGATCGCGATTCATGGAGACCACCTGATTCCAGTTCTTCGGAGTTCCGCCAACGAAGGTTCCGTCTGCTTTCTGGCACGGCGCATCCGGACAATATCCCGTGTTGGCCAGCACAACGACGTCCGGGCGCGTTGTGGAGACACGAATGTTTCGCCACGTCCGTGAACTCGCGACGTCGTTAGCATTGAACGTCAAAGCATAATGACCGCTTATATTCTTTGCGATTTGTGCGTAAACGCGTTTGAGGTCACCAGCTTTCGCCCGGTACACGTCGCCTCCGGAGTCCCTGGTGATGCTGGCCAGCTTTGGCACGTTAGCGTCGGGAGTGCCGGAATCAAACACCACGGAATAGATGACCACTTCCTTACTTAACACGGCAGAGGCGATATCGGCCCATTGATGCGCCGAGGAGTTTTCTCCAGCGTCCGTAAATATGACAAGAAACTTGGACCTCTTTACCGGTGTCGTTCGGGATGGCGACGGTCTCCTTCGGAACTCGGTCGGAATGGGACCTGTATCGTCCTTTATGGATTTAGCAGTCGCCGCGTGAACAGATGCGTCTCCAAAGGCGTTCAGCAATGTTGAGAGGATGGTATCGATCAGCGCGGTCGACCCGCTCGGGCCCAGACGGTTCACAGCGCTTTTGAATTCGTTCGGGTCCGGCGTCCTATCCACCAGCATCGTCGCGGTTTCACTGAACGGAAGCAGGCTCAGCAGTACGTCGCCCCGCTCGCGGTTCGAATCGCCACCAATCAGGTCCGCAAAATCAGACAGAGCTGCCTGGAGAGGCTCTAGTACGGCCCCCATACTCCCACTCACATCGGCAGCCATTACCACCTGAGAATACGAGACTTCGCCGGAAAAGCTGGTGATAGTGCGCGGCGCGCCCTCGTCTTCCACACGAATCTCGTCGCGGGTAATCCCGGAGACAGGCCGATTCTGCTTGTCCAAAACACGGAACACCACTGAAACTTCTCGCACGTCCGACCGGAATACGGGGCCCTGAGCACCGGAACATACCACGGCAGCCATAATAAGTGCGAGAAACCTGACGCAGCGATACCATTTCATCGTTGATCCGTTTTCTGCTGGTCTAGATAGTCGTTTACTTCGATGATCTCGTCCAAGGGGACCTCCAGAATGCGAGCCCTTAGAGGAGTGTATAAATCATCTTTCGTTTCTGTATATGGGCCCCCGGTGTCGATGTACCAGCGCCGGAACGCATTCATTTTGTGCGAAAACTTTCCGACGCTGCCACCGGAGTAAAAGCGCACAATAGCGGTGTGGCCATTGGAAGCTTCGATCTGGCCCAATTCACCCGCCCGAATGCTACGCGTTTTGCTGAGTGCGACGATTGTCTCGCGCTGATCGACTCCGCGCATCAGGCCCACAAAGCGTCCTATTATGTTCCTGCGGGCCAGCACCCAGGCCGTCCGGCAGAACTCCGGAGCGGAGGCATCGCGGGTCGGCGATTCCTGAGTTCTCGCCGGCTCGACCGGCTCATCCATCGCGATGGAACTCCATACGTTCGCGTTTGATTTTTCGCGTGCTTTTGAATCTAACCGCTGACTGCCACTCTCGGCCACAGAGCCTAATTCCCGGATAGGTAACGAGTCGGCATCGAGGACGAATCGATAAGTTTTTATACGACTGACAAACCGGTTTGGCGAATCGCCGCATCCCTCCTCACGGATCGTTCGTAGTGTTCGGCGCCGTAGATGAAAGCTGTATGGCGTGCCGTCGGCATAAACTTCACTCAGGCCGATCCAAGCAGCTTCGCAGCGAAGGCCGGGGTCGTCGTCCTGCACTTCGATCCGGGTGACCGTTTCGCGCTCACTATTCCCCTTGTAGCTGATCATCCCGGGCTCAAAAACGGCTCCCCCTGGGCACCGGCAAGACTTGCTCTGAGCGTAAGACGGGAGGGGTTGCACGATGGCCAGAGCTAAGAACCCGGCTGACGTTACAGAGAAAACACTGAACCTTGCATTGCTGAATGCGTGCATGCCTACCTCATAGTTGGCGTAATTGCAAAGACACTGGAAAGAATCCGCTCTGCACTGTCGAGCAGAGTTACTTCAATTGCAGCCGATGGGAATCTGCAGACAACGGGCATTAATGCGCCGGAATCGGATCTGAGTCGCAGGCGCAAGTCGACCGCATAGTAGTCTGCCGGGACCTGTGCCGAGTCCCTGGGTTGGAAAATTCTCAGACCAGCTTCTATAACACGAAAGACCGGCGGGGCGGACGTTTTGGGATTCCGAGACTGGGTCGCGACTTGGTATGCACCGACGAAGCATTGCTTGTGAAAGAACTGGGGTGTTGCGATGCCGGGCTGAGTTTCCTCATCGAGTACCAGCGTTTCCCGGCCATCGACGGGCTTTGGATCTTTGAGGCTGAAGATGAGACGCATCGCGGCTTCGTGTACCTCCTCTTCAATGCTTGCCTTCCGGGCGTTCTCGAGATTGTTGTCAAGAGCCGGTTGAGGAGTGCCATAGATTTCGGGCAGCATCGTCGTACCCGCGAATTCCCGCTTCCGGGCATCGTCAGACTCGTTGCCAAAGCGAGTCCACTCCAACGAGTATTTGTCGAGAAAATGGTTGATTTCGACGATATCGCTCGACGCGAGGACGAATTTCTTTTGATGAGGTTGGTGCTTACGAATGCCAGCGGGCAACGAGCGCAGATATCGGGAGAACGGCAGAGGCGCGGAGTGGGGCAGGATCTCGACAATCCAGAGTGGCTCGTCGCGGAAACCGGCACGCTTTTCGATCCGGCCGAAGCTGCCCGCCCAGATGGTCGACTCGTGCTGCGCGTTCGGGGCGTTGCCTGCAGTGGTTCCGGCACCATCCTCAGCCGCTGGCATTCCCTTCAACTGTCTTGGAACAACGAAGTACGCCCCCTCTTTTAGATCATCGAGATCAAAGCTTGAAAAATTGGGGTCGTCCCCTGGCTCCTGCGGGATCATGCGAATGAGATCTTTCCCGGTGAGATCGGCGCTGCCAGGATCGGGTGAAACCTCGGAGTTCGAGGCCTCCTCCGGGTTTTCCGCCGGCGCTTGTGCCGCATCCATGTCGCTCAACGTGACCGCATTTCCGTCATCTGCGAAGAAGTCGTACGACTTCTTCGGGGGTGCGAACTGAATCTGGGTGTGGCAGATGTCCTCAATCGTGCCGCGCTTCCGGGTCTCTCGCCTAAGGAATGGATGATTGCCCACCACTTCCAGGCGCACAACCTGGCCGACGACCATCAGATCTTTACATCCAGGCCATCCATGCTGTTGGGGTACCTGGACCAGGTCGCGACGAAAGCCCGTAATAAGTACCCTGGCGCTGTTCTTGCCAAAAAGGGACCATCCGGTTGAAAACTGTCTGCCGTCCGGGCATGCACAGGCGGGAGAAGCCTGGACGGAGGTCGTTTGGCTGGAACCGTTCAGAGCCAACCAAAGCAGAAGCACAACCAACGACGCAGCACGACCGATGAGGGCGCATCCGAATTGGGACACACACCGTCCCATACGAGAAGTTATAGACCCGTAGCGCATTTAAGTCAATCCCGAATTGCTCAGCAATGTGCTGGGCGGCCCGGACCTAATCAGCGCGCTCTAGAACTGGGGGGTGAAGCCGTGCTCCGGGCTCCCAGGACGAGGACCGTCGAACCGTGCTTAAATGGTTTGGCTGGTCAGCGCGAGGTGGCGGCAGGTATGAGGTCGCGATTTTGGCGAATTGGGGCGATCTTAGTGGCAGCGGGAGGCATAGTGATGCCCTGTTTATCGCGCGCTCAGGATGCCACCCGGGAAACTCAGCAGCGACCTCCCAAGCAGATCGAGCCTCCGCACAAGCCGGCTCAGCAAGGCTTTCGCCTGACGGCAACGATTGGGTTGACTCTCATTGGAAGCGGCAAGTACAGCTACAACACAACGCTGATCATGCCTGACGGGAGCGCGCTTGATTACCAGGGCACACAACGGTCAGGCGGTGGAACCCTGTCTCTTGGAGTAGCAGCCACTCCTCCCGGAGCTTTGCGCCGCTTCACCATAGGCTTCGACCTGAATTTCGGCGGGGTGGATGTCTGGGCACACCCTGTGATTCCCGCCGGTTTGCCTGCTCCGCAACAGAATCTGAATGCGCGGATCGGGCAACAATCGATAACCAGTCCGCCTTGGCGGCCTTTCTTTTCGCCGTACATCGAGCACGAACTGGGCTCGATTTTTCAGAACAGGATTCGCTTGGGCTATCAGTACTGGCAAACGACGGGGTCTTACCAGGGTTCATTCACGCCGGACCAGGGGGGCTCCGCTCGGGCGAACTATAACGTGCGATTCTCCCAGGCCTCCAATATGATCCGCCTGTCTGTACACAACGACACATGGTTGGATGACACAGAGATCGATCACGCGACTACGAGGCGGAGATCTGGAATAGTGCAGCAAGGAGGTGTGCTCATCGGAACAGACAGAAGCATCATTGTATTCGTGGGCGTGGGACCAGTCTGGAGCTTCTGACGCGATGTTCACACTCGCCTCAGTCCCGTCTGGGAGTCACTCGGCGCTACCTTCGAGCACCGAATCGACGCTGTGGTTCCGGCCAATGGCTCGGTTGGGTTGTCCATGGCTTTATAACCTGGAATGGTGCTCAGAGCACCTTGCTTGGGCGGAACCACTGGCTGGCAATAATTCGCTTGTCGACGTACGTAATGGTGGTCTTACTCGATCACGTTGCCCGGAGCGTCTGTTCGCTTTGCGACAATCGCTCGTCGGCTTCCGCTTTTATCAAAAGCTCATGGCGGAGGTCGACGTGAAGCTTCAACTGGAAATGCGAGCGCTTCCGCGTGGTGAGAAGCAGCTGAGCACATGCCTACATGAACCGGGAGTGCTTCTATCGGCGCGCCGACTATGAACCGGACGCTGATCTGAAGCTGAACTGCTTCGGACCGCGGGTGTGCACCTGACCGACGTTCCCGGGCTTAGCCATCCCGGCGCACACGCATCATGGAAGTTGGTCCGGCCGTCGCCCGCTTTGCAACGCCTCTGCTTTTGGCTCGTCGCGATTGGGAGCCTACTGCCTATATCGTGCGAAAGCTACTTCGGCGATTTACATCGAAGGATAAAGTGGCGGTTCGGTGCACGGGACGCAATTGCAGCAACTGCCCATAAACTCGCCGTACTGTCGTATATCATCTGTTCTCCATTGGCCAATCCTACTGCGAGTCCCCGCTCACTAAAGGCGATGAAGAGGCAACCCATTTGCGAAAGCCGCCTTTGTAAGCAGGCCGCAGATCTCAGCTTCCAATTAACAGCCGTTCCTGAACTGGATGGCTAGCTTGTTGTTCTTCAGGGGTCGGCTTCGGGTTAACTTCCGATCGGAGCCCCAATTCGGGCGCAACCCACGCGACCAGACCAGAAGCCGGTAACCGCAGCAAGCACTGCCTGCCACCGAATCGGAAATTTCATGTGCGGCGCTCTCGATGTTGATGTGGGTGCCTGACTCATCGAATACAATGAAATCCGGCCGCATTGGGTAAGTACCGTTTTGGAAAAGCCCCGAATTGAGGCGTTGCGTGACTCCGAACGTCCGGTCGAAGGAAAGCGGTTGACGCTTCCTAATTGAAACTGTGCCCGAATCCTCTCCGGCCGTAGCTTAGGCTTCTGAACTATTACCATAATCATGTCCCATCACTCCCCTTTGAACCGACGCAACTTCCTGAAATCATGCCCGGCGGTTGTCATGGCACCATCCCTATTGGCCGGTCCCCGCCAGACGGATATCCAGATTGAGCGAGTGAGTCATTCGTATCAGGACTACAGCTATAGAGCGCCGTATATGTTTGGCGGATCGCTGGTTGACCGTGTGACTTTGCTGAATGTAGATTGCACTGTGCGAACGCGGGATGGTCGCCGAGCGAAAGGATTCGGCTCAATGCCGATGGGCAACATATGGGCGTTTCCATCGCGCACCTTGTCTTATGAACAGACGCTGGATGCGATGAAAGCTTTGTCAGTGCGCATTGAGAAGATTACGAACGACTACAAGGCGTATGGTCACCCTATCGACATCAACGTCGAGCTAGAGCCGGCTTACTTAAAGGCGGCGGCCGAGCTTACGACTGAACGGAAGCTTCCGGAAGCGATTCCTAAACTTTGCACCTTAGTCACAGCGAGTCCGTTCGACGCTGCCATTCATGATGCTTTTGGAAAGGTTCATAACCGCAACACCTATGAGACGTACGGACCGGACTTGCTGCCGCATGATCTTTCCCGGTACTTAGGGCCGGAGTACAAAGGGCTTTGGCTCAACCAATTCATCTCGACTAAACCAAAGGCTGGTTTGCCACTGTATCACTCGGTCGGAGCCTCTGATCCGCTGACTGCCGCTGAGGTCCAGCATCGCATCCAGGATGGCCTGCCCGAGACGTTGCCCCAATGGATCGAGCACGACGGCGTTAACCATCTGAAAATTAAATTGAATGGAGATGACCTCACCTCCGATGTGAGCCGGGTTCTTGAGATAGACCGAGTCACCACTGAAACCCAGAGCAAGCGACGAGTGACTGCTTGGTTTTACTCGCTGGATTTCAACGAAAAATGCCGTAATGTCGAATATCTGCTCTCTTTTATTCGGGAAGTGAAGGAGCGTAGACCTAGCGCCTTCGCGCGTATTCAATACATCGAGCAACCTACCGCTCGCGACTTGAAGGCCAACCGCCAAAATGTGATGCACAAAGCGTCTGCATTGGTGCCGGTCGTAATCGACGAATCGCTAACCGGATTGGACGCCTTGATGCTGGCGCGAGAAATGGGCTACACGGGTGCGGCACTAAAGGCCTGCAAAGGGCAAACCGAAGCAATGCTGATGGGGGCAGCGGGACAAAAGCTTAATATGTTCCTCTGCGTGCAGGACCTCACCTGCCCCGGAGCATCATTGATTCAGTCCGCGGGAATTGCAGCTCACGTGCCTGGGATCGCCGGGATTGAGGCAAATTCCCGACAGTACGTTCCGGCCGCCAACAAAGGCTGGGACAAGCGGTTTCCCGGTATTTTCGATATCAGCGACGGCGTAATGCGAACCGGCGGCCTTACAGGGCTCGGACTAGGTGCGGTTTGATCAGCGGGTCCCGAATGAAAGCCCGGTCAGTGCACGTCGACAGGAAGACCAAAGCAAAGAATGTTCGATCCGGCGGCTACTGCGATGTATTGTCTGCCTTGAATGGCAAATGTCATAGGTGAGGCCTTCATCGTGATATTTGTGGCGAAGTGCCAGAGCACTTTTCCCGTCTTCGCGTCGGCGGCTACGAAAGAGCCATCTGGGTCCGAATAGAACACGAGTCCGCCGGCGGTACTCAAAACTCCCGGCCAAGTTTTCAGAAGTACATGGCCGAGCTGGGGATTCTCCCAAACGACCTTGCCGGAATCGATATTGACGGCCCTAAGATATTTTTGGCCCGTTTCGTCCAAGTGAGCCGAGGTACGCAGACTGCCGTTCAGCGTGGCGGATTGGCACTGTTCGAGTGACTCGAAATAGTAAAGGCGCGTTTGGGGATTGAAGGCGGTGGAACCCCAATTGGCGGCATCGTCGGGACAACCTGTACGCCGGTTATGTGACGTCTTGAATGCTGGAGAAAGCACGGGGCGGCCATTAGCATCAATGCCAGTGGACCAGTTCATGACGCGCACGAACTGGGAATGCATCAGCACTTTCCCATTCGTGCGGTCGAGCACATAAAAGTAGCCATTCCGGTCGGCGTGCAACAAAAGCCTGCGTTGTTGGCCCTGATACTCCGTGTCCACCAGCACGGGTGGTTCGGTTGCGTCGCGATCATTTGTGTCGTGGGGAGTGAATTGGAAATACCACTTCAACGCTCCTGTAGACGGGTTGAGAGCGAGTATACAGTTCGTGAAAAGGTTGTCACCGGGGCGCTCGTGGTCGTCGGAATCCGGCCAAGGATTACCCGTAGGCCAGAAGAGCGTGTCCGTCTCCGGATCATAGGAACCAGTGAGCCAGGTAGATCCACCGCCAAGCAGAAGATCTTTGCCCTTCCATGTTTCCGAGCCGGGCTCACCGCGATCAGGGATGGTCCAATGACGCCATAGCTGTTCTCCGGTATCAGCCTTATAGCAGACAATAAAGCCGCGAATGCCCCAGTCGCCTCCGGAGACGCCTGCAATCACAGTATCGTTTACGATGAGCGGGGAGACAGTAGAGCCGTACTTCATGGGTTCTTCGGGCATGACATTCTCCCAGATGAGAGCGCCAGTGATGCGGTCCAAGGCCAGCAGATGGGCGTTGTCCGTCACCATAAACACCTTGTCCTTGAGAACGGCCATGCCGCGATTCGTTCCGAGCGATGCATCGCCCACGAGGCCCTGCGTGCGCGGGCGAGAGTACTTCCAGATGACTCGGCCGGAGAGAGCATCGAGCGCATAGGCTTGGTCCGGACCCGTTACGTACATCACGCCGTCGGCAACGATGGGGGTTGCTTCCAGGCCGAAATGTTCGATGGGCAAGACCCACTTCAAGCCGAGCTTGTCAACATTGCGTGTGCTGACCTGAGTGAGCTGACTGTATCGATTTGCCTGTAGGTTGCCGTTATAGGTTAGCCAGTCACCGGGGCGAGGACTCTTGATCCGATCGAAATCCGGTGTGGAGCTTTGAGATAGGGAGCCCACGGCGACGCCCTTCGGATCCGCTGCGGTTACGCCAGTTAGGCGGCTTAGGTAGGCAACCAAGCCTTGAAGTTGCTCGGGGCTGCCGCTCCAGGGCTTCATCAGCGAATGACTCTCTTTGTGCACTGAGACGATCTCAGGCGAATGAAAAAGGTGGAATTGCCCCTTTGTGTCCTGCAGCTGGATATCAAAATTCGTCTGCCCTCGGGCAAAGCCTTGAACTTTGCGACCGTCCTGCAAACGCACCGTGACCAGATCGTAGCCAGGCGTTATGTGAGCATCAGGATGCATCAGAACGCCTTCGATCTCTTCCAGCGTCATTTCGCGACCCACTGTCGAGAGGTCGGGGCCTGTGTCGGACCCGCGCCCGTTTACCATGTGACACGCGCTGCACTGCTGGGACTTCCCGAAGAAAATCTGCTTGCCAGCATCCGGGTTGCCGGACACCGGCGTTTCGTACGCAGCCGAATTGAGCGAGTGAACGAATGCTGCAACCGAGTCGAGCTGTTCGGCCGGCAGGTTAAACGCTGGCATACCGGCGGACGGGATGCCATGCAGCACGACATCGTGGAGTTGTTCGACGGTGCGGGCTCGAACACGGCGGTTACCAGATAAGCCGGGCGCTCGGTCGGTACCGTACGTGTCGGCGCCGTGGCATCCAGCGCAGATTTGCGCAAAGATCCTCTTACCCTCGGTGATTTGCGACGCGGTCGCTTGCAAAGTCGTCTGTCCTAATAGAACGGTGGGCAACATGAGAATGGCCAGCGGGCATAAAAAATTGGTCAGATGTTTCGTTGCCATAATTAGTTTACGAGCGAAGAGCACATGGGTCGGTACGAGGGTCGGTCGCGGCCCAACACAGGCGCGATTGGACAACGTGCAACGGAGTCTAGGCCAACCCCGCTTGCGAAAGATAGCCTCGGAGTTGTTGCAGATCCCGTCTCATCGTAGTGAACACTTCCTGAGGATTACTCACAGTTTTCATGCCCTGATCGGCGCCCTGAAGGGGATATTCGAAGTGGAGTTGAAGCGGCCCAGAAAATTGCGAAGCCGCGACCATTTGAAAAAACTTCGGGAAGTTGACCATGCCCTGGCCCAAGGGTTTCCAGGCAGGCCTCCACTGGCCGTGCGCATTCTTCTCCCACAGGAAATCTTTGACAGCTATGCCACGTACATACGGACCGGTAACACGGAAGCTGTCGATCCAGCCTCCAAATCCACCCTCGACCGTAGCGTGACCAATATCGTAGTTGACTCCCACTGCTGCCGGATCGAACCCGGTAAGCAGTTCATGAAGATCCCAGATAGGAGCGCCTACGAGGTTCAATCCGGAATGCGTGTGATACATGGCGCAGACGTGGTATCGGGCATTCAGGGCCGCCAGTTTTGCCACGCGCGGCTTGAGGCTGTCGAGCTGAGCAGGGATCGAACGATCGTCCGTGTACTTGAAGCCACCCCACCGATAATGACGGATGTTCAACTCCGACATGCACTGCAAGATGTCTTCAGCATAGGCACTGCTGGTATCTGCGACATCGGTCGTGAGCATGGGTACTTCCAGACCATGCTGGCGAATGATAGCGACAAGCCCCGGGAGATCCTGCTTCACACGCGATGGTTCAACGTGGCCACCTTTGCGAACGGCGAGATCAATGCCATCAAAACCCATGCTTGCGGCAGCTTGCGCGAGTTGAGCACCCTGCAGAAATAGGAGATGTTTTGAGAAAATCGCGACTTTCAGCTTGGCTGCCCCCTGTGTTGGATTCGTCGGAGCAGATTGCAAAAGTGCACCGCCTACGAGTGCTGCTGCTCCCGCCTGCAGGACAGAACGGCGAGAACTGCGCCTTGAAAACAATTCGACCTCTTGATTCTCCATTAGACTTCTACTTTCTGAGAGGCGGCATTCCAGCGAATCTGGCGGCCGTGCTTGAGTGACAAATTCGCCATTTGAACGACTAACGCGGATTGAAAGCCGAGCGCGATGGGAGCGGTAGGCCGCTTGCGGCTCCGGACGCATTCGAGGAAATTTGCAACGTGCAGGTCCGTTGCGTAAGAGAACCCTCGGGGAGACCTATAATTGTGGGTCGGTGTGTCCTCGGCTCCTTGCGCATAGACGCTCAAATCTTCACGTCCCACGTCCAATCGAGCATTGTCTCCGTCGAACTGATTTAGCTGATCGTGTTGTGGCCTATATTTCATGGCAGCGTAATTGATAGTGAATACGGCGATGTAGTCTTCGGGATAACGAGCCGCAACCATGACTGACTCGGGGGTATCGAACTCGGGCCGATGAGGTTTGCCCGCCGAAGCAGTAACGGTAACCGGTGGTCCCGAGCCCATCAATAAGTGAATTCCATCAAACACATGCGCGCCCTGGTCGGCCACAACGCCTCCAGCGTAATCGCTGTAATACCGCCAGTTGTGAAAACGGTCCGGATCGAATGGCCTTCTGGGTGCCGGGCCCTGCCACTCATCCCAGTCGAGTTTGCCGTCGAGTTTTGTGATCTTCTCCGCACCAAGATAATTGTTGAGCCACCAGGAGCGGACCATCCGCACCTTTCCCAAAGCGCCGCTGTCCATGGTTTCTTTCGCTCTGATAAACAGGTCGTAACTACGACGCTGCATGCCGCATTGGACGATCTGATTGGAGATCTGTTCAGCGGCGACTAACTCGGCGCCCTGTTCGGGCGTCCGGCAGAGCGGCTTTTCAACGTAGATATCCTTACCGGAAGCTAGTGCATCGAGGACCATTCGATGGTGCCAGTGTTCAGGAGTAGCAATGAGAACCGCGTCAATGTCCTTATCGTTGAGCAGATCGCGATAGTAGTGATAGGCGCGGGGCTTGCGCTGGCCATGTGCCGAAGATATAGAAACTCCACGCTCGAGATTGGGCTCATAGACGTCGCACACGGCTGTTATCTGGACAGCAGGATTGCGTCCGAAAGCAGCCACAACAAAAGTGCCACGGCCGCCGACACCGATGACGCCAAGCCGTATAGTGTCACTTGGCGCCGCGTTGAGGACGTAAAGTCCGGCACTGGAGGCGAGAAACGTTCTTCGGTTCAGCATGTAGCGAGTGTCTCCACTAATCAAGGGCGCCTAGAAGATGAACTTGACTCCAAGCTGAATGATACGAGCAGCGTTCAATGTGGAACTAATCTGGCCCCCCGACGAGCTATTGATAGCTGTAGAAGGAGCAGAAAACGTCGGATGATTCAAGATGTTGAATACCTCAGCTCTGAGCTGAAGTCGTCTTGTCTCATCGATGGGAAGTGTCTTGAGCAAGCTGAAATCCACCTGCTTAAGGCCGTTCGCGCGCAATATGTTCCTGCCTGCGTTGCCATACGTGTATGTTGCCGGTGTGGCAAAGGCGCTAGATCCACCAGGATCGAGAGCCGTACAGGCTGAGTTAGCGGCGACATAGAACCAGCAGGACGGCTGCCCGACATAGACCGGGCTGCCCACAACCTGTGGGCGTTGATTGGTAACTCCGGTATTCGCGACGTCTCCATTGATCGTGGGCGTGAAAGGAATGCCAGATCGCAGAGTGACAATTCCGGTGGCTTCCCAACCGCCAATAATCTCGTTCAGGAACCGGTTGGCATTACCCAAAAACGGCTTGCCGCGCCCAAAAGGCAACGCGTAATCAAAGCTCCCGGTGAACGTGTGCGGTAGGTCGTAATCACAAGACCCTCGGTTTGAACTTAGGAGGAGAAGGGTCGTGCCACCTTGCAGACTGCCGGAATCGATGCACTTGGACCAAGCGTACGAGAGCAGCGTATTGAGTCCGTGCCAATTCCGCGACTCGTACTTCACCTGGAGGGCATTGTAGTTCGCGTTCTCGGCGAACACAGGATAGGTGATAGTACCCCACTGCGCATACGGACGCCGCGCCTGGATTTGACCGGGTCCGGGAGTCGGATCATTGATGCTCCAATTCTGGTTGAGGTGCGTTGTCTTATTGCCGACATACGCAACGTCAATTGAAGTGGATCCGGTGAGTTGGCGCTGGACAGCAAAATTCCATTCAGTGACGGATTGACTGCGGAACGAGATGTCGCCCGAGTCTACGTTCGGAGTCGCGCAGGAAAGCGCAACATAACCAAACGAGCAGACCCCTCCCTTGGTGTTCGCCGTAACATTCGGCTGGCCAAGAAAGTAGTCACCCCAGGTGCGTTTGGGAGCGATCGGCGGCCGGTCGTTCGTGACTGTCGTTGCCGCAACGAAGGGAACTGTAGCAACGGTGTTGTTGATTGTATTACTATCCGGGAACGCGTAGAAGATTCCAAAACCGCTGCGAATGACAAGCTTCGGGTCGCCGAGGGGAGTCCATGCAAAACCGACCCGAGGCGCCCAATCCTTCTGCACAGGCTGAATTGAGTTTGGCAGACCCAGGCTTTTGGTGTATGAAAATCGGTCGCTGAACAACTGCAGCAATGTAGGCGTTAACGGCTGTACGTTTGGATCAATTGATGAAGGGATAATCAGTCGCCCGGTGACCCGATCAAATGCACTCTTCTGACCGCGAATTCCATTGTAGAAACCATTCAGATCAAGCCGGACGCCCAAATCCAGCGTGAAGTTTGGGCTAAGCCGGAAGTTGTCTTGAGCATAGAATCCCCAAAAGCTTTGGTAATCTCCATTGAGTTCTTTGAAGTAGTCCCGCGTCACGTTGTCCGGGTAGCCGAGGAGGAAGTCGGCAAATGCGTCACCTGTGTAGGTCCCGAGAAAGTTAAATGTACCTACCGAATTCGATCCGTTGATGAAAGCGGCTGTTTGGTGGAGTAGTTCGGCACCGAGCTTAATGCTGTGACGACCGACGGTATAGCTTAGGTTGTCGGCATACTGCCAATTGCGGATTCGGTTCTGTTTGGGCCGTTGATCCGAAGGCGAGCCTGTGAAATTCGAATATCCACTCAGGGTGATTTGCGGGAAACTGTAGACCGATGTCGTGTCGTTGAAGCCTTGCACGCCGGCGAGTTGATTGAAATTGGTCCCCTGCAGTGTTCCTGCGAAATAGAAATAGCTCCGATAGTAAGAGACGCGGGCTTCGTTTACCAGTCGCGGACTGAAGATGTGGGTCAGCGAAATTGCCGCATTTTGCGCGCGACTGTGGAGCGGGAACGAGCCCATGGTCAAGTAGGGATTGGGATCGTCTTCGTCATTGTTGTTGATGGAGTAGCGTCCAGTGAGTTGGGTGGAGTTGGAGATCTGTTCGTCGATTCGCACGTCTCCACGAATCTGATGCTGCAGCAAGTTATTTGTAAGTGCCGAGTAACTGGTGGAACCCTGCGTCGTGTTCGGAGTCGGCATATAGTGCAAGAAAAACAGTGCCTGAGGCGAAATGGAGGTGGCCGGGATGATATTGCTTGCAAACGGGCGATAGCCGTTCGCCGGATCGAGAAGCTTTTTAGTTAGCTGGCTGAAGTTTCCTCCTCGCTCCGCTGAGCTTGGCACGACGTTGTTGAAATCCACTCCTTGTAAAAGGCCTGTTCTCTCCAGGTCCGCGAAGAAAAAGGTCTTGTCCCGGCGGATGGGGCCACCTACAGCGAAGCCGTACTGGTTGCGGCGCAACGGCTCAATTTTTTGATTGGAGCCAACAGGGGGCACATAGAAAAAGTTCTTGGCGTCGAACGCGGAGTTGCGGAGAAACTCGAACCCGGTCCCGTGAAATCCGTTCGTTCCGCTCTTGAGCGTCACGTTGACCACGTTTGGTGTGTGTCCATACTCGGCCGACATGTTGGAGCTTTCGACCTTGAACTCCTGCAGAGCGTCAATATTGGGCTGGATGAGCGTGCCGCCCGTTTGCATCTCGGTGATGAACGCTCCGTCGAGAAACCATCCGGTTTGATTCGGGGCTGTGCCGTTGATGGTGACATTTACCGAGGAGGAACGAATGGAGCTACCGCCGGTTCGTGTACCTTGGCCGCCTGGAGTGTACGTTGCACCCGGCGTGAGGTTTGTGAGTTGCCAGAAGCTCCGGCCGTTTAGCGGCATGCGCTCTACTGTCGTGGGATTAACAACCTGACCTACGGAGGCTTGCGATGTCTGGATGAGAGGCGCGCTGGCTCCTACCGTTACTTGCTGCTCAATACCGCCGACTTGCAAGGTGGCGTTTACTGCCGCTCGCTGTGCGACCTGCAGTTCAAGATCCGAGATGTTGTACGTCTTGAATCCTGCCGCGGTGATCTTAACGGAATAATGCGCGACAGGCAGGTCTGGGATTGTGTATTCGCCGCTGTTCCCGGTAAAAGCGGTGCGGGTCACCTGAGTGCCCAAATTAGTCGCCGCGACCGTAGCACCTGCGACGACACCGCCGGAAGAGTCGATTACGGTTCCCTCCAGAGTTGCAGTGGAGATCTGCGCGCGACCATAGCCCGCGCAGAGCAAGAAAACCAGAACAGCCGAACGGAAAGACAACCAGGTCACAAAAGCCTCCGAAGCAAGTTCACAAACGTTTTCAAAGGTTATGACTAAGTTTTGTTGAATGTCAAGCGCATTACAAAGAAATTTGTAGGCAGGCTGCCGTCACCACAGATACGCCGATAGATGGATATAAATCTCACGGGGGGGTTACGAGCCTTGGTCTGTCCCTTCGATTCGGAAGCAATACGCATATCGGCAGGGGCGCTTTGATTCGTCTTGCAAGTGCTCTGGAAGGTCGATGATCAGTCCGCGTCCCGGGTCGTTGCGCCAGTTCAGCGGGTCTGGCACGCCCAGCATCCTCACGTGTGAGCCAGTTCTCGCCTTTACAGACGCTAATGTGAACGAGGCGCCTGGCCATTTCTGCGCAAAAGCGTAAATGTATCGGCGATCCTTTGTCCGGCTGAAACGAACATCGCCGCCCTCAGCCCACAGCGACCCGTCACGAGGACGAGTATTGTAGATTCCCTCTCCATTCACCTTGAGCCAACGCCCGGTATCCTTCAGTTGTTCCACCGCAGACGGGTGGAATCTGCCGGTGGCATCGGGGCCGATGCCGACTTGCAAACTGCCGCCTTTCGCTACCGTGTCAATGAGATTGCTGACGATCCAGCCGGTGCCTTTATAGTGAGCAGGATCAGGATCATATGAGAATCCCTGCGCCAGTGGATAAATGACCATCCACGGAGTATTCGTGTTCTCTTTGTTTCCGGGAACGAAACCTTCCGGCGTGTAATAATCGCCGTAGTTGCCAATGCCGCGCGCCCGAAGCATCACGTCCGGCTGCAGCTTGCGAAGGGTCAAAATGGTTTGACGAAGCTGGGGCCAGACGCTAGGACCGAGCCACATGTCGAGCGAAAGCATGTCGATGTGCCCATAGTTCGTCAGCAGTTCCTCCAGTTGAGTACGGTGGCGCATGATCATGCGATTTACTTCCGCCGGAGTGGGATCCGGGACGACGACCATGCGATCCCCTAGGCGTTCTTTCATGCCTTTGCAATTTGGGTCAAGAATTTGGGACGAAGGGACCTGGAGAGGATGGTATACGTAGGGACGAAAATCGGCATCATACCAGTCGGGATGAGAGAAGTAAAGAGCAATTTTAAGATTGCGCTTGTGGGCGGCCTGGCACAGCTCTCCCACAATGTCACGCTTAAAGGGCGTCTCCATGATGCTATACGCGAGATTGCAGGCTTCCATCTTCGGGCCGCCCGGGGCCGTCCAATTTGCACGTGAATGGACGCGAGTTTTGGTGTCGAACATCGAGAAGCCTTCATGATGTTTCGTCGTGAAGGCGAACATCTTGAGGCCGCTGTCGGAGAACAGGTTCATCCATTCTGCGGCGTCGAAACCTGTCGGATTCCAGGTTTTATAAATATTGTTGTACTGTTGCCGCTCCGCAAATGACTTCGACAAAAACGGCCATGATTCTTTCTGATAACCTGCGACCGAATAGATCCCCCAGTGAATTCGAACTCCGAATTTCATGTCGCGGAAACCTTCATACGCCTTAGGAGAGGCCCAGCGATATTCAGGAACGGGTGTGTCTTCTACGTAAGACCTGACGCGCTGGTAGTGACTATCTGTCGCCGGGAGGTGATGGTCCTGTGGGTTCGACCCGCTACCGCGGAGTTGCACGGCAGAGAGCGCTGCGCTGGTGATGAGGAAATCGCGTCTGTTCATTTGAATATCGGACAAAGCCATCTTAGGAGTCAGGGATAGTTTACATTTTCAGCACGAGGCCGAGCCAGCCGTTTCGGGAATAAGATCGCTTCGGCGCTGCCTTCCGCTCCCAGGGCGTGCCGCAAACATTAGCTGGAGTCTACGCGAAAGGATATGTTTTAAGAGACAAGCATGCACAACGACAAGAAAGTAAGCCGCCGGCGCTTTGGGCTGATTGCTGCGGGTGCTGGTGCAATGGCCGCCAATGGATCGGGCGCAAGAGACGCGCCCGGACAAGGCGCAGGACTTGCTGAGCAGCTGCCCGGTATTTGGCATAAGCGATTCGGGACACCCGAACAGCTTACGCCAGTACAAGCTCGAACATATCCGCCAGCAATCCAAGCTATTCACCAATTACCGCTATTGCGGCGAAGTCCGATGCCATTAGAGCAGATCACAGGCCAGGTCTCGAAGCGTGGCTATGAAGTCAGGCTGCCTCTTGCTCCCGGCGAAATGATCTACGGACTCGGTCTGCAATTTCAGTCCGTGCTCCAGCGCGGCCGAAAAAAGACGCTGCGTGTAAATGCAGATCCAGTAGGCGACGCGGGTGACTCGCACGCGCCTGTTCCGTTCTATGTCTCGAATCTTGGTTATGGCATTTTGATCGACACCGCTCGCTATCTGACAATCTACTGCGGTGACAAAGTCACAAAGGACGGGCCCCACCCCGCTCCGGCCGGTGACGCCCAAACGGCAGCCCGCGTCGCGCAACTGCCAAAGTCTTTCGAGCGCTACAACATGGACCAAACCAGCGAGGTTCTGATCGAAGTTCCTGAGGCGCAGGGAGTGGATCTCTATATATTTGGCGGCCCTACAATGCGCGAAGTGGTGCAGAGATATAACCTCTTCTCCGGAGGTGGACCTCTTCCGCCTCGATGGGGACTGGGATTCTGGTATCGGGCTTACGGCCAAGCCCGTCAGGAAGACGTACTCGCTTTAGCCGAGGAGCTAAGAAGCAATCAGATCCCTTGTGATGTCCTCGGGTTGGAGCCGGGCTGGCAATCACACTCCTATTCGTGTTCTTTCACCTGGAGCGATAAATTTCCGGATCCTGACTCCACGATTTCGAAACTGAACAGCAAAAGCTTTCACGTGAACTTGTGGGAACACGCCTTTACGCATCCAACGGCGCCCTTTTACAAAACGCTTTTTCCGTATTCGGGGGACTACGAGGTGTGGGGCGGCCTGGTGCCGGACTTTCTGGGGAAAGAAGCCCGTGCCATCTTCGGCGACTACCACGAAAAAGCTCTGATCGCGAACGGTGTCTCCGGTTTCAAGCTGGACGAATGCGACAACTCTGACTTTACGCACAGTTGGTCTTTCCCAGAGCTCAGTCGCTTCCCATCCGGCGCGGACGGCGAACAGATGCACTGCTTGTTCGGTCTTCGATATCAGGACACCATCCAAGCCGCGTATAAGCGCCGCAATCTCCGAACCCTTGGCTTGGTGCGATCCTCGCATGCCTTGGCCGCGCCTTCTCCGTACGTACTCTACAGTGATCTGTACGATCACCACGAGTTCATCCGGGGCGTTGTAAACGCAGGCTTTTGCGGACTGCTCTGGTGCCCGGAGGTTCGGGACGCCAAAGATCCAGAAGACCTGATTCGCCGCCTGCAAACCACGATCTTCTCTCCTCTTGCCATGGTTAACGCCTGGTACATTCGGAATCCCCCTTGGAAGCAGGTGGACCGGGAGCAAAATAATGCAGGGCACTTTGCGGAGGGTTGGGAGCACTTGGAAGCCGTTTGCAAGCAGCTCATTGAAACTCGCATGCGGTTTGTGCCTTATCTCTACTCCTCGTTCGTGCGATATCACCAGGAGGGCATTCCACCTTTCCGCGCACTCGTGATGGACTATCCAGACGATCCTCAGGCCTGGGCCATAGATGACCAATACTTGATGGGAGAAGACATCCTGGTTGCGCCCGTAACGGCTGGTCAACACGCAAGAGACGTGTACCTCCCCCGTGGGACTTGGTTCGATTTTTGGACGGGTCAGAAAATGGACGGAGGTCGCCGGGTTAATGTGGACGTGCCGCTCGAACAGATTCCTGTTTTCATTAAGAGCGGAACGCTGTTGCCCTTAGCTGTCCCGACGTTGCACACCGCTGATGTGGAATCATTTCAACTCAATGTCCGTGCCTACGGACCCGGCACACTGGAATGTACCTTGCACGACGACGATGGCACTCTAAAACCGGATATTACTACGCTGACTCTCATCTGGGCGGAAGACGAAAGCCAGGGGTCGGTGAAGCGGTCTGGGTCCAAGGGCCAGATCCGCTACTCCGTCCAAAAGTGGGAGAGGCGATTGACATGAGCTGACGTTGTCGGGGGAGATTCCGGACGGCCGAACGACGATCCAGCCAACATGTTACTGACGTTAGGTCGCCGATCGGCAGACGGCCCAAGGACGGAATCTGGCCGAGTTTATACTTAGGGCCGGGCATTCGTGCACGGTTGAGCAAGGGCTTGCGATGCTAACCCTGTGAGCCCAAACGTTCAGGTGGACTTGCCTACGTATTGTTTTGTAGATTGCTAAGCCAGTGTCGACCGAGAATACACGCCGTCCCTTGAACTGGTCTCTTCCTGCTGCGGTGCTAGCTCTAGCTGCTGCGTTCCTACCGGTGGCCCTGACTTACGCCAGACGTTTCTCGCTCCAACTCTCATCCGCAGCAGCCATCTACGGCTGCTTTCTGTTACTGCTGACCTACCTCTTTGCTCCCGCTATCCCTGCGAGCCGTGCTCTCCTAAAAAGATCTCTTTCAGGCCGCTTCCAAGGTTGGATCGTTTTGGGCATGCTGGCGCTGCCGTACTGCGTCTATGCGACGGGAACGGCTGATTTCCACTGGGCAGCATTGGGCCGACTGGTACTTGTAATATCGCCCGCGATCTTCGTTTATTCTGCATGTCCAGTTCGCAAGCTAGCCACATTTTGTTGGCAGGACACTTTCGTCGCCATTTGGTTGGTCTCCATTGTCCTGTTTCATTTGTTTAAAGGAATCTGGAACGTTCCGGCCAATCTCGACTTCATGGCCAGGCTACTGACTATCGACTTGGGCGCACTTTGCTGGACGTATCTCCGGCCAGTTCCCGATCTCGGGTATGAAGTCGCTGTCACGAAGAGATCGTTACAAGCGGCGATCCGGAATTTCCTGCATTTCGCTTTGATCGCTGTTCCGCTCGGTTTTGTGCTGAGATTCACTTCTTGGAATCCGCGTTGGATCGGCTTGGGTCATTTTCTCTCTAGCTATCTCGAAATCCTTCTCTTCATCGCCATTCTGGAAGAACTATTCTTCCGAGGCTTCCTTCAAAACCTGCTAGAGAAGTCGCTTCACTCGCATTGGCTTGGTCAGCTTATCGCGTCTGGGACGTTTGGCCTCTTTCACATTCTCCACGCACCGTTCCCTAACTGGCGCTACGTAGTGCTGGCATCGATTGCCGGTTGGTTTTATGGTGCTGCGTATCGTTCCGGTGGTACTTTGCTTTCCTCTGTGCTGGTCCATGCAACCGTGGACACGGTCTGGCGCACCTTCTTAACCAACAGCTGATGCAGACGCGCCATCGTTCGCAACATCACTTGTACTCTATGACGGCTGTTTGAGCGTGCCCGAGTCGCTCATCGGCAGAGTCGGTACTTAAACAATCGAGGAGAGAGCTCGCATCGACCGACTCGGCAGCGAGCGGCGGTGGAAGCATTTTGATTCTCCTGAATTCCAGAATATTTATTTGAGATACGCGATGTTGTGCTGGCTGCCGCCCGGGCAAGCCGCAATTTATCGGTCAGATCGGAATCCCGAGAACCACGACCCTTACAATGGAAACGAACCATTTCGTTTCGATGAACCGCGCAACCCATCACAACACCTCCAGCTAACCATGAGTACCGCCCTTTCTCGCCCCCTTCCCGCGTCAGCGTGGAGGCCGAAGGCTAATCCTTGGTTGATTGCGTTTGTGGTGTCGCTGGCTGCATTTATGGAGGTGCTGGATACTAGTATCGCGAACGTTGCGCTTCCGCACATTGCCGGGAACATGGGTGCGAGCAGTGACGAAAGCACCTGGGTCTTGACTTCATACCTGGTGTCGAACGCGATCGTTTTGCCAATCACTGGCTGGCTTGTGTCCCTATTCGGACGAAAGCGGTTCTTCCTCATCTGTCTCTCCTTGTTTACCCTGAGCTCGCTGTTTTGCGGTATCGCGCCCAATCTGGTGATTCTGTTGATATCTCGCATCATCCAAGGGGTTGGAGGAGGTGGACTGCAACCCATGGCCCAGGCCATTCTTGCCGACACGTTCCCGCCGGAGAAAAGGGGCCTTGCCTTCTCCGTGTACGGCGTTACGGCCGTCGTGGCACCTTCTATTGGGCCAACCCTGGGCGGCTGGATCACCGACAGCTATAGCTGGCGCTGGATCTTTCTAATGAATCTGCCGGTCGGCATTCTGACCCTGTTCTTGGTGCTTTCCTTTGTGCAAGACCCTCCATTCCTCAAGCGGACGACTCTCGCCGAGAGCCGAATCGACTACATCGGTTTCGGGTTGCTGGCCATCGGAGTTGGCTTTCTGCAGATCGTACTCGATAAGGGGCAGGAAGACGATTGGTTCGGCTCCAACTTCATTCTTACGCTCTCGGTCATTTCCCTGGTTTGCCTCGTCATTCTTATCGTATGGGAGTTACTGATCAAAGACCCGATCCTCGACCTGCGACTCTTCAAGAACATAAACTTTGCAACCTCGAGCCTGATGATGTTCATGGTCGGAGCAGTATCTTTTTCCACCACTGTCTTGGTGCCGCAATTTCTTCAGACTCTCCTGGGATACACGGCTGAAAGTGCGGGAATGGTACTTTCCGCGGCTGCCATACTTCTGCTCGTCGAACTTCCGCTGGTCGGGCAGTTGACGGGCAGAATCCAGGCGCGGTACTTGATGGCTTTCGGCTGGGCAACGCTGTCGATGGCGATGTTCTTTTCTACTCACCGGCTCGATCTCGAGATAAGCTTCGCTTCGGCGACGTGGCTACGGATTGCACAATATGTTCCGATGGGATTCATCTTCATTCCGGCAACCATGGTGGCCTATCTCGGATTGCCCCAGGAGAAGAGCAATGCGGTAGCGGGCCTGATCAACTTCGTACGTAATATGGGTAGTAGTGTCGGGACCTCTGTCGTGACGACCCTTTTGGCAAGACGTGGGCAAATTCACCAAGTGGCGTTAGCAAGCCACACGAGCCTCAGCGTTCCGGTATTTCAAGACTCAGCAGCGACTCTGGCCGCCCAACTGAGCCAGGCGGGTGCGGACCAGCCACAGATGCAGGCGTACGGCATGATTTATGAATCGATGCAGAATCAAGCAGCGGCGCTTTCCTACATCGACACGTTCTGGATATTAGGAGTGACGACCGCAGTCATGTTTTTGCTTTCGTTTCTGCTAAAGAGAAACAATCCAGGCCGGGCTGGAAAGCCGTCGCTTTCCCACTAGTGTCCTGGGCACGTTCCTGGCTGGACGACCTAAATTGTTACGCAAACTAACTACGGAACCGCGAGTGGATCAATTAAGCGGTATAGGACGTTATCTGCGATCGATAGTCAATCAACCGTACTTATCATTGTCAGCTAAACTCGAAACACGAGAAGACCTGGATCCGACGTTGCCTGTTACGTATCACGTACTGTCTTCCGAGTTGTATGGGAACTGTCAAAACTGGGTTGGGGCTTTCGGACGGTACTGCCATAAATCGGAATAAAGCGTCAATCCCGATTCGACGTTGGATAAATCCCCACCCAGCTGATTGCCGTCGTCCGGAAATCTCAGTTTCCTGGCCAGTCGGCATAACCGTTGCTTCTGGCATAGCAGAACCGCTCACGTCTGTAGCCGCATCCTCAACAACGGTGCGATATCGTGCGCACATTATGCTGGCAGAACCGCGCAAGAGAAACAGTGACACGGAATGGCCCGATCGTCCCGTCAATTCCTTGGCTTGGCAAATTCTGCGAAGTATAATACTGGACATTTCCCGACGGAGAACTACGGTGGCTCACCGCCTGCGCAAAGTTGGAATCCTCCTCGCTTCTTGCCTGACACTCGCTCTCGCCTGCAACGCCCAAGAGGAAATCACCATCGACGCAAGTTCGCGGACAACTCCGTTTCCGCACTTCTGGGAGCAGATGTTCGGCTCAGGGCGTGCCATTCTGACCCTCCGCGAAGACTACCGCGAAGATCTTCGTGCTGTAAAGCGCATTACGGATTTTCGCTACGTCCGATTCCACGCCATCCTTCACGACGAAGTAGGAGTATATAACGAAGATGAGCACGGAACCCCGGTCTACAACTTTGCATACGTAGACGAGATCTACGACGGGCTACTTGAGAACGGCGTGCGACCCGTCGTTGAAATCAGCTTCATGCCCAAGAAGCTCGCGTTCAACCCCGACGCGCTTCATCCGTTCTGGTACAAGCAGAACGTATCACCTCCGAAGAGCCTGAAGCGATGGGACGACCTGGTGATCGCCTTTGCTCGCCATTTGGTCGAACGGTATGGAATCGGCGAAGTGGCGCAGTGGTACTTCGAAGTCTGGAATGAGCCCAATATCGATTTCTGGAATGGGATCCCCCGGCAAGCGAGTTACTTTGAGCTCTACGACCACACCGCGCGAGCCTTGAAGAGCGTCAGTCCACGATTACGTGTTGGTGGCCCGGCAACCGCGGCCGCTGCTTGGGTCGACGACTTCCTGCGTTATGCCACCGAACACAAGGTCCCGGTCGATTTTGTGTCCACCCACGGATACGCCGACGATACAGTAGAGAATCTGTTTGGGACCCATGAGGACATCCCGATGGATGATCGCGTTTGCCGCGCCGTGCAGAAGGTGAGAAAGCAAATCCAGGCTTCCGCACTGGCGAAGCTTCCTCTCCTGTGGACTGAGTGGAACGTCCCCGGAATGAAACAGGCTCGAGACACACCCTACGTCGGTCCAGCCGTTGCAAATACCATCAGGGAATGCGACGGGCTCGTGGACGCGCTCTCATTCTGGACATTCTCCGACGTCTTTGAAGAAGGAGGCCCCATCCCGGAGCCATTCATCGGCGAGTTTGGCTTGAGGGCCAAGGGTGGCATAAACAAGCCGAGCTTTTATGATTTTGCGCTGCTGCATGAACTCGGAGATGCACGCCTGCCCAACACCAGCCCGAATATCATCGCCACGAAACGAGAGGATGGAACATTCGCGATCGCTCTGTGGAATCTCGTCGATCCGGATGAGGAGAGAGCATCACGTAAATTCCGTCTAACGTTCCGGGGCGTTCCGCCGAGCGCCTGGGTCAGCATCAGTACTGTTGACCATGACCACGGGAACGTGCTGCCCGCCTACAAAGCTCTTGGCAGCCCACGCTACCCAACCGAGGAACAGATACGAAAAATGAACGCTGCCACAGCATTGCCTACGCCAAAACGCGTGCGGCTCACAGAATCACACCTGGATCTTGAACTCTCCCGGAACGCCCTCGCCATCTTGGTAGTCGGCGGGTCCGAGTAACTGGTGCACGTCGGATTAGTAATCGAACAAAAGTGGGCAGTCCGCCATTAACGACATCACAGTGGCGCTTCACGTGGACACCCTCGCAGCAGATTGGGCGAAGTGCCCTCATCCGGTAATCTGGTCGAATGCGAGTTGCTGGAACCGTGCTTTGCTGCTGACCATGCCCGCTACGTCGTTAATGCAGCAGTTGATTGTCCTCTTAATGTCGGGCCCGATGCGATATATGTCTGTTGAGGAGCCTCCCTGGTTGTTCTCTGAATCAACGTCCCCGTTGAGTTCAGCTTTGATACACGAGGCGCTTGTCGCTTGACTTACTTTCGAACACGTCATCCAATCGGAGGGCCATCAGCACGCGATTAACATGCGACTGCGACGTAAAACTGGAGGCAGCGGCATGATTCTCGAGGGACAGAATCCGCACGCCTAAGCAGTCGGACTAGCGTTGGTGTTAGAGTTTCAATATCGTGCCTCAATTCGTTATCGAACGCGAGATCCCTGGTGCCGGCACACTGTCAGAGACCCAGATTCGGACTATGGCACTCGGTTCATTGGAGACGTTGAAGGAAATGGGGCCGCAGATTCAGTGGCTTCACAGCTACGTCACCGAAGACAAGGTTTACTGCGTCTACCTGGCCCCAGACGAGGACAGCATTCGGGAGCACGCCCGGAGGGCTGGCATTCCAGCCGATCGTGTTGCCGCAGTGCGCCGTCTGATTGAGCCTACTAAGCTGAAATAGCAGGCCCCAATTCCCCGAGCGAGTATTGGATAGCGTTTTCCAGACTCATCGTAGAGCCTTCTGCCCACGCGCGCTTTCCCTCCCCTTCGCTGAGCGATTTCCAGGCTGGTAGCAGGATCTGATCGAGCTTAATTTGTTCCTGTTGATGCAGAGGAGCGCCGACCGAGCGGCGTAAATGGGCTGCGCCGGCAGCGAGCTTCAGCGCACGTTCGGCGTGTCCTTGAGCGAGGGCGAGACAAGCGGAACCTTCCAGCACCCGCGCAATACCACGCCGGTGCCGCAATCCAGCAAAGATCTCCAGGGCTTCGCGGCAGGCGGCGTGTGCAGCCAAATAGTCTCCTTGCACACAGTCGATATAGGACAAGTCCGTCAGGGACCGCGCGGAACCCCACGGATCTCCCGCTTCTCGGAAGGCTGAAAGTGCACGTTGGTACAGTGCTCGCGCCGCCGCTATATCGCCTTGTGCGCGCGCTATGTCGCCTTGCTGATTCATAGACCAGGCGAGACCGGTGCGGTCACCAAGTTCCTCGAAAATATCCGCCGCCTCACGGAGAGCCGAACGAGCGCGTGGATAATCACCGCGAACTTTGACGACATCTGCCAGGTTGTGAAGACAGCGCGCCATTGCCAACCGATCCGACAGCATACGCCAGCACGCGAGGCTTCGCTCAAAATTGCTCTGCGCAGCGGAGTAGTCACCCCGATCCCGGGCCGATACCGCTAAGGCGTTCAAAGACACGGCAACACCTGACTCATCGCCTAATTCTTCATACAGAGACAGGCTCTGTTGTAGAAAATTCTCGCCAGCCGGATAATCACCCTGAGCCGTGGCTAAGGCGCCGAGAAAGTGCGATACCCTGGCTCGTTCTTTGGTGCACTCAGAGCCAGTCAGGCGCAGAATAGTTTCCAGCCGGGTACGGCCTTCGGTCAGGTGTTCCCGCATGTCCCAGAATCGAAACAGAGCCATGCAGAGACGCAAACCCCACTCCAGTTCCAGCGTCTGAAACAGCCAATCGAGAGCGAAACGAAAGTTCTCGATCTCAACGTCGCATTGCGTCAGCCAGCGAGCCCGGTCGGCGGGACTCAGGTCGGGATTGCCCTCCTCCGCCAGGACGAGACAGTACGCAGCATGTGCACGCCGCGTCGCATATTGCTCACCGCTCTCGGTCAGACGCTCAAGGGCGTACTCGCGAATTGTTTCCAACATCGCGAAACGCGGCTCGGCCTCGGCTCGGTCCACCCGGTGAACCAGGTTCTTATCCACCAGCGATGACAGCCCCTCAAAGAGATCGATCCCGAGGTCGCGGCTTGTATTGCAGACCGCTTCCGCCGACTCTAACGTGCATCCGCCGACGAACACGGAAAGCCGGCGAAACAGCTTCCCCTCGGCCTCATTCAAAAGACCGTGACTCCAATCAATAGTCTTGCGCAGGGTTTGTTGCCGTTCCGGCAAATCGAGCGCGCCACCAGTTAGTAACTGCAGGCGGCTCTGGAGCCTATCCAGGATAGCCTTGGGCGAAAGCACTTTGGTTCGGGCAGCGGCCAGTTCGATCGCCAACGGCAGTCCATCCAGCCGCAAGCAGATTTCCTGAACCGTAGCAGCGTTTTCTGAAGTAATTGCAAAGTCGGGCCAGACGGCCGCAGCGCGTTGTGCAAACAACTCAATGGCGGGATTCTGCGCCAGCGCAGTTACGGGGAATTCCTGTTCACCGTAAACACGCAAGCGCGACCGGCTGGTGACCAGGATTTTCAGAGATGGGCACGCCTCTAGTGTTTCGGCCACCACGGTCGCCGCCGGGAGGACCTGTTCGAAGTTGTCCAGCAGGAGCAAGAATGATCCCGAGTCCTCCAGCTGATCGCCAATAAGTTGTGGAATCGTAGGGCCGGCGACTTGCTGGATTTCGAGTGCGTTCGCGAGAGCAGCTGCGACCAGATCTGGATGCGTGATCGAAGCCAAACCGACGAATTGCACACCCGCCGTGAACCGGTCCGCTATGGCGGCCGCCAAAGCTATCGCTAGCCGGGTTTTTCCGGCACCTCCCGGACCAGTGAGGGTCAGAAGCCGAACATCGGGTCGGAGTAGCAGTTCGGTCACATCCGCCAACTGTTGTTCTCGTCCAATGAGCGAAGTACGGGGGGTTGGCAGGTCACGACGCTTCCTTGCAACTTTCGCGGAAACCAGCTCACGACTGTCGGACAGCGCAAACGGATCAGTTGTTGGAGGAGGATCTCGCTCCGTAGTGCGTTGGATCACCTCGGCGGTGAACAAGTAGCCCCGCCGAGGTACAGTCTTGAACAAATGCTGACTGCGGTCATCCAGGGCGCGACGCAGCTCGAGGGTACACTGCACCAGTGAATCGTCAGTAACGAAGGAACCGGGCCAGACCGCCTGCATCAATTGCTCCTTGCCGATCAGCTGTCCAGCGTGTTCCACCAGGTACTTAAGGGTTTCATATACCTTCGGACGAAGCTTGATTTCCTCGCCTCCCTTGAGCACACACCCCCTTACGACATCTAGCGTGAACTCGCCGAATTGATAGTTTGGAGACCTCGTATCCAAGTGCGTTCCCGCCTCAGCAACGTCAAGCGGCTTGCGTATTTATTTTGGTTTTTCTTTGGCGTTGTTTCGTTACTTCTCGTTCTGATGGTTGTTACTTTGCAATTGCCGGGCTAGCGCTCAGCGCTCCACGGCGCGAATTCCTCGACGGCAATCATACGATGAGCCGCTCTACAGAGCGGATTCTAGCAAAAAAAAACGGATGCCCAAGAAGCTATCGCCGCAATGGAGATGAGTACCGACCCGCAACAAGGAGATAAGCCCAATGACTACATCAAAGCTTCCCACTATCAATATGAAAGCCAGACGATTCGCGACGACATTGCAGTATTCCATGATCACGACCGCTCTCGTTCTCATCAGCGTTTGTCCTTCGCGGACCCTGGCACAAGATGGCCATTTACACACGCAAACAACACCCCAACAAGAGATGACGCCGGACCAGATTAAGAACGCCGGCGCCCTTCTCAAAATCGTTCGGGACTCGACTGAGCGCTTCAAGGACGTCGCGGTGGCTGAGGCCGAGGGCTATGCCCTTCAATTCGGCTGCGTGAGCGGCGACTACTCGGGTGCAATGGGTCTCCACTACGTCAATGGAGCCTTGGTGAACAGCGGAGTATTGGACGCCACTCGCCCCCAGATCGTAATCTACGAGCCGACGCCCGGCGGAGGCCTGCGACTGACCGGCGCCGACTATCTGCTGTTAGCCGATGCGTGGAATGCGAAGCACTCGGGTCCACCAGAGCTCATGGGGCAGCTTTTTCATTTGTTCGACAGTCCCAATCGCTTCGGGCTTCCGCCCTTCTACACACTGCATGTCTGGGCGTGGAAGCCGAATCCCAACGGCGCGTTTGTGAACTGGCACCCCAACGTTTCGTGCCAGTCGTTCGCCGGCCAAACTCCCTGAATCGGGCCGTAGTCGGACAGGAATGGCGGCACAACAGCAACAGAGGATGAGCACTGATTCAACAATAAAAGGAGACAAACTTAATGAGTACAGCACAGGTTCCAACTCTTGACATCAACAAACTGAACGCATTCATCGGTCAATTCGTGACCGATCTCGGCGCCGCAGTGCATGCTGGCATGGTCGTCATCGGGGAGAAGTTAGGGCTCTACAAAGCCCTGGTTGGGGGCCCCATGAGCTCTGCGCAACTTGCTGCTAAGACGAAGACCGATGAGCGCTATGTGCGCGAGTGGCTGGCTTCACAGGCTGCGGGAGGCTACGTCACGTACGATGAGACGAACAATACGTTCAGCTTGAGTGAAGAACAAGCGTTCACGCTGGCGGTGGAAGACAGCCCGGCATACCTGCCCGGAGCGTTTGAACTGGCTTTGGGCTCGCTGGCGGCGGTTCCACGAATCGCGGAATCCTTTCGTACTGGCGCTGGCATGGGTTGGCACGAACATGCTGACGGCGTCTTTCACGGATGTGAAAAGTTCTTTCGTCCCGGCTATGCCGCTAATCTTGTAAGCTCATGGATTCCCGCCTTGAGCCATGTAAAAGAAAAGCTGGAGGCTGGGGCACGAGTGGCCGATGTGGGTTGCGGGAAAGGAGCGTCCACTATATTAATGGCCCAGGCATTCCCCAACTCTCAATTTTTCGGGTTTGATTCCCACGACCAGTCGATTGAGGCGGCACGCGAGTCCGCTGGGCGTAACGGTGTCGCCGACCGCGTCACCTTCCAGGTGTCAAAGGCAAAAGAGTTTCCAGGCAAAGACTACGCCCTGGTGGCCTTCTTTGATTGCCTGCATGACATGGGCGACCCCACCGGCGCGGCTGCGCACGTCCGGCAGTCCTTGGCCAGGGACGGCACGTGGATGATCGTTGAGCCCTTTGCCAACGACCAGTTGAAGGACAATCTGAACCCTGTGGGGCGAGTCTACTACTCTTTTTCAACCTTGCTGTGCACGCCCTGCTCACGATCACAGGAAGTCGGGCTGTGCTTAGGTGCCCAAGCCGGCGAGACGCGCATCCGACAGGTCGTTACCTCAGCTGGATTTACTCGTTTTCGCCGAGCCACGGAAACTCCCTTCAATATCGTCTACGAAGCTCGGCCATGACTTGCTGATGTCGGTTAAATAAAGCTCGTCGAAGCGGCAGGCTTGTTGAGGCCCAGTTGTGAACTGAGATCCAGCAGCGCCTGCCAAACCTCGACCGGTATGGGAATTCCGGCGCGCCGACGCTCCTGCTCGCTGCGCCGTTCTGGTTCGCCGGCCGTCAGCACCTCATCAAAACCCTCGGCAGGGGCGGCGGATTTCAAATCAGCGACAAACCGCTCCAATCTTGCCTTGAATTCCGCGAGCGGCATGAATCGCTCGATGTCGATCGCTAAAAAACTTTGACTCACAGCCACTGGCCGGCCCCGTTTGTGCATCGATCCGACTTCGCCGGCCATGGCGCCCCCGCCCAGCACGGCGCAAAGAATCTCCACGGCTGCGGCGAGTCCGCTGCCCTTGTGTCCGGCCGATTGGCCGCCTAACGGCATCAGCAAGCCTGCGATTGCCTCTGCTGGATTGCTGGTCGGAGCGCCCCCGATGTTGAGCGCCCAGCCCGGCGGAATAGAATCAGCCTTGCTCGCGACAGCCGCCCAGATGCGATTGGCTGCTACAGCCGTCGTGGACATGTCGAGCAGCCATGGGCCCGGAACCGCTATACAGATAGGATTGGTGCCCATCCGAGGCTCTCGGCCCTGCCACGGCGCTACCAGCCTCGATGCATTACAAAGGACAATTCCCACTTGCCCTTGGTCGGCCATGCGAGTCCCCCAATACGCTGCTGCGCCAAAATGATTGGAGTTTCGGGCGATGACGAAACCCAATCCAAATGTGCGGGATAACCGGACAGCGTGATCACAACACTGGGCCGCTGCCGGTTGCCCGATTCCGTTCTCGGCGTCGAACAACAAGCAGGCCTGATTTTCCGAGAGAATTCTACCCCTTGCATGAGGGTCCATATCGCCCGACCGAAGCTGCTCCACATAGACAGGCAAGAGGCGGATACCATGTGAATCAACACCTCGCAGATTTGCGGCGACCAGTGCGGAACTGGTCAACTCCGCCACGTCCTCCGGCGCCCTGGCCGCAACCAGCACCTCACGCGCAAAACGCTCCAGTTCATCTGAAAAGATTTTCGGCATGCTGTTAGAGCTTATAAGATCCCCCACCCAGCGTCTCAACACTAGGCCGGCGTTTGCGGCGAGCAGGATCTTGGCTGGTACTGACTGACACAGGGGACTCTCCGGCGGGTGATCTTCGAAGGTGTCATCAGTCCGGAGTTGACACCGTATCGTAGCCGGGGACACATGCAACACTCCATGTGGCCACCGTCGTGCTTGCGTGATAATTTGTGATCGGATCCAATGTTGGCTCAAACCCAACTTTGCTGGACGCTACACTGTCGTCTCCTGGGGATGCGGAAGCAATTGTGAGTCGACCATGATTGTCGACGCGCTCACCGGACGGGTATACGACGGCTTCGGCGACGAGAGAGGAGCGGAGTTTAGGATCGACAGCAACCTGGTGATTGCAGATTCTGGCGCCGTTTCAGGAGAAATCGCCTATCCGGACGACCCCACCAGCTCGCTCCCAGTCCGCTATTACGAGTGGAAGGACCATAAGCTCAAGCTTATTTACGAGGAGGCCTGCTCTGTAGTAAACAAGCATGAGAAGCGCGGCTGCGGCGGATTCACCTTGCCCCCGCAGGCAAGCGCGAGGTGACGGCGGGTTGAACCTAATCAATCCGATCAAAGCTATAACACATATCCGGTAGCTCAAATTAGCAGTAAACAGAAATCAACGGCGAGAGGACAAGACCATGTCCCGCCAGACAATCTCACGAGGCCATTCGAGTGCGGAGAGTCGACGGTGCGGTGTCTTCCAGCCACTGGCGGAACGGCTATGATGGTGCGCCTAGGGGGCGACGCGCACTTGGGCCATTGCAGAAAGGTTTTTCCGCATCGAGCGATAAATGGGGGTCGTTCGCGGGCGAGCGCGTATTAGGCGATCATACGCGCTCGCCCGCGAACCTGGCAGCTTAATGCCGATCGCTTGGGCACGGAACACTTAAGCTTTCAGTCCTTCTTCAATGGAGCACCGGTGTACTCGTTGAATTCCTTGGGTAGCTGCACGCCATGCCGGAGGAGCCGATTTGTAAACGGCATTGGCTGGCCCGGAGGGCCCATCGCCTTCCACCACATCGGGAGCGTTTTGAAAACAAACACCATGTCGTAATCGGCGGCTACACTTCCGGTACCTGGATCTTGGGCCTGGGTTCCGGGCCGGGATTGGAACCAGCGCATCCAGTCGGCGGAGCCCGGCGCCGGGGAGCAAATATACGGGTCCGTCGGGTTGCCGTTTGGACAAGGTTTAAACGGTGGACCAGGCTTCGGATTGGGGTACGAAGGCAACAGGAACGAGATCATCTTGTGTTGCGCTGGTTGCCATTCGGCGGGACTGTGGCAGCTCATGCATGAAGAATTCGGTTCGTTCTTCATAACCGCGGTTCCAACCTGAATGTCGTTTCGCGCGCCGTCATTCGGCCCAGACAGTCGTCCGCCCCACCCAAGTGTCTCCGTCGAATACTTCGGCGCGGCCGGATTTATCCAGTTCTCCTTCAAGGGCGGTGGAGGTTGTAGAGCCGAGTTTGCCTCAGGGTCGTTACCCCACATGGCCCCCAAGGGAACCATTTTGTCCCAAGCATCATTGCCTTTGGCCCTTGCGTCGTATACCAGCGTCGTAAATACCCATCCAGTTTTGGGCGCCGCGATTGTGTCCTTCACGATGATGTCGAACTGCATCACATAACCGTTCACAACCGCCGTGGGACCGGGTTTAGTCGCTGGAATGGCAATAAAGAGGGGCCATTTTGCGGCTCCGTCCGTCACGGGCCACCAGCTCTTCTGGATTTTCGGATCATCCGAAACGAATACGGCCGCCTTTACGACCACGGAACCTTCCGGAAATTGGAAATTCGCTGTTTTGATCGTTGGATTCGTGGCCTCCCGCCCCCAGACGTTGTGAAGCGTGTATGCGGCTCTCTCGTCATAGTAGGTAAGCACATGCGTGTCAAACGTGGTCTTCAGGCCAGTTCCGGGGAAAATGCTGGGCCCGAAGCTGCCAGCAGCATACGTGCCGTGAATGCTTTCCCGGATTGATCCAAGCCAGGGCTCCGTGTACCAGTGCGCTGCTGCCGCATCCCAATTCGGGTCAAGGAACAACTTGCGCGCGTTCGGGGCCACGTACTGCTTCAGCGCCGCAACGTACGCGCCCGCATTCTGAGTCGTGATTAAGCCCCCACCGATAGCTCGCGACCAGGGTGGGTCCTTAATTGGCGCGAGCGCATGTTCAGGCCAACTGTGACTTAGCTTGAACAAGGGCCCGTTGTACTGCGAATGTGGTGGGATCAAACCGTTGTTGGTGACGAACGGGTCCTTTGGAACAGTGCCCTGCTCTACGAGCAGATGTTGTGCGCCGGCCAACACCATGACTGTCCCAAGACCAGATAACCAGGTCAATATCTTCCGAAATCGGAATGGCATAAGAGTATTTCTGACTAAATTCTGACAATAAGCCGTCAAAATATGTCAGCCAACAGAGTATATTATGAAAAAGTTGGAAAATTACAGTAAAATTGCTAGCCTGATTCAATCAACAAGGAATCTATGGATTCCTCACCATCTCCCGTTCTATCAGGCGACAGGGCGAGGGGCATCGCCACCGACCGCGCACGAACCTCACTTTCCTTTTCAATGAGATAGAGTCTCGGAAGTTTGGCGGAGGCCGTCCGAATTTAATAAATTCATGGCAAAACACAAATAAATTCGCTTTATAGGGGCACAGCGTGCATGAATGATGGGTCAGCCGGATTATCGATCATACGGATGCACTTTGCGGCGGATTAGAACAACAAATTTTCTGAAATCAGGGTACTCAAGATCGCCAATATTGATTAAAGTCGGTGCTTGAGCGACAGAAAATGGGATCCGAACTGGTGACTCGAGGTCTGAGCAACGAGGTGGCTCGTAAACATCCCGACGGGACCTGGTTGTCTGTAATCGACTATCCATGCATGCCGGAGCACTTCGCGGAGCCGTCAATTAGATCAGCAACCAGCACTGCCGACGTATCGACATACTCCGGGTTCCTCTAGCTGCTATCGCTTTCACAGATCAACTCTCCTCTTCACGGGCTGGCACTGGACGGCTCGGCTCCGGCTACCGGCCTCCCTTCTCCAGCAGATCTTCCTCATCTTTGTGATTCGGCAGCAACAGGTAACAGATCGGACTGGCAACTAACGCGCTATGTTTCTTCTCGGTGTTGACGTCCTCGCGACGCGCTCGCAGTTATGCAAACTGCCCTTACGCAGAGAGCCCCAGCAAGCGCGATGCATTCTCAGAGTACAGCTTCCGGAGCACCTGATCAGCTAAGCCAATACCATAAATCTTCCAACGCCCTTGCGGCGGAACAGCAGCAGGTGCGTAGTCAAAATATTCATCGTTAGTTTCCAGAAAACGGTAGTAGATTTCATACAGCTGGTCGCTGAATACCTGCTGCGGAGTGTCCCGGCCTCCGGGAATGGCATCAGTCCCGAACATGATTCGGTCCTGATATTTATCTATGAATCGATACGCGGCTCTCGGCTGACGTCCAAGTTCACCTATTCGAGCCGCGATCTCAACGTGCATATTCGGATGGGCATCCAAGCACTCGGAAACGTAGGATAGATCTTCGGAATCCGCCACATGCAAACAAATGAACTGCGTCCGCGGATGGCGGCGCATCACGTTGCGACGCGCTTCCTGGAGTTCTCGATTGGTTGGGAAGTCCTTGCCATAGAACGACCAGTCTGGATGGGCGTGCAATTCTTCCCAACGCTCGTTGAAGCGGTCGATCGGGAGAAAAAATGCCTCCGGATCGGACGAATGGATCGCCACCGGCATGTCGAGCGATCCGGCCGCCTCCCACATGGCATCGAAGCGGCGGTCATCGATGCGAACTAACTTGCCGGTAGTAACGTTTTCTCGCAGGTAGAGACCCAGCGTTTTCAGGACCTTCAGTCCCTTGGCGCCCCGCCGGTGAGCGTCTTCAATCAGATCCGCCTGCTGGCGGGAGTAATCAGGATTGGCCGCTTTGCTCCATGCCGGTTCAGTAAATACCACGAAGCGGCCGGGATGCGCTGCTTGCAATTTGTCAATGGCCTGCTGCAGATTACCGCCATAACCGCCGGTCAGATTCACGAGGGTGCGGATGTTCTTGCGGTCCATAACGGCGAGGCATTCCTCGGCGCTCGCGGCGAAGCGAATCGTTCCCGGGCCCCCTAAACCACCCGCGTGCGTGATGTGGGTGTGAATGTCGATAACCGGATAAGCGGCGCGCGCCACCTTTGTTTCCTGCGCATGCAACATACTACGCGGTTGAAACTGCTCGAGCGGAAGCGCCTCCTTGGCTTCTGAAGCGCTCGCGGGATGTGCCAGCCCGGGCGTAACAAGGGCACTCCCCATGGATAAGAGTACGTCTCTTCGATTCATGATTGAGACTTATGACAATACCAGATGGGGAACACGTTCCTTAGGAGGCCGCTATATGCTTGAGGCTTTGCATCACCAGGTTTTCGGTTCCTTCGAAAGGATCGCCGGCATCGGTATCGAATTCCATTGAAAAATATCCACGGTACGAGTTCGCACGCGCCACCGAGAACAGCCGAGCAACATCGACCCGGTAAACCTGGCCGCCTTCCGGGTGCAGAACATCTTTCACATGACACATGTTGTAGGCGTACTTAAACATGGCATCTACGGCCCGCTGGTTGTAAGCCGCATCGTGTCCCCGGAGCGAGTTGCCAAAATCAGGGAGTGCCCGGAGATAAGGACTGTTTACCTTGCCGAGCACTTCGACCAGGAAGAACGGATCTTCCGACCCTGGATTATCGTTTTCCAGGTTGATGATTATGTTCTTTTTTGACCCGTAGTCGGCTAAGCGGCTCAGACTCTCGGCTGTGTTGCCAACCGCCGGCGCCATGCCTGGACTCGTCCTTAGGTGCTGGCGAACACTGGGGGAGCCGATCACGGCGGCGATGTCGATCCACTTGCGCCCATAAGCCACAGCCTCATCGCGCTTGGATTTATCCGCGTGCGAGAAATCTCGGCCGCCCAGGCCCAAATCCACTAAGTGAGAGCCCGCACTCTGAACCGCTTCTCGGAACGAATCAAGATAGGCGGGATTGGTGGAACTAAGGTGATCGCCGAGAGGATTGATGTTGTACACACCAAAGCGCTTCACGATCATGGCGGGAAACTCTTTCAGGTCCATCCCCGGCTTGCTCTTGTCACGAGCGGGATTTGTGGGGCTTGCGATGTAGGCCCGAAACGGGTAGGACGTCACGGCCAGCCTCTGCCGGGCTTCTGTAGGAAAGCGGAGATGTGGGCGAGTTTGCAGCGCCATCAACGGTGCGCCGGTCGCGAGCAGGGCTGCGCCGCGTAGAACCGCTCTGCGGGAATAGTTTGATGGAAGAGTGGTGGGCCACATAGATTAGATGTCACGCAACGTACTTGCCGCGACCGAAGCGAAATCTTACCACCTGGACTCTCAGGCAACGAATTGTCCAACGATGCTCGCCCCAATAAGTGGTTGCTCGCCGTGCTGGACGACCGCGATAGAGTAAGCACGACACCCATGCGTTTCTGTTCTGTATTTCAAGTTGTGTTAACTGTATGTGCCGGGATGCCCGTCTTTGCGGCTCCGGCCTATGTCCGGACGGAGCAGCAAGGGAGTCGGTGGCTCATCGGGAACGATTTTGTCGAACGGATCGTCTCGTTTTCCGACACGAACGGACTGCGGACGGAATCGTTGGTTCGCAAATCAAGTGGCACCGATTTCACTGCCTATGGGCGGCACAGAAACGAATTCGGCCAAGAGTTCAGCTTCTCGGCCAACGGCAATCACCTCGACGGGCATAGATCGTTCCGTTTCGGGGATGCCGAAAGCATCCCGCTCCAGGGAGGGCGAGCGCTGCGAATCGTACTGCACGATGGGCGGGGCATGCTGGACGTCACGGTGTACTATGCGGTCTTCGATCACTACCCGGCGATTCGAAAGTGGATCGCGATAACGAACAAGAGTTCGAGCCCGATCACGCTAACTCACTTGTGCTTTGAGGCCCTGAGCATTGGTGCAGGAACTCCGGGAGAATTGGAGCTTTCGGCTGGCTACGGTGCCGCGCCGCAACCACTGTTTTTTACAGGGCGCGCATCCGATGTGGGATTGTTCCTCCGAAATTCGAAAACAGGTGAGGGCGTAAGTATCTTCAACGAGGCGCCAGGATACCTGAAACGCACCGAAGTGGGCCAAGGGTGGCGGGAAGGCCTGAACGTGATGTACGACACTGATCTTTTTCCCTTCGAACGCAGCTTACAGCCAGGAGAAACGTTTCAGTCGGCGAAGAGTTCGCTTGTGTTCTTTCAAGACAACCACGGATTTGATGATCCCAGGTGGGCAGTGCCGGGCTACATGTCGGACGTCATCATGCGGCGCAAAGGGGCATACAAGCCGGTGTGGCTCTACAACACTTGGGAGCCGTTCCTGCGCGGCATCGACGAAAGGACAGTAGGAGAGTTGGTCCCGATTGCAGCACGAATGGGCACGGATGTCTTCACGATCGATGATGGATGGCAGCGTGAATATGGTGCGAATGATGACAATAAGGCAAACTTTCCAGACGGCGTAAGCGGCGTGGCTAAGCTCCTGAGTGGCAAGGGTCTGGGCCTGGGCTTGTGGGTGCCGCTGGCTGCGGTGAGCGTCAACACGACAGAATATCGGCAGCATCCGGAGTGGGCGTGCCGCGACCGCGAGGGCCACCCCAAATTCACGCAGACCGCGTCGGGCACGCAAGCCGTGATGTGTCTCGGCAGCGGGTATCGGGATGCGGCCTTGAAGCGGCTGGACGATTTGGTAGAGCGATATCACCCGCGCTATCTAAAGATTGACTTGACGACGGTGTTCAACGCCTACGGCGAGGAACCTGGGTGCAATGCACCAGGCCACAGGCACAAGAGTTGGGCAGAGTCGCTGGACCGTATCTATGAAGGCTTGGAATACATCGGTGAACACTTCCACCGAACTCATCCGGAAGTCCTGGTCGATTATACGTTTGAATTGTGGGGCGAAAAGCATTTGATTGATGCCGCTCTGCTTGGATGTGCGGACCTGGATTGGCTAAGCAATGTCTCGGATGCCAATGCCGGCGAGGCGGGTCCGGTGCAGGCGCGTACGCTGCTTTACCAACGTGCTCTATCGATTCCCGTAGAAACCATGCTCATAGGAAACCTACGAGCGTCCACCAGTCCCGTGGAGGAACGGCTGGGCGTATCCATGGGATCTGGCCCGATGCTGCTCGGCGATCTCAGGAAACTTACCGGCTCCGAGCAGGCCTGGTATGGGAAATGGATTCGTTGGTATAAGCAATTCCGGAATCGCGTTGCGTTGTCCGACTCTTTTTTTCCGCAAGGCTCTTGGCAGCAGCCGGGTCAGGGGCGTTGGGATGGCTTTGCACGATTAAGCAGAGAATCCGACGGCCTGATCGTCCTGTTCCGGAACGGTAGCAGCGTATCGACGGCTGAGGTGAAAGCGGTGGCGCCACCTGGCGCCAGATACGACGCGCTCTCGATTCTAAATGGACGGAAGCTGGGCGAAGTGAGCGCGACCGATCTCACGGCAGGCTGGATGGCTCCCTTTGACACCAGCCGAGCGGTCACGATTCTAGAGCTGAAGCGCAGACCTTGATCGTAGGTTCGCTGACTACCTTTCGAAGTTCGGCTGTGAATGACTGCCCACATGGTTTGTTCGAGATCCGGAAAGGCCAGAACTCGTTTCGGTGGTCGCTTTCTTCGTCGAAATTTGTGCATTCTTGACGGTCTCCTGCGCCGCCATTGCCCAGAAGCGACAGAATTTGCTATGCTGCGCCCGTACTCGCAACTCATCTTGGCACGATGCCGAATCGAAGTGCACAAGGATGGCAAATCCGGATCACGCGCAAACCGGACGCAATTGCGGAAGTCTCGGTCTTAAGCATTAATAACCGCTTGGCGCCTGCCTGAGCGGTATCGTGGTCTTATTGTATGGCCTTATATGCGCGATACGTTCTGCCCCGGATTATCGACCTCGCGATGAGGAACAAGGAGGCCGCTCGCCTTCGCGCGGCTTGGATTCCACACGCTCGCGGCGAAGTATTGGAGATCGGTATTGGGTCCGGTTTAAATTTGCCCTTCTATTCGCCGCAGGTCGAGCATGTCTATGGCGTGGACCCGTCTCTTGAACTCCAGAGGATAGCGCGGAAGAGGCTGCGGGCCGGGGGTATTCAAATTGAGTTCCTGCCGCAATCCGCCGAGGAGAAACTGCCGCTCGCCGATGCGAGTATCGATACGATTGTCATGACGTGGACCTTGTGCTCCATCCCCAACGCTCCTGAGGCTCTCAAACAGGTAAAACGACTTCTCAAGCCGGGTGGGCGCCTCATTTTCCTCGAACACGGCCGTGCTCCCGATCACGGCGTGGTCGCGTGGCAGGACCGGCTCACCCCGCTTTGGAAGCAAATCGCGGGCGGTTGTCACCTGAATCGCAAGGTAGACGAGCTCATCACGGTGGCTGGATTTCAAATCACTGAACTGAAGACGTTCTATCTTCCTGGCCCGCGTCCGATGACCTACACGTATCAAGGCTTCGCGCAGATCACCCAAGCTGGCGAATAATCACGCCTCCAGCTTTTCATCAACGTTAGCCTTAGGCGATACGGATGCCTGGAAGTAGCCTATACGCAAGGCTCCGAAGAGCAAGCGTCCGTCCAGCAGTTTCTTCGCCGCTTGAAAACCAGCGTGATTCATTAGCGCGAGCACCCGGCCTTCGGAGTTGTCCTTTAGCCGCTGACTCGAGTGAAACAATCGGGTTAACCAGCCGCGTGAACCCTTATCCGGCCCCTCAAAGTCAACCAGGTGAAAGGAGCCGCCAGGTTTGAGGACCCGCCGTACTTCGGACAACGTGGTCTCCCGCTGGTCCGCTTGGAGGTGGTGGAACATAAACGACGAGAACACCCGATCGAAGCATGCATCGGGATACGGCAGGTTGTCCGAAGAACCTTGATCGAAGAGAACCGACAGTCCAGATCGTTTCGCCTTACGCCTGGCTCGGGCGAGGGCCCTCGGATCGGGATCTAATCCGACAACGTCGGTACCGGGATAGAGCCGTTTGATAAGGATGGCCATGGTACCCGTCCCGCAACCTATATCGAGCACGCGATGACTCGCCCGGACCGCAGCTTGATTGAGGAGTACGCTCCTTACCGTATCGACACCAAGGAACTTCACAAGCGGATCGTATAGCGGCAGAGCCCAGTCATGGCCAGCAGCGGGCAGGTAAGTTTTTTCAAGCCTTCCCATTTCTTTGAATCCCTCTTGCAAGAGGGATCCTATACTGGATCGTTGAACACTCCTAGACATGTGTCCATTATCTTTCGTGTGTCCAGGAGAGACTTGCACAACCCACAGGCGGCTGTCTATTTCTGGTCGAACTCCGTCGGATTGTCCCGAAAGGTGAGAGGATGCTGAAGTGACGAGAAAAAAGGACCGGCGCGTGCTACGCACGGAACAACTTCTTCGAGCAGCAATGTCATCTCTAATTAAAGAGAAGGGATTCGAAGCGCTTTCCGTTCAGGAAATAGTTGATCGCGCCAACGTTGGCCGTGCGACCTTCTATGCACACTTTGACAACAAAGAGGATCTGCTGGCGAGCGGTTTCGATGGCCTTCGAGAGTCTCTCAACGAATGCCAGCGCAAAGCGCTGGCTGCCGAAGGTTACTCAGAGGAACGGGTGTTTGCGTTTAGCCAGGAAGTATTCGCGCACGCCAACGAGTACCGCAACGTATTCCAGACGATGGTAGGGAAGCCGAGCGGTGCTGTCGTTCAGCAGCTATTGCACAAGATTCTGCTGGATCTGATTCGCAAAGAGGTGAAGGCGATGGCTTCACGGGCCAACGCCGATTCCATCTCAGCGGAGGCGCTCGCACAGTTTATGGCGGGTGCTCTCCTCGGAGTGCTGATGTGGTGGCTAAATGCAAAAACGCGGTTTTCCGTTGAGGACATGAACAGAATATTTAGACGGCTCGCGATTCCAGCGCTGAAGGCCAGCTTCGCCTAGGCTCATCGGCCGGCAATTAGTCGTGAGACTGCCACGGATGAAGTCGTGGGACCAATCGCGATACGATCGATGTTTGCGTCCAGCTGGTCTGAGCCTCCCGAGCCGGAACTTGAACGTGGCCACAACTGTAACGGAGTTCATCGAGCTTAACCACCGAGAGCCCTATGTGCCTTTCGGACAGTTCGGGCGCTCCGTGCCTCGCCTGCCCAAACGAAATCCCGCGAAGTCCTTGAAAAGACTGCCAGTTGTTGGAGGCGCGGGACGGAATCGAACCACCGAATAAAGGTTTTGTAGACCACACCAAGAGATTGAAAAGCGTCTCTCTTTTCAACAACCTGATTGAGTTGCCAGTCCGGCCCTCGTCCGATCATTCTGCCGCCTTCAGTGCGGCAGGAAGTATATGATCGAATTTTAACTGCCTCCGATTTTGATTTCGCTCGCGGATGGATATACTTTGCAACAACAACACGCAGGCCCGAGTGACCGAGCAGATCGGCAACGGTCCCGAGATCGGTTCCGGCCTCCGTCAGTTGAACGGGTCGCAAAGGTGTGGCGCAGGTCGTAAAGCACAAGTGAGACTCCTGCATCACGGCTTGTTCCAGAGCGGGCCAGAGCCGCGCTTTGGCTCCGCGCAGAAATGCTTTCAGCTTGCTCGAAGCCATTTCAATCGGTGCTGTTCATCTGAAAATGCGGCAGAATACGATTGGGGGCGGAGCTATGCAGCAGAAACCTCTCTGGGAGCCGTCCCTGGAGCGTCGGGAACGTACAAATCTCACGAGTTTTCTACGCGAGAGTGGCTTTTCGGATTACGAAAGTCTTCACTGCTGGTCGGTTAATGAACTCGATGCATTTTGGAAGGCGGTCTGGAAGTTTAGCGCAGTTATCGGCGAGATGGGTAAAGTTGCCTTTGATCCCGGCGAGGCGATGCGCTCGAACGGGTTCTTTCCTGATGCCAAATTGAACGTTGCGGAAAACCTTCTCTGGTCGCCGGGCGGAGAGTCTGCCATTGTTGCCATTGGGGAAGACGGCGCCAGATATGAGCTCTCGTGGGACGAACTGAGATGCCAAGTATTCTCAGTCGCGGGTGCGCTCAGGAGCGCTGGCGTGCTGCCTGGCGATCGAGTCGCGGCATCGCTGCCTCTTGTTCCAGAAGCCGTGGTGCTGCTCCTTGCCACGTCCGCGATCGGTGCGATATTCAGCTCGACCTCACCCGATTTCGGAGCAGCGGGTGTACTGGACCGCTTTGGGCAGATTGAACCGAAGGTTCTGGTGGCAACGACGGGGTACCGGTACGGCGGCAAATGGTTCGATTGCGTCGAGCGCCTGCGCGACATACGGCGAGGCCTGCCATCAGTAACGGAGATCGTAATTGTGAAACGGGAATTGCGGGACGTCAGAGACATCCCGGATGCACACTCATGGGAGACTTGGATTCGCTCAGCTGATCCCGTCGATTCTCTAGAGGATTTTCCGTTCGACCATCCATGGCTCGTGTTGTTCTCCAGCGGGACCACGGGAAAGCCTAAGTGCATTGTGCACCGGACGGGTGGCGTATTTTTGAACCTCAAAAAGGAACACGTCCTTCATTGCGATGTGAAGAGTGGCGATCGTGTACTGTACTTCACAACAACAGGGTGGATGATGTTCAACTGGCTGGTGAATGTGCTGGCGGCGGGAGCGACGGCCGTTCTGGTGGATGGCAATCCGTTTTATCCCGATCCAACCAGGCTGTTAGATATCGCAGACCGGGAGCGCATAACGTTACTCGGCGTCAGCGCGAAGTTCATCGACGAACTCAGGAAGACTGGTTTTCAACCTTGCCGGTCCCACTCGTTCGATCATCTTCGGACGATCTGCTCTACTGGGTCCCCTTTGTCGCCCGAAAGCTTCTCCTGGGTCTACTCAGATATCAAGAGGGATGTACACCTGGCGTCGATTTCGGGTGGTACCGATATATGTGGGTGCTTTCTATTGGGCAGCCCGATCGAGCCGGTGTACGCCGGTGAGTTGCAGCGGCCGGGATTAGGAATGGCAATGGACGTCTGGGACGAGAACGGAAGGACTCTCCGCGATCAACCAGGCGCGAGGGGAGAATTAGTGTGTGTGCGTCCGTTTCCTTCGCAGCCGCTGGCGTTCTGGGGGGACGCCGACGGACAACACTATTGTGCCGCTTACTTCGAAAAGTATCCGGGCGTTTGGGCGCATGGAGATTTCGCGTCGTGGACTAGCCATGGCGGAATGATCATCCATGGCCGCAGCGACGCCACACTCAATCCTGGCGGAGTGCGCATCGGAACGGCCGAACTATATCGCATAGTAGAGCAGATTCCCAGTGTCCTGGAGGCTCTTGTCTTCGGACAGCAGTGGAAGGGTGATGTGCGGATTGTGCTGCTGGTTCGACTCGCGCCGGGTGTGATTTTCGACCATGAACTCGAAGCCGAGATACGGCAGCGAATTCGATCGAGTTATACACCGCGCCATGTGCCTGCTGTGATTCTTGCGGTGGACGATCTGCCGCGAACCCGGAGCAACAAGCTAGTGGAGCTGGCTGTTTCGGATTTTGTGAATGGACGGGAGGTTCGCAACATCGAAGCAATTGCAAACCCGGAGGCTCTTTGGGCGATTTTCGACAGGCCCGAACTAAAGGCGTAACAAAGCGGGATAATGGACTCGGAGTTTGGCATGTCACAAGTGCTGGAACAGACACCGCGGCCCGCTGAGAAGACCGAAGAATTTCTGCCGCTAAACGGAATTGATCACCTTGAGTTTTATGCCGGCAACGCAAAGCAGGCCGCCCACTTTTACCGCACTGCCTTCGGTATGAGTCTGACCGCCTACCGCGGGCCGGAGAACGGCAGCCGTGATTCCGTGTCCTACGTAGTTGAGCAGAACAAGATCCGCTTCGTGCTGACAACGGCACTGCGGTCCGGCCACCCGATTTCGGAGCATGTGCAGAAGCATGGAGACGGCGTGCACGGCATAGCTCTGTCGGTGAATGACGCGGAATCGGCGTGGAAGGAGACGACAGCACGGGGAGCGCGAAGCGTGCGGGGGCCGGAAACGATTCGCAACGAGGACGGCGACGCGAGGTTCGCGTCCATCGCGGTCTACGGCGATACGATCCACACGTTCGTGGAGCGCCAGAGATATGCCGGGTCCTTTCTGCCGGGCTTTTCTTGCGTTGCCGGACCGGATACCCTGGCGAAGCCTACCGGGTTGCTGCACATTGACCACATCGTCGGCAACGTCGGCTGGGGCGAGATGAATCGGTGGGTGGCGTTTTATCGGGATGTGATGGGCTTTCGGCAGTACCAGCATTTCGATGACAAAGACATCAGCACAGAGTACTCTGCGCTCATGTCGAAGGTGATGGCAAGCGGAAACGATCGCATCAAGTTCCCGATCAATGAGCCGGCACAAGCTAAAAGGAAGTCTCAGATAGAGGAGTATCTGGACTTCTATGGCGGTCCCGGCGTTCAGCACATAGCAATGGCCACGGATAACATTGTGCAGACGGTAAAGCGGCTCCGCGCACAGGGCACCGAGTTTCTGCGGGTGCCGAACACGTATTACGAAGATCTGGGAAGGCGCGTTGGGCGAATCGATGAGCCGCTGGATGAACTGAGCGGGCTCGGGATTCTTGTGGACCGCGATGATGAAGGATACATGCTGCAGATCTTCACGAAACCGGTAGAAGACCGACCCACGCTTTTCTTTGAAATCATCCAGCGCAAGGGCAGCCGTGGTTTCGGGAAGGGCAACTTTAAAGCCCTATTTGAAGCAATTGAGCGCGAGCAGGAGTTGCGTGGAAACCTGTAGAAACGGCCTGATCAAACGCGGGACTCCGCGAGGCCGAGAAAACTTTCGAGATCGTGCTCGTTGACGGCGGGCTCGCCCGGAGCGACGTTGTTTAGCCCGCCGCTTTTCAGCATGCGCTCCAGCTTACCAACCAGATCGTGCAGGTGATCGAACCCTTCGACTACGAAGAGCAGGGGCTGATAGTGGTCGATTTCGAAGGCCTGATTGACGGCCCACTCCAGTTGCATCGGGTAGCGCTGCACTTCGGGGGAGTCCACGGCATGGGCGATTTCTCCGAAACTGGAAAGAAGACCGCTGCCGTACACGCGGATGCCATCCCGGTATCGCATCAGGCCGAACTCCACAGTGAACCAGAAGAACCGCGCCATCGCCCGGATGACATTGGTCAGGACGTGAACGCGTTTACTACGATCCGCGATATAGCTGACCCAATCGGCCGCCGTGTGGGCGCATTCGCCAAACCGTACCAGCGTGTCGGCGAAGGCGCGATCGGTATGCATAGGCACGTGTCCCGCGATGTCGTGAAAGATATCGGGCTCAGGCAGGTAATCGAGTTTGTCGATCGAGCGGATTGTGATCGTAGTCGGGAACTGGCGGTTTCGTAGAGAATCGAAGAACACGAAAGCTGGAACATAACCACTGACCGCTCTGGCCTGAAAGCCGGTCAGCGGGCACAGGAACGTGTTTACGTCCTGAAGGCGCGGGATGTGATACGGGTCCAGGGCCAGAGAGTCGATTCCACGCAGGAAAGCGTCGTTCGCATAACGGTACCATCGGGGCTTGATCCTGGCGAATAACTGCCGCCACGTTTCGTGGTTTGTTTCCGAATAAAGCTCGTAGGGCTGTTCAATGAAGAGCTGGCCGGCATGGCGCGCTTCTTCTATAAAGGGCGACTCATTTGTGGTGAGACCTGAGCCGATGACGGTGGCCATTATCGACCTCCCGATGCTCATTATATGCCTGAGAGCATCGCCGGAGTTGGCAAGCTTACAGAAGTTTGGCGGGCACGATATGGCCCCGGCATTCACCGAGACCGACGCGAACGAATCCATTTCGCTCGGCGAATGCTGCCATGATCACTTCGTCTCCGTCTTCGAGGAAGGTTCGAGTCTCGCCGGTGGGAAGCACGATTGGATGGGCGCCTCGCCGTGTGAGTTCGAGCAGACAGCCTGAGGAGTCCGGCTGAGGCCCAGAGACTGTTCCGGTGGCGAGCAGATCGCCGGGACGGAGATTACAGCCGTTGCTGGTGTGGTGAGTTAGCAGCTGGGCAACCGTCCAGTAGAGGTCGCGCGCATTACTTCGGCTGAGGCGAACGGGGCTCATGCCCTCCACCTTCATGCGCTCAGACCGGATGAATACTTCAAGGCAGATATCGAATGCACCAGTCGTTTCGTTTTCCTCCGACTGGAGATACGACAGGGGCGCGGGGTTCTCCAGTTCGCGTAAAGCCGCAGGTGCTCTGAAGGGCGCAAGGGCTTCCATGGTGATGATCCAAGGCCCGACGCTTGTGCTGAAGCTTTTAGCGAGGAAGGGCCCAAGCGGTTGATATTCCCAGGACTGAACGTCGCGGGCGGACCAGTCGTTCACGAGAGAGAATCCGAAAATGTGGGACTCGGCGTCTGTCATCGAAATGGGGGAGCCAAGGGCGTTCCCAGGACCGATAAAACAGCCGAGTTCCAGTTCGTAATCGAGCGCCTGAGTGGGCCGAAAGGCGGGAACATCGATGCCTTGCGGCTTGATCTGCCCACCAGGACGTGCGATCGCCGTTCCACTGACAACGACGGAAGAAGCGCGGCCATGATAGCCGATGGGGACGTATTTGTAGTTGGGCAGGAGCGGGCTATCCGGGCGAAAGAGGCGGCCGACACGTGTTGCGTGGTGGATGGATGCGTAGAAATCGGTGTAGTCGCCAATGGCGGCCGGCAGTTCCATCGCGGCTTGTTCGGCTGGGACAAGATAGGGCTGTAGCGCGGATCGAGCGTGCTTCCAGTCCGGGTGATCGGCTCTGAGAACACGGCTCAAGAGGAGGCGCAGTTCGGACCAGGCGGAGGGCCCGAGTTCCATTAAGCCGTTCAGTGTCTTCGAAGAAAGCGCGTTCCGCGTGGCGGGGGGCAGCGGTTGAAACGGCGATGACTCTCGTGCGAGGCGGAGGTCCAGAATGCTGCTGCCGATGGCGGCGCCGATGGAAGTGGCTTCTTCACATTTTTCGTCGCGAAAAACACCCAAAGGCAGATTTTGAATCGGGAAATCCGATTGGAGATCGTTCGCAGATTCGACCCAGCTCTTCAGTTGAGGATCATGTGTTTCTCCGATGGGGTAGCTCATAACAGGCCCAGATCCTGGAGGTCGGAGATCGGTTCTGTGAACGAGCAGGAGCCGAAGCTGATAGCGAACTGCTCGCGCGTGTCTCTGAGTTGACTGGTGGTCAGGCGATAGCCGCGCCAGGTGACTCCGTCATGGTCGAAGACAAATGCCGCCGGCGATTGTTCGTTCAGTAAGGCCGTCGCGACGCATTCCGCTTCGCTGCAATAAATCAATGTGGCGGCAAGAAACACGTTGACGAAGCCGTGCATCATCGCAGACGGGCTATCCGGCTCATACCGCAGCGGGTGAACACCGGGGAATGGATGATGGAGACCTGCGGTTGCTTTCCAGGGTATTTTCGCTCGCCTGCAGCCTTTCATAAATGCAACGATTTCGTGTGGGGAGGGAAAGTTACTCGCGTTTATGCCGCCCGTGCGAATCTTGGCACCCGCATCCGCTGCAGCAACTGCTTCGAATAGTTCAGATGTCCATTTCCCGTCGTGTGCTTCCAGGAAGATCGTCTGAACGGGCAGGGCCTTTCGCAGTGAGGCGACTTCGGTCGGGGTCTTTGTCTTTACTTCGAACACGGAAGCACGAGGCGCGGGACTGTTCAGCCTGCTGAGTTGCTCCGGTTCGCCTAAGATGCTGAGACTGTGATCAGTGATGCCCTCACGATGAGCCGCGAAGTTGTTCAGGAGTGACAGAGGCACCACGAAGCGGCCGAGTGCCCACGAATATCGTTGCCCCAGATAGGTGCGGTAGTTGGCAGCAGCAGACGACAAGTCGAGAGACGCGGGCGGGAAGAGGCCGGCATAATCGATGAGCCCTCGCAGTAACGTCTCGATGGATCTCATCGGAAGTGCTTTTTGAGCCCTTGCCAGCATTCGTAGTACTCGTGTTGCAGAATGTGGGTTTCCATTGCAAATCTCGTGGGGCGGATCACCAGTTGAGTCTCGAACATAAACGCCAAAGTGTTATCGAGTTTCTGAGGCTTCAGTTCGGCGCTGCTTGCCCGTTCCCAGGTCTCGGCATCGGGTCCGTGGCCGGACATGCAATTGTGCAAGCTGGCGCCGCCAGGCAGGAAGCCTTCTGCTTTGGCATCGTAGGCCCCGAAGATCAGGCCCATGAATTCGTTCATGGCGTTGCGATGGAACCAGGGCGGACGAAACGTATGTTCCGCGACCAGCCACCGCGGCGGAAAGATTGCGAAGTCGATGTTCGCGGTGCCCGGGCTGGAAGTGGGCGCCGTGAGAACGGTGTAAATGGACGGGTCGGGATGGTCGAACGAAACTGTGTTGATGCAGTTGAATGTTGCGAGATCGTACTTGTAGGGCACGTAGTTTCCATGCCATGCGACAACATCCAAAGGCGAGTGATCGATCGACGCAGTCCAGATATTGCCCAGAAATTTGTTGATAATTTGGAACTCCCCGTCGCGGTCCTCGAAGGCGGCAACGGGCGCCAGAAAATTGCGTGGATTGGCGAGACCGTTGGCACCGATGGGCCCCAGATCGGGCAGGCGAAATTGGGTTCCGTGATTTTCACAAACGTAACCTCGCGCGGTTCCCTCCTGCAACTCCGCCCTGAATTTGAGGCCGCGAGGAATCACACAGATCTCGCCTGGGGCTACGTCCAAAATGCCCAATTCCGTCGCAAAGCGTAGCGGTCCGCTTTGGGGGACGATCAGCAGTTCACCGTCCGAGGTGTAAAACAAGCGGTCCTGCATAGATCGATTGCAGGCGTAGAGATGGATGCTGACGCCGGTCTGCAACGAGGGATCTCCGTTGCCGCCGAAGGTGATCAGCCCGTCGATGAAGTCCGTCGGTTCCTCCGGGACCGGGAGGGGATTCCATCGGAGCTGGTTCGGTGGCGTGGGCACTTCCTGAAAAGGCCCACTCCGGATGAGTCCGTTCGGGCGCAGTTCGAAGGGACGGTGAGTGACGGAAGGTCGGATTCGATATGTCCACGTCCGGCGGTTTGTGCTTCGCGGACTAGTAAAGGACGTCCCACTGAACTGTTCCGTATAGAGGCCATGCGGGCTTTTCTGGGGAGAATTCTGTCCATTGGGTAGGGCATCAGGGACAGCCTCGGTCTGGAACTCGTTCCCGAAACCGGACTGATACTGCGGAGTGGAAGGACGCATTCTGGCTCCTTGCAGCTTTTTGCGTTGTAGCGCATGAGACGCCTTGCCCGAAGCCCTCGCTGCTTGCGGACGGGGTGCACCTCGCGAAGTCAATTATTTCATGCCGCGTCATTTACGGTGCACATCGCACACTGAGAATATGCAATCCGGGCGCTCACGTTCCCGAGAGCGCCGCCGCTAGGATTTCTCAAGTCTTGGATCACACACCACACGGAAGTTATCTCGGCCCTTTGGCCTGATCCTTAGGTTTGCGGCAAGTGATTGACGGCAATTGGCAGTGTGGCAAATAGAAAATGCAGGCGCACGAGAGCGTGGAGGGTAAGGATCGAATAGGCGTAAGGGGAACTTCGATACTGGCAATCGCTGGGGAGTTCGCCACTCTGTTTCAGCTCAGCAATTACCGAGATAAGAGGGATGTCCATCAACGTTGATGGCTCTGGGCCGAAGATGCCCATACGGCCAGTTGTAAGAACTGCTCGGCGGCGAGTCGATCCCGAGACGGAGAGAGCAGGAATCAATGGTGTGGCGCTCTGAATCGAGTGCTCGATACAGATGAGGTCCATCTACCGGCCACGCGAACATCCGTGTCATTCACGCGCCACGACCTCTTCGGATAGCGAAAATGACGCCGCACAGGTTGGCACAGGAGGGGCGCATAGCGCAAAATCCAACGACCAACGGTCGAGTGATCCACGGTGAGCCCCCGCTTCAGTATGATCTCTTCCACGTCGCGATAACGGCCGAAAACGGAGGTACCAGCGAACGCACAGCACGATGCCTTAATCTTGAAAATGACTTCCTTTGAATACCGCTGGCCGGCTCTTCCGCACTCGGCCTACCTTACCAGGGAGCCTTTCCTGTTTGCGCCACTACCGCAGGTCGCGTCTGAACAAAGAGCTGCCAGCCATCGAAAGCTGCTCGTACGCTACCGAACAATATTCATGGCGCGTGCTGCCATTTTCTTTGCAAACAGCCAATAGTACTGCCACCTGGCTCTAGTACGGACGGTACAACAAATCTGCGCAGTCCGGTTCCGTAGGCATTAAGATTAAGTCCTCCTGGATTGTCGAGCATGGCCTGTCACCAGGATCTGTCAGTCGAATCCGGCGAGAAATCGCTCGGCGTAAATTGCGACGTATCCCTGAAACCAATGCCAATCGGAGGTTCTGATCATGGCTCAGTTCAATTCGAAGAACGACCCTACACAATTCAACCAGGCTCGGCCAGATAATGAGCCTTCTTCCACCTGCGGCTCGCACCTCGGTTTATCGAAGCGTCGAAAGTTCCTCCAGATGGCGGTCGGAAGCGCGGTCACCGGATTCGTGGCTACGGCCGGGATGGAGTTCCTGGCCCCAGGTTCCGCTCTGGCACAGACGACGCTCACCCCTGAAATGGCACTGGCGGAATTGGTTGCGGGCAACAAGCGCTACGTGGCTGGAAACCTGACGTCATTTGAGGAGAACCTCGCTATCTTGAGGCACCATACCAGTGAAAAACAGCAACCGTTCGCGGCACTGTTGGCCTGTGCGGATTCCCGGGTACCCGTCGAGTTAATTTTCGATCAAACTATCGGTCATATCTTCGTTACGCGCGATGCTGGGAATGTCACGACTTCGGAAATCATCGCAAGCCTTGAATATGGTGCAGCGGTCTTGGGCGTTAAAGTAATACTGGTCATGGGACATGGTTCTTGCGGTGCAGTTCAGGCCACGATTGAAGGGAAGGAAGTTCCCGGGCAGATCAGCGCGCTTTATCCGCACATCCAGCCCGCGGTCGATCTCGCGGGACCAGACCTCGAGTCAGCGACCAAGGCAAACGCCAAAATCCAGGCATCTTTGCTTCGCGAGGCTTCGCCTGCTATCTCCGGATTAGTGAAAGACTACAAACTACTAGTTCTTCCCGCGTTTTATAACATCAGCTCAGGGGTCGTTTCGCTGCTGGAGTGCAAGTAGGCACGGACAATCGTCGAACCAGCGGCGCGTAAGCTGGGCGTAGCTGAAACAGAACACAAAGATAGTAAGAGCCTCGCAGGAACTGGGCTTTGCATCGGCCTCTGTAACGCGCAGTACTCAATTCCAGAGTTGCCTCCGCCCATGGCGCCTCCGGCGAAGTGTCAGGCTCGTCCAACACAGGTTGAGCCGAGCACATGCTTAACTGAGCGCGCCGAGTTGGTCTGAAGCCTGATCTTCTGTGATGATTAGACGGATCCGCCAAACACGGTGCCCCCCCATGGAAAGTGAGTTAGACGAAGTGCTGAGCCAACGGAGTGCGTGGATCCTGGGATTGGAATAGCTATGCCACTGCGGCTTCTGCTTCTAAATGGCATGGGCTACCGCTCTACCTCTTGCCCGTCCGAGGTTTAAATCGTAAGCACGACTCGCTCGGAACGGCGGCTCCATTGTTTGCTGCCACGTTCGGCAGCGTCAGCGGCGGGTGGATGCTGGGTCGGATCACAACCGGAACCCGTGCGCAACCTGCATCGGGCGCGTGTTCGAGTCGCTGCGCCTGGTAAATCGGCCGCTCCGAGTGTGGGCCGGGTGCAATGCTTCAGCTTCGTGGCCGCACGTTTTGAGGACTATACCGTGGTTTCGGTTCTTCCTAAAAGCTTTTGATTTCCGAGTTAACTTCTAGTCAGTGCGAGTATTCTAATGTTGTGTTTCGAACCGGTAAAGCAGTGATCGGGATGATTCACGTGCCTGCGTTACCGGGTGCGCCGCGTTGCTCGATGAACTTCGAAAAAATCCGGCAATTCGTGCTGGCCGATTCGGCCGCGCTCGCCGAAGGCGGGGTGGACGGTTTAATGATCGAGAACTTCGGCGATGTGCCGTTTTATGCTTCGCGTGTACCGGCGCATACGGTTGCCTTCCTGAGCACGCTGGCGTTCGAAATCAAAACTCGCTTTCTTCTTCCGCTTGGCATCAACGTTCTCCGAAACGATGGAATCTCGGCGATTGCCATCGCCGCAGCAGTGGGAGCGGAATTCGTGCGGGTCAACGTATATACGGGAGCGCGGCTGGCCGACCAGGGCATACTGCAGGGCGAGGCACAGGAGATCACAAGATATCGGCGTGCGCTCGGTATAACCGCCCAGATCTGGGCGGATGTTGCAGTGAAGCATTCCGCAGCGCTGGGGGACAGGTCTTTGGGACACGAGGTGGAAGACACTGTGGAACGCGGTCTCGCCGACGCCGTGATCGTCAGCGGTACGTCAACCGGCAAACCTACAGCGCTAGAGGACGTGCGCACCGTCAAAAGTCATGCCGGCGGTGCAGCCGTTTACGTCGGCAGCGGAGTGGACGAGTCGACCGTTGAGACCCTGCTCGAAGTGGCTGACGGCGCGATCGTCGGTACCGCGTTTAAGCTGGGTGGCGAGGTTTCCGCGCCTGTTGACAGAAGACGTGTGAGTGCGCTGGTCTCAATCGTACGGCGGAGGTTTACTGGCGAGAGGCCAGCGAGCGAATAAACTTCTCGTTCTCGCAAAAACCGATGTGGGTGGATGAAAGCTCAACCACGACCGCGCTGTAAACCAGTTGATGCTCACCAGTTAGCCGACGGCGCACTCGGGCAATCTGCACAACCAGTTCACCGGCCCAGCGCACGTGCAAACGCTTAACGTTCCGCCGCGATCCTTACGCCGTGTCGTGCGCAAAAATGACGCCGTGGAGCTCTGCGGTCTTCGCCCCTTTCATACGAAATAAGCACAAGGAAGTTCTAAAGCTCTCGCCGGGCATAGGCCGTTGGTCGGCGATCCGTCAATTATCTCCCGTTGTGCGTGAGCCTGAACATGAGGCGAAATCCGTCCATTGTGGCGGCCGGACCGAATGAGTGTGCTCGACCAGTCAGATGACTACTTTGGCTGTGTCTGCCTTGTGCTCTGAACAGACAAACGTCGCTGCAAACTAGCCCGTCGATTGGGCCTGCTGTGCTGCCAGGGTGGTTCTAGCCCAGGAACACTTGCCCGGATCCAACACAGTCTCTCGTTACGTGTTTGCCTCTAAGGAGTTCTTCTCTGGAGTAGCCAAACCGAAGCTTGACCTAAAGCCCTCCTGCGAACTGTGCTGCAGCGTCGCCGGCGCCGACCCAGACCAAAGCACAGGGTGCAATCGCGGCCACCGGCAATCAGGCCCGGAGCCAGCACGTAAGTCGGGATGCAAACGCTCATACTTATCCAGAGACAGGCGAAATGATAAGCTCCCCAGTTGCGATCGCCTGGCCGTACCGGCGTTAAATCAGAGTTGTACAGCGACGGGTCCGCAGTTTGGCTGAGACGCTCCATCAGCGGCTTGCGTCTTGCGAACGGGCCGATTCCTGTTTTGTGCAACACAGCAGAGCGATAGGCGAGTCACGGAGAAAATCAGCCCAGTATTCGGCACGAGCGCCGCTTTCGGTGGGCGACAGCTGTGGCATACACCACTTCACGTCCGAGAAGCCAGCCTCGCGAAAAGCGGACACGTGCGTTTCGGCATCCAAATGATAGTTCTCGATTACGAATTCGTCGCCACCTTCGTTGAACGTATAGCGGATAGCCGAGCCGTTTCGGGGTTCGCCATCCGTACTTTTGATAAAGCCGTATTTCCGGGTACCACCAAAGCTGCCCGCTCGCTGCATAGGATTGTTGTTCACGGCTACCAGCCAGCCTCCGGGTTTCAGGCCGCGATGAATTGGCGTGGCCATGCCAAATAGTTCGTCGCTCGAGCGAGCATAGTTCAGGAGATAGGCAGCAACTACGACATCTAGGCACGCTTGGAATTGGTGCTCTCGGGCATCTCCCGCAAAATACTCGACCCCAAATGGCTCGTCTCGCTCGGCCGCGCGCGCGAGTTCGATCATTCTGCTGGAAAGGTCCACTCCGACGACCTGCGCTGCACCCAGCCTCTTAAGAATCCGTGTGTAGTGTCCATCGCCGCAGGCAAGATCCAGGACTGCCGCTCCCGAGATATCGCCGAGCAGTGCAAGCAAACTATACAGTTCGATGTGATGACGCCAGGGAACCTGTTTGGAACGACCATACTGTTCAGCGATCTCGTCGTAATCGGTCGGCACAGAATCGTCGCTTGAGCGAATCGAGTCGGTTCGTGAACCGCTATCTCACTACCGTTTCAATGGTAGCTCTGTCGCGCCCGCTCGCGAAAGAGGACTTAGGCGAACGCTGCGCATAGCAGACTGTGCTGGCAGCTCAAACCACGAGTGAAATCCGTTCAGGACGGCATGATATGCCATCCAACCAGCGCGAGCCAACGCGCCCAGTTCCTGCCACGGAACATACAGACGCCACCCAGAATCGCGAGAAGAGCAGGTCGGCGATCTTTCGGCAGAACCAGAGATCCCGATCGGCTCCAGCAAAACTTGTTACTTGTGATTACACCATTTCCTCCAGATCGCGGTAGCTGAGCGAGTACCGCTGTCGTCCGGAAAAATTCCGTACGGGCCGAAACACGATCTGCAGTACCGTGTCACTGACGGCGGATTCACTCGATAGCAGGAGATCGGCTTGCGTACCCTCATCGTGGTCGTGCTGCGGTTTTTCGAGATCTGATCCGTCTCGGGTCTCGGGTCTCGGGTCTCGGACTCGTGCTGAGATCATCACAGAGAATCTGTTCCTGCGTCGACAACTCACGCTGTATCAGGAAAGGAGGGCGCGCCGACGTCGGCCCACACCGGCAGCCAAACTTGCGCTGGTCCTCTTGGGCCGGTTCTTCCCCTGGGACCATGCGTTGGCGATCATGAGACCGAGCACCTTGGTTCGTTGGCACCGCGTCGCATTCCGACAGTTCTGGAGGTGGAAATGTCGACCGGTCGGGCGGCCGCCACTCCCCAAGAATCTCCGAACGCTCATCCTCACCATGACTGAAGGGAATCCGAGTTGGTGGAGGGACGAATCGCCGATGAGCTGTTACTGAAGCTCGGCTTGCTGGTCGATCCCCGCACCGTGGGCAAATATCTCCAGCAAGCGAAACGACCGCGGCCACCCCGCAGCGAGCGATGGGCGACCTTTGTCCAGAATCATGCCAGTGAGATCATCGCCTGCGACTTTTTCACGCCCGTGACGGCCAACTTTCATATCTCGTGCGTATTTGTTGCTATCGAGATCGGATCGCGTAGAATCTTGCATGTCAACGTCATGGACCATCCGACCGCAGAGTGGACCCGGCAACAGTTCCGGACCTTCCTGGATGGCGAATCCGGCCATCCCTATCTAGAGCAGAATTCAGCTTAGTGTACGGGTGAGATAGGCTGAAGGAAAAGGCGGAGGGTAGTATGCAGTACTCCGACGATTTCCGGCAGAAACAGGTGGAAGCTTGGGAGGCCGGTCGTGGCACCCAAGCGGAGTTGGCGG